>NZ_JBHXVG010000003.1:37716-507587 GCF_042672405.1 Streptomyces sp. NPDC127197 | reverse complement strand
GCTGGCAACACGGGACAAGGGTTGCGCTCGTTGCGGGACTTAACCCAACATCTCACGACACGAGCTGACGACAGCCATGCACCACCTGTACACCGGCCACAAGGGGGCGCCTGTCTCCAGACGTTTCCGGTGTATGTCAAGCCTTGGTAAGGTTCTTCGCGTTGCGTCGAATTAAGCCACATGCTCCGCCGCTTGTGCGGGCCCCCGTCAATTCCTTTGAGTTTTAGCCTTGCGGCCGTACTCCCCAGGCGGGGCACTTAATGCGTTAGCTGCGGCACGGACAACGTGGAATGTTGCCCACACCTAGTGCCCACCGTTTACGGCGTGGACTACCAGGGTATCTAATCCTGTTCGCTCCCCACGCTTTCGCTCCTCAGCGTCAGTATCGGCCCAGAGATCCGCCTTCGCCACCGGTGTTCCTCCTGATATCTGCGCATTTCACCGCTACACCAGGAATTCCGATCTCCCCTACCGAACTCTAGCCTGCCCGTATCGAATGCAGACCCGGGGTTAAGCCCCGGGCTTTCACACCCGACGTGACAAGCCGCCTACGAGCTCTTTACGCCCAATAATTCCGGACAACGCTTGCGCCCTACGTATTACCGCGGCTGCTGGCACGTAGTTAGCCGGCGCTTCTTCTGCAGGTACCGTCACTTGCGCTTCTTCCCTGCTGAAAGAGGTTTACAACCCGAAGGCCGTCATCCCTCACGCGGCGTCGCTGCATCAGGCTTGCGCCCATTGTGCAATATTCCCCACTGCTGCCTCCCGTAGGAGTCTGGGCCGTGTCTCAGTCCCAGTGTGGCCGGTCGCCCTCTCAGGCCGGCTACCCGTCGTCGCCTTGGTGAGCCGTTACCTCACCAACAAGCTGATAGGCCGCGGGCTCATCCTGCACCGCCGGAGCTTTACAGCCCCCGCCATGCGGCGGGAGCTCATATCCGGTATTAGACCCCGTTTCCAGGGCTTGTCCCGGAGTGCAGGGCAGATTGCCCACGTGTTACTCACCCGTTCGCCACTAATCCACCCCGAAGGGCTTCATCGTTCGACTTGCATGTGTTAAGCACGCCGCCAGCGTTCGTCCTGAGCCAGGATCAAACTCTCCGTGAATGTGTACCGGTAATCCGGTCGACACCACGAGAGCGGAACGGCCGGAGGAATGATCCGACCGTTCACAGCGTCCTCGCTGTGTTTTTCAAAGGAACCTCGACCATCCGTAACCGGACGGACGGGGCATCAACATATCTGGCGTTGACTTTTGGCACGCTGTTGAGTTCTCAAGGAACGGACGCTTCCTTCGTACTCACCCTCTCGGGCTTTCCTCCGGGCGCTTCCCTTCGGTGTTCCAAACTCTATCAGTGTTTTTCCGTCTCTCTGACCACCGTCCTGCGGGCATGCAGAAGGCGACCCCGAGATAGGATCTGACGAGTTGGGTGCTGCCAGGCCTAGGCGCTCGTTGCGCCGCTCGGTCCCAAGCAGGGGTACGACTCTACACGGGGCTCCGGAGGGGGCGCAAATCGATTTGTGCTGTGCTCTAGGGCGGCCAAGCGGACCTCGCATGCGGAAGCGGGACTTCATATGACATACCCTGCTGACCAGTGTGCCGTCCGGGACAGGCAGTGACGGCCCATATACATCGCCACCTCTGGGAGGCTTCCCATGACCACCGTGACGTCCCCGATTGCCGGACGCGCCATCGGGCTGGCCGCCGTGCCGGATCCGGTCTTCTCCGGGGCCATGGTCGGCCCGGGTACCGCCATCGACCCCGTCCGTGAGCCCTCCGAGGCCGTTTCTCCCGTGGACGGAGTCATCGTCTCCCTCCATCCGCACGCCTTCGTCGTCGTGGACGGCGACGGGCATGGCGTGCTCACTCACCTCGGCATCGACACAGTGCAGCTCAACGGTGAGGGCTTCGAAGTGCTCGTGAACAAGGGTGACACCGTGACGCGCGGTCAGAGCATCGTGCGCTGGGACCCTGCCGCCGTCGAGGCCGTCGGCAAGTCGCCGGTGTGCCCGGTTGTGGCGCTGGAGGCCACGGCCGAATCCCTCTCCGAGCTCCGTACGGACGGCGACGTCAAGGCCGGCGACAGTCTCTTCGTCTGGAAGTGACGTCAATGCCGTCGTAAGACGGCGTGTAGGACAACCACCGCGGCGGCGGGACCCGCGCCGCACTATCGGAGACGGGTGAGATGGAGACAACGCTGCGAGGCGTCGGTGTGAGCCACGGGGTGGCGATCGGCGAGGTTCGGCATATGGGAACGGCGGTGCTCGAGCCGCCTGCCAAGCAGATCCCGGCGGAAGAGGCGGAGCGTGAGCAGGGGCGCGCCCGCCAGGCCGTGGAAGCCGTGGCGGCCGACCTGATAGCGCGCGGAAATCTGGCGGGGGGCGAAGCCCAGGCGGTGCTCGAGGCGCAGGCCATGATGGCTCAGGACCCCGAGCTGATGGCGGACGTGGACCGGCGGATCGCCGTCGGCAGCACCGCCGAGCGCGCGGTGTACGACGCCTTCGCCGCGTACCGGGATCTCCTCGCTGGCGCCGGTGAGTACCTGGCCGGCCGGGTGGCCGACCTCGATGACGTGCGGAACCGCATCGTTGCACGGCTGCTCGGCGTGCCCATGCCCGGTGTCCCGGACAGCGACGAGCCGTACGTCCTCGTCGCGCGCGATCTTGCGCCGGCCGACACTGCGCTGCTGGACCCGACACTGGTCCTCGGTTTTGTCACCGAGGAGGGCGGTCCGACCAGCCACAGCGCGATCCTGGCGCGGGCTCTAGGTGTGCCGGCCGTGGTGGCCCTGCCGGGTGCCGGTGAACTCACCGAGGGCACGGTCATCGCGGTCGACGGCAGCACCGGCGAGATCTTCGTGGCTCCCAGCGACGAGAAGAAGGCGCAGCTGGAGGCTTCGGCCGCTCAGCGAAAGGCGGCGCTGGCCGCGTCGACCGGACCGGGGGCCACGTCCGACGGCCACAAGGTGCCGCTGCTCGCCAACGTCGGAGGTCCCGCAGACGTTCCGGCCGCGGTGGAGGCGGGTGCCGAAGGTGTCGGTCTGTTCCGGACCGAGTTCCTCTTCCTGGACGACAGCAAGAAGGCTCCTTCCGAGGAGAAGCAGGTCGAGGCCTACCGACAGGTTCTCGAGGCGTTTCCCGAGGGCCGTGTCGTGGTCCGTGTACTGGACGCGGGCGCGGACAAGCCGTTGGACTTCCTGACACCGGCCGACGAGCCGAACCCGGCCCTGGGTGTGCGTGGGCTGCGCACGCTGCTGGACCACCCCCAGGTGCTGCGCACGCAGCTGACCGCTCTCGCGAAGGCCGCCGAGGGTCTGCCGGTCTACCTCGAGGTGATGGCTCCGATGGTGGCGGACCGCATCGATGCCAAGGCGTTCGCGGACGCGTGCCGTGAGGCCGGTCTGCAGGCCAAGTTCGGCGCGATGGTGGAGATTCCCTCAGCAGCGCTGCGGGCGCGTTCGATCCTGCAGGAGGTCGAGTTCCTGTCGCTGGGGACCAACGACCTCGCGCAGTACACCTTCGCCGCCGACCGTCAGGTGGGTGCCGTGTCCCGTCTGCAGGACCCGTGGCAGCCCGCGCTGCTGGACCTGGTCGCGGTGTCCGCCGAGGCGGCGAGGGCCGAGGGCAAGAGCTGCGGTGTCTGTGGTGAGGCCGCTTCCGACCCGCTGCTCGCGTGTGTGCTGACGGGTCTGGGTGTCACCTCCCTTTCCATGGGTGCGGCGTCGATTCCTTATGTCCGGGCGACGCTGGCGAAGTACACGCTCGCGCAGTGTGAGCGCGCCGCGGCGGCTGCGCGGGCGGCGGACAGCGCCGAGGAGGCGCGCAGCGCGGCTCAGGCGGTCCTTTCCGGCGAGTAGGGCGAGCCGGCCACCGGCAGATCTTTTTCTGGGGCGCACCACCTGCGGGTGGGGCGCCCCTTCGTCGTCAGGTGTTCAGTGGTGGTGCTCCGTGGTCGGTCCTCCGTCCGGTCCCAGGTCGGGTGGTTCGCAGTAGTCGACGCCTGATTCCGGGGCGATGAGGTCTCCCGATTCGACGTCGGTGCAGTAGGCGTCGAAGACCTCGCCGGCGCTGAGGGGTTCGAGGCCGTCTCCGCGGAGGCGCCATCCGTAGATGCGGTCTGCGGTTCCGGGAGTGGTGGTCCGCATGACGAGTCCGCCGGGGGTCTGGGTGGCAATGCCCAGGGCCAGAACGGTGCTGAATTCGAGGGCTTCGGCCTCGTCGAGTCGCGTGGTGCCATCGGCGTCGTCTGCATGGAGGACGGCGACGAGGGTCTCCGGCGTGGCTGAGACGCTGCACACGAGGTGCCGGTTGCCTGGCGGGGCCGTGTCGAGGATGCGGACGAGGAGGTTTGTGGCGCGGGCGAACGCGGCGCGGCCGAGGTCCTCGCCGCAGGTTGCGCAGGCGCCGAGGCGGGCCAGGAGCGTCGAGGCGTATTCCCAGGTCGCCTGCCGGACCGCTTCGTCGACGAGTACGGGAACCAGGTCGGTGAGGGTCTGGCCTTCGTAGGGAACGGTGGGGCCCGTGGCCGCCAGTTCCGCTGTGAAGCGGGTGCGGCTCGCCGGGATGTCGGGGTCGAGTCCCTGCTCCGCGCAGAACTCGGCGTACTCCCGTGGGTCGAAGAGGGCCACCGTGGTGTGGCTGCCCTGCGAGGCGCGTGTCCTGAGCAGGGATTCGACCTCCTGGAGGTAGGTCTTGTGGTCGTCGAAGGTGAAACTGTGGTAGCGCCGCATGGCGCGGAAGTCGTGTTCATCGGTCAGCAGGCCGATGGTGCCGGCGATTTCGCGGCGCAGGACGCGTCGCATGGTCTGGTGGTCGGTGTGCGCCATCTTTCCCCCTGTGCGCAGTCGATCAATGCTCACTCACAGTAACCAGCCGCACTGACAACGGTGTCCGAGATGGTCGATCGCTGACGAACAGCGCAGGTCACAGTGGGCATGGCCAGCCGGCGTGCTTCGGCCTCGGACGTCGATGTCGTGGTCGGTGAACGGGAGGTAGCCGTGCTTGATCGCTTGCGGTGCGGGGTGGTCAGGCTCGCTTGCGGCCCAGCTCCTCGTAGAAATGGAGCAGCTCGAGGTTGTCGATGGAGCCGGGGTTGACGGCCTTGTCGAGGGGGGTGCCCTGGAGCAGGCGTTTGACCGGGACCTCGATGCGCTTTCCGGTGAGGGTGTGCGGGATTCCGGGCACCTCGATGATGTCGTCGGGGATGTGGCGCGGTGAGAGCTGCTCGCGGATGGTCTGCTTGATGCGGTTCACGAGGGTCTCGTCGAGGGTGGCTCCGGGGGCAAGGTGCACGAACAGGGGCATCCAGTAGCCGCCGTCGGGCTGTTCGATGCCGATGACGAGGGATTCCTTGATCTCGGGGAGGCGTTCCACGGCTTCGTAGATGTCGGCCGAGCCCATGCGCACGCCCTGCCGGTTGAGGGTGGAGTCGGAGCGGCCGTGGATGACCACGGAGCCTCGGGAGGTGACGGTGATCCAGTCGCCGTGGCGCCACACGCCGGGGTAGGTGTCGAAGTAGCTGTCGTGGTAGCGGCTGCCGTCCGGGTCGTTCCAGAAGTAGATCGGCATGGACGGCATGGGGTTGGTGACCACGAGCTCGCCCACCTCGTCGATCAGGGGTGTGCCGCTCGGGTCCCAGGACTGCAGGTCGGTGCCCAGCCCGGGCGCCTGGAGTTCGCCGATGTACACGGGCAGGGTCGGTACGGCTCCTGCGAAGCAGGAGCACACGTCCGTGCCGCCGCTGACGGAAGCGATCCACAGGTCGTCGCGGACCTCGTCGTGGAGCCAGCGGAATCCGTCGGGGGGCAAGGGCGATCCGGTGGTGGCGACGCACTGCACTGTGGAGAGGTCGTAGTCCCGTGCGGGGTGCAGGTCTGCCTTGCGGCAGGCCATGACGTACGCGGCCGAGGTGCCGTAGAGGGTGGCTGCCGTGCGTTCGGCGACGCGCCACTGGGCGCCTGTGTCGGGGTAGCCGGGGCTGCCGTCGTAGAGGACGATCGTGGTGCCGGTCAGGAGGCCGGAGACGAGGAAGTTCCACATCATCCAGCCGGTCGACGTGTACCAGAAGAAACGGTCCTCGGGGCCGAGGTCGCAGTGCAGGCCGAGCTGCTTGAGGTGTTCGACGAGGATGCCGCCCTGGGACTGGACGATGGCCTTGGGGAGGCCGGTCGTGCCGGAGGAGTACAGCACCCACAGGGGGTGGTCGAAGGGGACCTGCTCGAAGTGCGGGTCGGTGTCCGCGCTCGTCAGGGTGGACCATTCCAGCGCGCCGTCGGGTGCTTCCGTGCCGAGGAGGGGGATGTGGACGACGGCGCGCAGGGTGGGCAGCTCGCGACGCAGCTCGGCGACGGTGTCCCGGCGGTCGTGCTGCTTTCCGCCGTAACGGTAGCCGTCGACGGTGAACAGGACCACCGGTTCGACCTGCTGGAAGCGGTCGAGGACGCTGCGGGCGCCGAAGTCGGGGGCGCAGGACGTCCAGACGCCGCCGACGGTGGCCGTGGCGAGGAAGGCGACGACGGCCTGCGGGATGTTCGGAAGGTAGCCGCTGACGCGGTCTCCTGGGCGGACGCCGAGGGCGCGCAGTTCAGCGGCAAGGGAGCCGACCTGGCGGCGCAGCTCGGACCACGTGACCGGGTGCGGCTCGTGGGTCTCGTCGACGCACAGGAGGGCCGGTTCGTCCGGCCGGGTCGCGGCTGCGCGCAGGGCGTGCTCGGCGTAGTTCAGGGTCGCGTCGGGGAACCACTGCGCCCCGGGCATCGATCGATCACCGAGCACGCGCGCGTAGGGGGTCGAGAACCGGACGTCGAACCATTCGGTGACGGCTTCCCAGAACGTCTCGAGTTCGTCGACGGACCAGCGGTGCAGCGCGGCGTAGCCGCCCTCGGACGGGGCACCGTGGTGCTCGGCTGCCCAGGCCTGGAACTTGGTGATCTGTGCCTGGGTGATGCGTTCCGGGTCTGGCTGCCAGAGCGGCTGGGGGTTCACGATCGACATGAGGCGGCTCCCGGGCTGTGCGCGTCGTATGGCGTCGCTCGCGCACGGGCTGGGGTGCGCGCGTGACGCGGCTGTCACGGACGATGCCATGTGATCGACTTGTACACCAGGGTGCCACCCACATAGTCCGCGTCGTGAAGATGTGGTCGTGGCACGGGTGAACGGCAGTTGAACGGCACCCGCGTATGGGCCGGTCAATGGCAGGCTGAGCAGCATGGACGGTCGTGACCTGGTGCGTTCGGTGAAGGCGGTGGGTTCCGTGCGGGCGGCCCAGGGATTGCGTACCGTTCGGGCGGCGTGGCGCAGAAGGCGCGCCGACGCCGCAGGGCTGCCGCCGCGGGGTGCCGAGCGCGCGAGAGTGCCCGGACAGGTGCGGGATGTGGAGCCGGGGCCGGGTGGTGGCACTCTGCGGTTCGACAGGTCCCTGCTGCGGATCGTCGTCGCGGTGAACGGGGCTGTCTTCTGGGGCTGGGACGGTGCGGAGCCGGAGCCCTCGTACGCGCTCGCCGGGCGCTGCCCGGAGCCCGATCCCCGCGCGGTGCTGGAGCCGGACAAGGACGGCGGCTGGCGCGTCGTGGCCGAGCGGGTGACCGTCGTGGTGTCGCGGAACGGTGCTGTCGAGGTGCGCACCCCGGGGGGCGTGACCCTGCGCCGCACTCTGCCGCCGCGGTGGTGGGAGCCGGTCGGAGGAGGCCGGGCGCGTTGGTTGCAGCGGTCGGAGGTGTCGGCGGACGCGCGTTTCTTCGGGCTCGGCGGGCGTGCATCCGGGCCGCGGTTGCGGGACGGTACGTATCGGCTGTGGAACACCGATCCGGGCCGCGCGTTCGCGCCTGGGGACGATCCGCTGTACATCACGATGCCCGTGCAGTTCGTGGTGGCCGATGCGGGCTCGCATCTGGTGTTCCATGACAGCACCTGGGACGGCACCGTCACGTTGCGGGAGGGCGAGGAGGGGGCCGGTTCCGGACACGACCGGGCGGGGATGAGCGAACTGCGCATGGACGGCGGTCCGCTGCGGTGCTGGGTGATCGTGGGCACTCCCGCGCGCGTGCTGCTTGCCTGGGCCTCGCTCACCGGGGCGCCCGCGCTGCCGCCGGCATGGGCGCTGGGCCACCATCACGCGCGGTGGGGCTTCGGCAGTGAGCAGGAGGTACGGCGGATCGTCGCGGGGTATCAGGAGCACGGTCTGCCGCTCGACGCGGTTCATCTGGACATCGACCACTACGACGCCCACCAGGTGTTCACCGTGGATCGAGAGCACTTTCCCAAGTTGCCGGAGCTTGCCGAGGAGCTGCGGCGGGACGGGATCCGGCTGGTGTCCATCGTCGATCCGGCGGTGAAGGCCGAGCCGGGCAACGACGTGTACGACAGCGGGTCGGCGGAGGACGCGTTTGTGCGGGACGGCTCGGGGGAGCTGGTACGGGGCGTGGTGTGGCCGGGCGAGGTGGTGTACCCGGACTTCACGCACGCGCGCGTGCGTGCGTGGTGGAGTGGCCTCTATGCGGAGCGGCTCGCTCAGGGGTTCTCCGGGTTCTGGCACGACATGAACGAGCCGACGTCGTTCGCGGCTTTCGGTGAACCGACCCTGCCGAGATCGTCCCGGCATGCCCTGGAGGGGCGGGGCGGCGACCATCGCGAGGCGCACAACGTGTACGCGCTGTGCATGGCGATGGCGGGATACGAGGGGCTGCGCGAACTGGCGCCACAGCAGCGGCCGTTTGTGTTCTCGCGCTCTGGCTGGGTCGGCATGCAGCGCTACGGGGGTACCTGGTCCGGTGACGTAGCAACGGGCTGGCCGGGGCTGCGGGCGTCACTGTCGCTGGTCATGGGACTGGGCCTGTGCGGGGTGCCGTATTCGGGGCCGGACGTGGGCGGCTTCGACGGGAGTCCGTCGCCCGAGCTGTATCTGCGCTGGTTCCAGTTCGGAGCGTACCTGCCGCTGTTCCGCACCCATGCGAGTCTGCGAGCGGGGCGCAGGGAGCCGTGGGAGTTCGGTGCCGAGGTGCTGGAGCATGCGCGCGTGGCGCTCGTCGAACGCCGGCGGCTCCTGCCGTACTTTCTGACGCTGGCGCACCTGGCCCGCCGTACAGGGGCGCCCTATGTGCGGCCGCTGTGGTGGGGCGCGCCCGAGGACCGGGCTCTGCGGGACTGCGAGGACGCCTTCCTGCTGGGCGACTGCCTACTGGTGGCGCCCGTGCTCGATCCCGGCGCGGACCGGCGTGCCGTGCAGCTGCCGCTGGGGCTCTGGTACGACACGGCCACGGAGCAGACGTACGAGGGGCCCGCGCAGGTTCTCGTCGAAGCCCCTTTGTCGCGGATTCCGGTGCTCGCGCGCGCGGGTTCCGTCCTCCCTGTGCGCGGGGATGACGGCGCACTGGAGCTGGAGGTGTGGGCTCCCGCTCCGGGACGCGGTGGAGGCGGGCTGGTCGTCCCGGACGTCGGCAACGGGTGGGAGGAATCGGAGACCGAGCGGTATGCCGTGCGTTGGGAGGGCTCGCGGGTGGTCGTCGAGCGGGAGGATGCCGACCGCATGAGCGAGCCGCCCCACCCGGTGCGTGTACGCGGGCTCGGGGACCGCTGACGTCAGACGTACCTGCCCTCGAACCAGGCTCGGACAGCGAGCGTGTGCAAGGGGAAGGCGAGTTCCTCGGGCCTGCGCAGGAGGTGCCAGCCCTCCGTCTCGTCAGTGGCAGCCGGCTCCGGGAGGCTGCCGGCGGGACGTTCCGGAAGAACACCGAACAGCAGCAGATGGCCGTCGGGCGAGCTCATCGCGTCGACAAGCCGTACGTCGCGGCTCGCCGCCTCGATGCCCGTCTCCTCCTTGAGCTCTCGGACGACGGCGTGCCGCCAGTCCTCACGGTCGTCGATGTATCCGCCGGGCAATGCGATGCCCCCACGCGCGGGGGCCACGGTTCGGGTGACGACGACCAGAGCGGTGCCCTTGGTGTCGTAGACCGGCTGGAGGGCGACCGCCACCGGGAGTGGATTGCGGTACGCGACGGTGCCGCAGGCCGGGCAGGTGCGGGGCCAGCCGGAGACGCCCTCTCCGTAGGGCGATCCGCAGCTCGAACAGTGGGAATTCGACACGGGGTTGGGGATGGGGTGGTGAGTCTCGGACACGCGGCGGACTGTAGCCGATCTTGGAGAGGGCGTCTCCCCCAGGCCGCTCAGTGGTCGTGGGCGAGCGACTTCGCCGACACGGGGAAGTCGAAGTAGGTGTCCGGGTAAGGCTCGGGCTTGTACGTGTAGTGCCACCATTCCTCGGCCAGGTTCACGAATCCGAGGTCTTCCAGGACGTTCTTGAGCAAGAGCCGGTTGGCCCGCTGCTCGCCCTGGATGCGCGGGTCGAGGGTGTGGGAGAGGGTGTCGAAGCAGTCGAATCCGGTGCCCATGTCGATGGTGTTGTCGGGGAAACGCTCGCTCTGGGGTGCGTAACAGGGCACGAGGGGTTCTCCGGGTACGTAGGGCCGGGTCGGCCTGGCCGGGAGCTTCACGATCGTGAGATCCACGGTGGAGCCGCGGCTGTGGCCGGACTTCTCGGCGATGTAGCCGTCCGCGAACAGGCGGGTCTTGTCGACGTTCGGATAGAACTCGTTCTTCATGGCCTGGTCATCGAGGTCCTTGGCCCAGCGGACGAAGTGGTTCACGGCTCGCTGTGGCCGGTAGCAGTCGTAGACCTTCAGGGTGTAGCCCTGGCGCAACAAGGTCGCCTGGGCCTCGTGGAGCGCCTCGGCGGCGGGACGGGTGAGGATGCAGAGGGGCTGCCGGTAGCCGTCGATGCGCTCGCCCACGAAATT
Organism: Streptomyces sp. NPDC127197; assembly: GCF_042672405.1. Taxonomy (NCBI): domain Bacteria; kingdom Bacillati; phylum Actinomycetota; class Actinomycetes; order Kitasatosporales; family Streptomycetaceae; genus Streptomyces; species Streptomyces sp. NPDC127197. The sequence goes on along the minus strand of NZ_JBHXVG010000003.1, from coordinate 496,800 downwards.
GTGCGGGGTGAAGTAGCGCATCTCCTGAATGATCGTCCGGTCCACGGTGCGCAGTGCGACGAAGCCGTCGGGTGCCTTGGGCTCGGTCTTCGCCTGGGCGGTGACGGAGGCGGTGTTCAGAGCCAGCGCGGCGGCGAATGAGGTGATCAGGCCACAGACCACCAGGGAAAGTCGTGTCATGTCTCCTACATGCTGCCGGAGACATCGGCGTCCGGGAAGCGGTAGGGGGCAGTGCGCTCCGATCGGGTGACGGGACGAGCTTGTCGTGGCAGACTCCTGACGGTCCGTCAGTTCTGCTTGCCGTGCGGGAGGACCATTGCGTACACGCACACCCGTGGTGGCCGGATGGTTCACCGGCGACGGGGACGGCTTCCGTCTCCTGGGCACGCGCTGCTCGGCCTGCGCCGCGGTCTTCTTTCCGCGTGAGGACGCCCATTGCCGCAACCCCGGGTGTTCCGGCGGGGCTCTGCAGGAAGTGCCCCTCTCGCGCCGGGGCCGCATCTGGTCGTACACGGACAGCCGGTACCGGCCCCCGTCACCGTATGTGACCGATCCGGAACTTCCGTGGGAGCCGTACACGTTGATCGCTGTAGAGCTGGAGTCCGAGCGGATCGTGGTCCTGGGACAGGCAGTTCCCGGAGTGACCGTCGCCGACCTGGCGGTGGGCATGGAAGTGGAGGTCGCTCCCGGCGTGCTGCACGAGGACGCGGAGACGATCTGGACGACATGGAACTGGCGGCCTAGGGGGGTGACGAAGTGACGGGAGACGTGGCGGTGCTCGGGGCCGGCATGCACCCATGGGGCAAGTGGGGGCGCAGTTTCGTCGAGTACGGAGCGGCGGCGGCCCGCGCGGCCCTCGCCGACGCCGGGCTGGACTGGCGGCAGGTCGGCTCGATCGTCGGCGCGGACACCGTGCGCGGCGGCTATCCGGGGTATGTGGCCGGGGCGACGTTCGCCAGGGCGCTGGGCTGGCAGGGGGCGCGGGTGACCAGCGTGTACGCGGCGTGCGCATCAGGGGCACAGGCCGTGTACAGCGCGCGGGCCCAGATCCTCGCGGGGCTCGCGGACGTGGTGCTCGTGGTGGGCGCCGATGCCGCGCCCAAGGGGTTCTTCCGGCCGGCCGGCGGTGACCGGCCCGACGACCCCGACTGGCTTCGGTTCAGAGTGCTCGGAGCGACCAATCCGACCTACTTCGGGCTCTACGCACGGCGAAGGATGGCCGTCCACGGGGACACCTTGGAGGACTTCGCACAGGTCAAGGTGAAGAACGCCGCCCTGGGTGCGCTGAATCCGAACGCGCGCTACCGCAAGAGGGTCACCGCGGAGGACGTCGCCGCCTCTCCGGTGGTCGCCGATCCGCTGCGGCTGCTCGATATCTGCGCGACCTCGGACGGCGGGGCGGCGCTGGTGCTGTCCAGCATGGAGTTCGCGCGGCGGCAGGGGGTGGACCGGCCGGTGCGGATCCGGGCGGTGTCCACGGTGACTCCGCACTACCCCAACACGGTGCTGGACCTGCCGGACATCGCGACGGACTCCGCTGCGGCAGCCGAGTGCGCCACCGAGCCGTTCCGGGCGTCCATCGCGCGTGCGGCCTACGAGGAGGCAGGCACAGGCCCGGAGGACCTGTCCGTAGCCGAGGTGTACGACCTGTCCACAGCCCTGGAGTTGCAGTGGTACGAGGATCTGGGGCTGTGCGGCGCGGGCGAGGGTGCGAAACTGTTGCGGGACGGCGTGACGGCACCGGGCGGGCGAATACCGGTGAACGTGAGCGGTGGGCTGGCCTCGTTCGGGGAGGCGGTTCCGGCCCAGGCTATCGCGCAGATCTGCGAGGTCACCTGGCAGTTGAGGGGGCATGCAGGTGACCGGCAGGTTGCCGCGGCGCGCGTGGGGATCACGGCCAACCAGGGCCTGTTCGGGCACGGATCTGCGGTGATCGCAGTTCGGTGAGCAGCAGGCGTGTCCACGGTGCGACCGACCGCAGTACGCACGCCGACGGCATGGCGCACGGAGGTCACCGAGTCGAACGTATGCGTGCGGCTTCAGCGGCTCGGCAAGGCTGGTGGCTGGCTTTTCGTACGCTGCGTGATCGGCCCGGAATCCTGCGTGAACGTCTCATGAACCGGGCCTCTGCGCGCTCCGGCAGCGCCATCATGCTCCCGTGCACTCCTGGTCGGATACGCTCCGCTTCGCTTTCCAACCGGTGGTCAACCTGTCCACCGGCGGGATCGCGGCCCTGGAGATCCTCGCCCGTCCGGAGGCCGGCGATGTCCTGGCCGAGGCCCGTCGGGACCCCGAACTCGACGGTCAGTTGGCCGTGTTGGGGCTCCGCGCGGCGGTTCGCAAGGAGACGCTGCTGCCGCTGCATGTGAACGTGTTCGCCGGCACCCTGGCCGACCTGGGCGGTCTCGCCTCGCTGCACGATGCCGTGCGCGCGGTGGGCCGGATGCCGTGGGAGGTGACGATCGACGTCTGCCCGCCGTACACGCATGTGCCACAACGGGCCCTGCTGGAGGCGGTCACCGCGCTGCGCGAGCAGGGCTTCCGGATCAGCGCGGACGGTGTCGGAGACGGCGACGTACCGCTGCGGCTGCTCACGGACATCGCCCCCGACCTGGTGAAGCTCGACGCGTCCCTGCTGGCGCGGGCGGCAGCGGTGAGGGCGATGCGGACGCTGTGCGACGAGGTGGGGGCGCTGCTGTCCGTGGAGGGGGTGGAGACCGAATTCCAGTGCGCGGCAGCGCTGGCGGCCGGGGCGCAGCTGGCCCAGGGTGAGCTGTTCGCACCGCCGGCCAGGCTGCCCACAGTGGATGTATACGTTCCGCTCCGCTCCGCCGGGGTCGAGGCACCGGCGCGTTCGGGCCCACTGGTGCGCGAGTTCGTCCGGCCTGCCGCGCTGCTGCCCGCGCACGCGTCCGCGGCCCAGGTGCGGGCACTGCTGACCGGCTCGCCGGAGGTGTCCGGCGTGTTGCTCGTGGACGGGGAGGGGGTGCCGGTGCGGTCCGTGCACCGTTCGCGCTTCCTGCTGTCGATGTCAGGCCGCTACGGACACGCCTTGTACGCCGACCGGCCCGCGGCGAAGCTGGGCGATCCGCCGCGGACTGTGGGGGTCGATGCCACCGCGTGGGAAGTGCTGGACGTGGTGGCGGACGGCGGCCGGGACCGCACCTCGGACGACGTGGCCGTCGTGGATGCATACGGCCGGTGCGTGGGTGTCGTGCGACTGGCGGACCTCGTGCGGGCGCTGGCCGAGACCCGCGTCGAGGAGGCGGCCGGGCTCAATCCGCTGACCCGGCTGCCCGGTTCGGACGCGATCACCGGTGAGGTGGACCGGCGGATCGCGGACGGGCGGACGTTCGCGCTCAGCTGGCTGGATGTCGACCACTTCAAGCAGGTGAACGACGGAGCGGGGTTCGCGGCCGGCGACGAGCTGATCCGGTCGGTGGGGCGGGCGCTGCAGCTCGCGGCGTCCGGCAGCACCCGCGTGGGACACATCGGCGGGGACGACTTCCTGGTGCTGGCCGACCCGGAAGGGCTGGATCCGCTCGCCGCCTCGGTCCTGGACACGCCCTGGTCGGCGGGTGGGCGCCCGGTGACGTTGTCCCTCGCCACGGTGCTGTGCGCGCCCGGAAGCGTGACGGATCACCGGCAGGCGGCCGCCTGGCTGGCGCCACTCAAGAAGGCTGCGAAGTCGCTGAACGGCGCGAGTTGGGTGCTGGGCCGCGCAGGGACATCCGGGCACGAGATCCGGCGCGGTTCGGAGTCGGCGGCGAGCCAGGCGGGGTGCGCGGTGGGGGATCCGGGGCGGGGGTGAGCGGTCGGCCCGGCGCGGGCCGGTTGCGGCACCGGTCCCGGGGGTCGCGCCGGTCGGTGCCGAGCCCTGCTGCACAGCGAGTCAGCGTGGACGGTGGGCCGGCGCGCGTACGCGGGCTCTGAACCGTTGCTGTCGGCGACCTTGACGCCCCTTGGGCGCCGGTGAACACTTCCCGGTGTCAGTCGACATCGCCGTACATTCTCGGCGTATTACGGCAATGCGCCGCATGGGCCCTCCGAGCCAAGGCCCGCTCCCCCACGGGTGATTCGGCTGCCACGGCACGCTCGTCACGGACGCCGGGCGGGGCGCGGAACCCTCCCTGCCTTCGGCTGACGTCGGCACGTGAGCAACGGGACACGCACCCTGCACGGAGGACCGGGGTCGATCACTCCGGGCCAGCGCCTAGGAGCCGCCATGAGCAACGGAGACATCTTCGTCGGCGAGATCATCGGTACCGCGATCCTCATCCTGTTCGGGGCCGGTGTCTGCGCCGCCGTCACCCTCAGATACTCCAAGGCGCGGGCCTCGGGGTGGATCGTGATCGCCTTCGGCTGGGGTTTCGGCGTCCTGGCGGGCGCCTACACCGCCGCTCCCCTGTCGGGCGGGCATCTCAATCCGGCCGTCACCCTCGGCATCGCCGTCGACACCGGCGAGTGGGGCAAGGTCTGGGTCTATCTGCTGGGCCAGATCATCGGTGCCATGCTCGGCGCCGTCCTCGCCTACCTGGTGTATCTCGCCCAGTTCCAGGCCAATGTCCGTACGTCCGGCACGACCGAGGGCACGGCTGACGAACCGACTCCGACCCTGGGCATCTTCTCCACCATCCCGGAGATCCGGAATCCGCTCGCGAACCTCATCACAGAGATCATCGCGACCATTGCGCTGGTCCTGCCGATCCTCGCCTTCGGACTGACCGAGGGGCTCGGTGAATCCGGAACCACCGTGCTGATCGTCTCGCTGCTGGTCGTCGGCATAGGTCTCTCCCTCGGCGGGCCCACCGGCTATGCGATCAACCCCGCGCGCGATCTCGGCCCGCGCATTGTGCACACCTTCCTGCCGATCCCGAACAAGGGCACCTCCGACTGGGGTTACGCCTGGATCCCGGTCGCCGGCCCGCTCGTCGGAGGAGTACTCGCGGGCCTCATCTACAACGCAGCCTTCTGAACCGAGCCCAAGGGGTAGCCATGACGGACCACGCCGAGAAGTACGTCGCCGCGATCGACCAGGGCACCACGTCGAGCCGCTGCATCATCTTCGACCGGAACGGCGCGATCGTCGCCGTCGACCAGCGCGAGCACCGGCAGATCTTCCCCAAACCCGGGTGGGTGGAGCACGACGCCACCGAGATCTGGTCCAAGGTGCAGGCCGTGGTCGCCGGGGCGATCGCCAAGGCCGGGCTGCGCGCCGACCAGCTCAGCGCGCTCGGGATCACCAACCAGCGCGAGACGACGGTGCTGTGGGACCGCGCCACGGGCAAGCCCGTGCACAACGCCATCGTGTGGCAGGACACCCGCACCGCCGCACTCTGCAACCAACTCGGCGGACCGGACGGCCAGGACCGGTTCCGCGAGCAGACCGGACTGCCGCTGGCCAGCTACTTCTCCGGCCCCAAGGCAGCCTGGCTGCTCGACAACGTGCCCGGCCTCAGGGCACGCGCCGAGCGGGGCGAGATCGCCTTCGGCACCATCGACTCCTGGCTCATCTGGAATCTCACCGGCGGCACCGACGGCGGCCGGCACGTCACCGATGTGACCAACGCCGGACGTACCATGCTCATGAACTTGGAGACACTCCAATGGGACCGGTCCATCCTCTCCGCGATGAACGTGCCCGAGTCGGTCCTGCCTGAGATCAGGTCATCGGCCGAGGTGTACGGGACGGCCGTGGGCCAACTCGCCGGCGTCCCGGTCGCGTCGGCGCTCGGAGACCAGCAGGCGGCCGTGTTCGGGCAGGCCTGCTACGACGTGGGATCGGCGAAGAACACATACGGCACGGGCAGTTTCCTCCTGCTCAACACCGGCAACCGGCCGGTGCCGTCGAAGAGCGGGCTGTTGACGACGATGGGCTACAAGATCGGCAGTGAGGCTCCCGTCTACTGCCTGGAGGGCTCGATAGCCATAACGGGTGCGCTGGTGCAGTGGTTCCGCGACCAGCTCGGCATCATCCGTACCGCCGACGAGATCGAGACGCTGGCGGCAAGCGTCGAGGACAACGGCGGCGCTTACATCGTGCCCGCGTTCTCGGGCCTGTTCGCCCCGTACTGGCGCTCCGACGCGCGTGGCGTCGTCACCGGACTCACCCGGTACGTCACGAAGGCGCACCTCGCGCGCGCGGTGCTGGAGGCGACGAGCTGGCAGACGCGCGAGGTCGTGGATGCCATGTACCAGGACTCCGGGGTGCACATCACCACGCTGAAGGTGGATGGCGGCATGACGAAGAACAACCTCCTGATGCAGCACCAGGCGGACGTGCTCGGCGTGCCGGTGATTCGGCCCCGGGTGTCCGAGACGACCTGTCTGGGCGCCGCGTATGCGGCCGGACTCGCCACCGGCGTGTGGAACGACCTCGACGAGCTCAAGGCGCACTGGCAGCGGGACGTCGAGTGGACGCCGACCATGGAGGCGTCCGTGCGGGACCGCGAGTACCACAACTGGCGCAAGGCCGTGGAGAAGAGCTTCGGCTGGGTGGAGGACGGCGAGGACTGAACCACGCGCGCGTGGCGCCGTTTTCGGACTGCGGCCCGTACCCCGGTCGGCGGGGGTACGGGCCGTACTCGTGCGTCAGGTGGTGACGGTCTGGCGGCGGTCCGCCGCCAGCGCCATCGCGTGCTGGACGACACCGACGAGGACCTCCTTGACCGACTCGCGGTCGCGCGCGTCGCACATCAGGAGCGGTACATCGGCGTCGAGGTCGAGGGCCTGGCGGACGTCTTCGGCCGGGTGACGGGCGGCTCCCTCGAAGCAGTTGACGCCGACCAGGAACGGCAGGGAACGCCGCTCGAAGTAGTCGACAGCGGCGAAGCAGTCCTGAAGGCGGCGGGTGTCGGCGAGTACGACGGCGCCGAGCGCGCCCTCGGAGAGCTCGTCCCACATGAACCAGAACCGCTCCTGGCCGGGCGTCCCGAAGAGGTACAGCACGAGGTCCTCGCGCAGCGTGATGCGGCCGAAGTCCATGGCCACTGTGGTGGTGTGCTTGCCTTCCACGCCGCTGGTGTCGTCGACCGGGCGCCCGGCTTCGGTGAGCAGTTCCTCGGTGCGCAGCGGCCTGATCTCGCTGACCGCGCCGACGAGGGTGGTCTTGCCGACACCGAAGCCGCCGGCCACCAGGATCTTGAGCGTGACGGGCTCGACCGGGGGCTTGCCGCGCTCAGAACGCCCGAAGATCATCGATCTTTTCTCCTGCTTGATGGGGGTCGGGGGGCGGTGGCCCGTAGCCTCCGCCGCCGGGGGTTTCGACAACGAGTACGTCACCGGGGCCGACGTCCGTCGCGTCGCTTCCGCCGAGTGTGGTGACCGTGCCGTCCGCACGCTCGACGCGGTTGGCACCGAGGGCGCCGGGCTCGCCGCCCGCCATGCCGTACGGGGGAACCCTGCGGTGCTGGGAGAGCGTCGAGACGGTCATCGGCTCGTGGAACCGGATGCGGCGTACCGCGCCGTCGCCGCCGCGCCACCGTCCCGCGCCTCCGCTGCCGCGCCGGACCGAGAACTCCTCGAGCCGGACGGGCAGGCGCCACTCCAGGACCTCGGGGTCGGTCAGCCTCGAGTTGGTCATGTGGGTCTGGACGACGCTCGCGCCGTGGAAGCCGTCACCCGCGCCGGAGCCGGAGGCGACGGTCTCGTAGTACTGGTGGCGGGCGTTGCCGAAGGTGACGTTGTTCATGGTCCCCGAGCCCTCCGCCTGAACCCCGAGCGCGGCATACAGGGCGCCGGTAATGGCCTGGGAGGTCTCCACGTTGCCCGCGACGACGGCGGCGGGCGGCTCGGGCGCCAGCATGGAGCCGTGCGGTACGACGATGTCGATCGGGCGCAGGCAGCCGTCATTGAGGGGGATGTCGTCGGCGACCAGGGTGCGGAAGACGTAGAGGACAGCCGCATTGACGACGGAGTAGGGCGCATTGAAATTAGTGGCCAGCTGGGGTGATGTACCGGTGAAGTCGACCAGGGCGGAGCGGTTTTCGCGGTCCACGCGCACGCGTACCCGGATGACGGCGCCCGCGTCTGTCTCATAGGCGTACTCGCCGTCGTCCAAGGCGTCGATGACGCGGCGCACGGCTTCCTCGGCGTTGTCCTGGACGTGCCGCATGTACGCCTGGACGACGTCGAGGCCGAAGTCCCGGATCATGCGGGCGACTTCGTCGACGCCCTTCTGGTTGGCGGCGATCTGGGCGCGCAGGTCGGCGAGGTTCGTCTTCGGGTTGCGGGACGGGTGGGGTGCCTCGGTGAGCAGGCGGTGGGTCTCCTCCTCGCGGAACCGGCCGTTCTCGGCGAGCAGCCAGTTGTCGAAGAGGACGCCTTCCTCCTCGATGGTGCGGCTGTTGGCGGGCATGGAGCCGGGGGCGATACCGCCGATCTCGGCGTGGTGGCCGCGCGAGGCGACGTAGAAGAGGATTCGGTCACTCTGCGTGTCCTCGGCGCTGTCGGTGTCGAAGACCGGGGTGATCACGGTGACGTCGGGGAGGTGGGTGCCGCCGTGGTACGGGTCGTTCACCGCGTAGGTGTCCCCGGGCCGCATGCTGCTGCCGCGGCGTCGGATGACCTCCTTCACGCTCGTGCCCATCGAGCCCAGGTGAACAGGGATGTGGGGGGCGTTGGCCACCAGGTTTCCGTCCGGATCGAACAGGGCGCAGGAGAAGTCCAGACGCTCCTTGATGTTGACGGACTGTGCCGTGGACTCGAGTCGGGCACCCATCTGTTCGGCGATGGACATGAAGAGGTTGTTGAAGACCTCAAGGAGAACCGGGTCGGCTTTCGTGTCGAGTTCGGAACTCTGTGTAACCGCCGCGCGTTCCATGACCAGATGCCCGTCGTCGGTCGCCGCGGCCTGCCAGCCGTCGTCGACGACGGTCGTCGCACTGGCCTCCGTGATGATCGCGGGGCCTGTGACGGTGTCGCCGGGGGGCAGGTCCTCGCGGCGATGGAGGGGTACGTCGCGCCAGGCGCCGCCGGTGTGGAGGCGGACGGCCTGCGGGGCGGTGGGGCGGCCCTCGTAGGGGGCGAGAACGGAGAGATCGGGGGGTTCGGTGATGCCGGTGGCTTCCACGGAGAGGGCTTCGACGACGATCGGGCGGTCGAGGGTGAAGGAGTACGTGGCGCGATGACGTTCTTCGAAAGCGTGCTGCATCGTGGCGGGATCGGTCAGCTCGACGGTGAGGGCGGTGTCGGTGCCGTCGTAGCGGAGCTGGGCGCGGCGGGTGACCTCGATACGGTCCTCGGGGACGTCCTCGGCGAGGAGCTCGGCGCGGGCGGCTGCCTCCAGGTCGTCCGCCGTCTTGAGGACGCCGGGCATGGCGGCGGGCTCCAGAGGGGCCTCGACGGACTGCTCGCGCATGGCGGTGGTATCGGCAAGGCCGATACCGAGCGCGGAGAGGACTCCGGCCATGGGGGGTACGAGGACGGTGCGGATACCGAGCGAGTCGGCGACCATGCAGGCGTGCTGGCCGCCCGCACCGCCGAATGTCGTGAGGGCGTAGCGGGTGACGTCGTGGCCCTTCTGGACGGAGATCCGCTTGACGGCGTTGGCGATGTTGGCGACAGCGATCTGCAGGTAGCCCTCGGCAACCTGTTCCGGGGTGCGGTCGTCGCCGGTCTTTTCGCGGATCTCACGCGCGAGATCCGCGAAGCGGTCGCGGACCAGGGCCGCGTCGAGGGGCTGGTCGCCGTCGGGGCCGAACACGTGAGGGAAGTGGTCGGGTTGGATCCGGCCGAGCATCACGTTGGCGTCGGTGACGGCGAGCGGGCCGCCGCCCCGGTAACAGGCGGGCCCGGGGTCCGCGCCCGCCGAGTCCGGCCCTACGCGGTAGCGGGAGCCGTCGAAGTGGAGGATCGAGCCGCCGCCGGCCGCGACGGTGTGGATGTCCAGCATGGGGGCACGCAGTCGGACGCCGGCGATCTGTGTGGTGAAGACGCGTTCGTACTCACCGGCGAAGTGCGAGACGTCGGTGGAGGTGCCGCCCATGTCGAAGCCGATGACGCGGTCGAAGCCGGCGAGCTGCGACATGCGGGCCATGCCGACGATGCCACCCGCGGGGCCGGACAGGATGGCGTCCTTGCCGCGGAACTGGCCGGCTTCGGCGAGCCCTCCGTTCGACTGCATGAACATCAGGCGTATGCCTTCGAGCTCGTCGGCGACGTGCTGGACGTAGCGGCGCAGCACGGGCGACAGGTAGGCGTCGACGACGGCGGTGTCGCCGCGCGGCACGAGCTTCATCAGCGGGCTGACCTCGCTGGACAGCGAGATCTGCGGGAAGCCGATGCGCCCGGCGAGCTCCCCGACGGCCTGCTCGTGGGCGGGGTGGAGGTGGCTGTGCATGCAGACCACGGCAACGGCTCGGATTCCGTCGTCGTACGCCTGCCGGAGAGGGCCTGCGAGAGCGTCCAGGTCGGGGGCGCGCAGGGCGGTGCCGTCGGCGGCGAGGCGCTCGTCGGCCTCGATCACGCGTTCGTGGAGCAGCTCGGGAAGGTCGATGCGGCGGGCGAAGATGTGGGGGCGGTTCTGGTAGGCGATGCGCAGGGCGTCGCGGAAGCCACGCGTGGTGACCAGCAGGGTGCGCTCACCCTTGCGTTCCAGGAGGGCGTTGGTGGCGACCGTCGTCCCCATCCGCACTGCTTCGACGGGGTCCTGGGAGCCGGCCAGCAGTTCGCGGACGCCCGCCACGGCCGCGTCGGCGTATCGGGCCGGATTGTCGGACAGCAGCTTGTGTGTCAGCAGTCGACCGTCCGGGCGCCGCGCGACGATGTCGGTGAAGGTGCCGCCCCGGTCGACCCAGAACTGCCAGCCTGTCACGTCTCCACCTCGCTTCCGCGCTGCTCACAGCGCCCGGAGACCGTTGATCACGTCGCGCAGAATATTCTCGTCCGGCAGCTCGGCCGGGGGTACAGGGCGTGTCACATGGATCAGTTCCGCGTCCACGAGGTCCCCGATGAGGACCCGTACCACTCCGATCGGCAGGTCGAGTTCGGCTGCGAGTTCGGCGACCGACTGAGGAGCCTCGCGGCAGAGCGCGACGATGTCCACGTGCTCCGGGGACAGCGCCGGGTCCGCTTCCGGATCGTCCGCGTGGGGCTCCGTGACGACCACCGCGATCAGATCGAGGCGGTGCTGGGCCGCATGGCTGGTGCGGCCGCGCGTCATGGCGTAGGGGCGGACGACCGGTCCTGCTTCGTCGTCGAACCAGTGGCTTCTTGCCTGACCGTCTGCGCTCATGTCATCCCACTACCCGCCTGCGGGCAGATCGGTGCGCGGAGCGGTGGCCAGATGCGCGCCGACGCGCTTCACGAGGAGCGTCATCTCGTAGGCGACCTGACCGACGTCCGAGTCGGCGTCGGACAGGACGGCGAGGCAGCTGCCGTCGCCGGCGGCCGTGACGAACAGGAAGGCGTCGTCGAGCTCGACCATCGTCTGCCGCACGTTGCCCGCCTCGAAGTGCCGGCCGACGCCCTTGGCGAGGCTGTGGAATCCGGAGGCGACGGCGGCCAGGTGCTCGCCGTCCTCCCGGGTCAGGTCCTTGGAGACACCAGTCGCCAGGCCGTCGCCGGAGAGCACGACGGCCTGGCGGATGCTCGCAACGCGGTCCACCAGGTCGTCGAGGAGCCAGTTGAGCTCGCCGGACTTGCCGTTCGCGGTGTGGCCGGTCGCCTTCGGTGCGGTCATCGACCGTCCCCCTTAGTCGTTCCTTGTGGTGCTGTGCCGCGCTGGGCGTCGTCGCCCGCGGCGTTCTGCTCACGGCCGCGCTGCCAGCCGCGCTGGAGCGAGGCCATCCGGCTGCGGACCTCGTCGGCGTCCCGTTCCACGGGTTCCGTCCTGTCCTCGGTGCGGCGGCCGGGGTCCTGCCGGAGCTGGGGGGCCAGGCTGGCCTGGCGGACGCGCCGTGGGAGCGGACCGACGGAGGACCCGGGCTCGTCGGCCGTGGTGCGCTCGGCGGTGTCGTCGACTGCGCCGGACTCGATCGCAGAGGGCGCTGTGCGCCTTGGGAGGGCGGGAGGCGCCGCCGGTCCAGCGAGGCCACGCCCGGGCCTTGCGGTGCGCCCGCCGAGGTCGCGTACCGGGGACTCGGTGCGCTCGCGGCTGCCTCCCGGGGAGTCGGAGCGCTCACCGCGGTCCTCGCCCTGGGAAGCTGGGCGCTCGCCGACACGGCCGTCGGGGCTGGAGGACCGGCCGAGCGGCGAGCCGCCGCGGCGACGGGTCGGCAGGGGTGCTGTTCGCTCCGTCTCCGGTCGGCGTGCGGCGGGGCCGGTCGAGTTCTCCTCGTCGGCTTCCTGGCGACGGGACCGCTGCTCGGCGACCGGGCGTCCGTGGGAGCTGACCAGTTTCGGGGTCCGTCGGCGGGGCAAGGGCACCGGGGTGCCGAGGTGATCGTCCGTGTCGGCTCGGCCGGAGCCGTCGAAAGAGCCGGCGCCCGGCTCGTCGTCGGCGCTGCTCGTCTTCTCGTCGTCCGCGCGGGTGAGGGAGCGGCGCGGACGGAACAGGCCGCCGCGCTCGGTCTCCTCGCCGTCGAGCTCGCCGGGGAAGTCCGCGATGGCGTCCAGGTCGACGGGGGCCTCCAGTTCGACCGGCCCGTCCAGGAGCGAGGTGGGCAGGCCGGGCAGCTGCACCGGCACCTGGGAGAGTGCGATCCTGCGGCTCTCCTCGAGTTCGGCCTCTTTGGAGGGCCGAGGGCGGTCGAGGCGGAAGCCGATACCGTTCGTGTCCGGTACCTCATCCGTCAGCAGCGAGTCGGGAATGAAGACGACGGCCGTGGTGCCGCCGTAGGGGGACGGCTGCAGCGAGACCCGGACGTTCTGCCGCTGGGCGAGCCGGCTGACCACGAACAGCCCGAGCCGGTCGGTGTCGGACAGCTCGAACTCCGGGGTCTCTGCAAGCCGGAGGTTTGCGTCCAGCAGGGCCTCGGCCGCCATGCCCAGGCCACGGTCGTGGATCTCCAGCGTGAAGCCGTTGGCGACCCGCTCGCCGAGCACATGGACGGCCGTGTGCGGGGGCGAGAAGACCGTGGCGTTCTCCAGGAGTTCGGCCACGAGATGGGTGAGGTCCGCGACTGCCGGGCCGGTGACAGCGGTGCGCGGCAGGCGGCGGACCTCGATCCGCTCGTAGTCCTCGACCTCTGCGACGGCGGCGCGTACGACGTCCATGAGCTGGATGGGTTTGCGCCACTGCCGGGAAGGGGCGGCGCCGGAGAGGATCACCAGGCCCTCGGCGTGTCGGCGCATACGGGTGGTGAGGTGGTCGAGGCGGAACAGGTCGGCCAGTTCCTCGGTGTCCTCGGTCCTGCGTTCCATGGCGTCGAGGAGCGTGAGCTGCTTGTGGAGGAGGACCTGACTGCGGCGGGCGAGGTTCACGAAGACCTCGGAGACACCGGAGCGGAGTTGGGCCTGTTTGACGGCGGCTTCGACGGCAGCGCGCTGCAGGGTGTTGAGGGCCTGGCCGACCTCGCCGAGCTCGTTCCTGTCGTACTCCAGGCGCGGGACCTCGGTCTCCACGTCGACCTCTTCGCCCGCCGAGAGGCGGCGCATCACGCTGGGCAGTCGTACGCCGGACGCCTCGTGCGCCTCCAGGCGCAGTTGCCGCAGGTCGCGAATGTGGCCGCGGCCGATGCGGACGGACACGAAGAGCGAGGCCAGCAGTGCGATCAGGCCGAGCACTCCGGCGACGACGGCCTTGACGATGACGCCGATCGCGATCGGGCGGACGCGGTCCTGATAGCGGTCCGCGGCCTCGTCGTCGAGGGTGCCGAGTTCGTCGAGGACATTCCCGGCGGCGGTGTCCCAGCTCTGTGCGGTGACTCCGTCGGCATCGCCAGAGGGCTCGGAGACGGCGGATTCCTCGGCGACGCGCAGGGGAGCGCTGGCGGCGTTCTTCCAGAATCTCTCGTAGCGGTCGCGCTCCGAGCTCGGCAGCAGCGGCAGGTTGGTGTCGTACATCAGTGTGCGCTGGGCCATGAGGTCGGTGATGTCGCGGATCTCGTCGCGGGAGAGCTTGCCGACGATCAGCGCGGAGCCGAGGAGAGCGTCCTCGCGGGAGAGCAGTTCGCGGGCTCGGGCGAGGTTGACGAGTGCGCGGTACTGCGTGTCCATCTCCACATTGTCGACGACATGGAGGTCGGCGAGGAGGACGAAGCAGGGGTCGACCAGGCGGTTGTACAGGTCGAGGGCCTGGGAGCGGTTGACGGTGCCGTCCTCAACACTGCTGCGCAGGGATTCGATGCCTTCGAAGGCGTCCAGTACGGCGGTCAGGCGTTCCTTCGTGTCCTCGCCGAGGGCGTCACCCACCTCGGTGTTCCGGGCGTTCTTGCGGACCTTGGCCAGGGCTTCGTCGGTGGCGGTCCGGCTACGCCTGAGCGCAGCGAGTCCGTCGGAGGCACGGGGGTCGGCGAGATGGACCAGGGTCTGGCGGCGTTCCTGCTGGAGGACCCGGACGGTGTCCTCAATGGGGTAGCCGATGTTCTCGACGACGGACGAGACGCTGACCAGCCGACCTGCTTCGCGTCCCGTAAGTACCGTGGCAAAGGCCCAGATCGCGGTCAGGGACACCAACGGCACGAGCAGCAGCGCCACGATCTTCCTGCGGATGGATTTCCCGCGAAAGCGCATGGCCTCCCCCAGCTCGACCCCCACCGGCAGGGGGTACATGTGCATCAACAAACGGCGCGAGCCTACTACCGTCGCACAGTTAACTCGAAGGGCATTCCGGAGGCCGAGCTTCCGTACGGGTCGCCGGGCATGGGGAGTTGTCCGGTCATTGCGGGAGATTGCCTCCCGGATTCCGGCCGCGGCCCCGAGACCCGATCAGGTCGGCATGACTGGGCGTTTGGCCGGAATTTTTCGCTCGTTGGGAATCTTCGGGGCGCACCGTTCGTCCTTCTCCACAGGAAATGGGGGCGGAATGGGCCACAGGAGCCGCATCCTGCACCCGGGCGGCGTAAAACAGCGCAAGCCGGGCAGCCAATGGGGAGTCGGGTCTTCGGACCGGGGCGAGCGTCTGCTGGCGGTGGGGAGTGACACGGTGATGGGCACGGCGGAGCTTCGTGAGGCGCCCGCGGACGGCGCGGCCGCGCGGGTGAGGGAGCAGCGGGACACCAGGGCACCGGATCGCGACATTCCGGCAGGCGGACCCGAGCCGGCGGACCGGCGCGCGGCCAGGCAGGGGCGGGAGGCGGCCGACGCGGGCTTGTCGGGGGAAGGGCGTGACGCTCCGGCGGGTATGGACACCGGAGCGACGGAACACGGCCGCGTCGCGGGGTCCGATGAGCCGGATGCAGCCCAAGGGCGGTCGTACTACCGACCGTTGTGGGTCGAGGAGCCCGCGAAGCGCCGTCGGCTGCCCGACCCGGTGCGGACGGCGGCCGTGCGGGCGGTGCTCATCATCGCCGTGACGTTGATCCAGGCGATGGTTGCCTTCCTGTGCACGATGGCCGGATCCTGGCTGGCGTTCCCCATGGTGATCAGCAGCGTCGTCAGTACTGTGGTGGCGACCTGGAGTGTGCTCGACGTATGGGTGACGCGTCAGGTCTGGAATCAGCGCAACGGCGTGGTGTCGATGCCGAGCAGCACCGCACGCGCTTTGCGCCGCGAACGGCGCAGGGCTCGGCGCAGGGCACGGGCCACCGAGCGCACGCAGCAGCGAATACGCCGACGGGGCGGCACCGGACAGCTGTCGCACCCCTGAGGTACCTGTCCTCGGGGGCGGGAGCCGCGGCGTCGGGCTCCCGCCGGTGGCGGCGGCCAGTCTGTTCCGCCGAGGCCCTTCCGCTCAGAGTGCGGCCGGCTCCACTCTCCCTTCCCCGCCCACGAACTCGCGTCTTTCCTGACGCAGAGTTCGCGCCCCCAATTTGATCAAGATGCCGGACGTCGATCGTGTCGAGTACGGATTGATCAAGGTGGCGCTGCGCGAGTGGCTCCGCTACGCCTGGGGTGTGCCTCACCGACGCCCCCTCCTTCGAGGAGACGGTGACGGGCGCGGCCGTCGAGCGGCTCGGTGACGCGGCCGCCATCGAGCACTACGGCACGGAGAACCTCGCGCTCGGAAAACGCATCACCTATGACGTGAAGGCGAACTGGAAGCTGATCGTCAGGAACTTCATGGAGTGCTGCCACTGCGCGACGATCCATCCCGAACTCACCAATGCCCTCCCGGAGTTCGCCAACGGCTACGCAGCAGTCTTCATCAACCTCGTACCGGATCACGTCACCCTGCACCGGGTGTCCCGCTTGCCGAAGACCGCACGGAAGTCGACTGCGACTGGCTGTACGCGCCGGAGCTGGTGGCGTCGGGGGCGGACGTGTCGAAGTCGGTGGAGCTGTTTCACCGGGTGAACACACATGACTTCGAGGCGTGTGAAAGGACCCAGTCGGCGATGGGTTCCCGCGCGTACCGCAAAAGCGCCCGCTGCCCCGCAGACGGCTCGCGGTCGGGGTCGTGGACGAGCGACGAGGCCCGGGCGCACGGGTAGCGGCGCGGCTGTACTTGGGCACGGTCTGGATCAACGACTACCACCCGTACGCCCCGCCGGCGGACTGAGATCCGGCCACAAGGAGGTCAACAGCTCATGCGCATCGATGAGTTCGACTACGTCGTGGTCGGCGGCGGCACGGCGGGCAACGTGGTCGCGGCCCGGTTCCCCGAGAACCCCAAGCGGATCTGGTCAAGGCGGATGACTAGGCCGGCCGCTTGAACATCCGCGTCGCCGTGATCTCGCTGTGCCCGGCTTCACCGGCGGGAGTCTCACGCGGAAGGCCCGGCCGGAGGTGTTCCTCCACGCTGATGTACTTCAGGCCCGCGCGCAGGTCCGCATCGTTGCGCAGCCGGATGACCAGCGGGAACTCAGCGAGTGCCGTGGTGTCGAAGAGGCCGGTGGTGTAGAGGAGCTGGACGCCCAGCGCGTCCGACACGGCGCGCTGGAGCTCCAGCAGGTACGTGGCGTTGGCGCGGCCGATGGGGTTGTCGAGGAACAGCGTGCCGGCGTGCCGGTGCTTGTCGCGGCCCCGGTCGTTGGAGCGCAGCGCGGCCATCGTGCAGTACAGGGCGATGGCCGCGGTGAGCAGCTGGCCGCCGGAGAACACATCGCCCATCTGTCCGACCGGGACGCGCTCCGCGCGCAGGACGGCGTCCGGCTTGAGGATCTCGACGGCGACGCCCTTGGGCTGGAGTGCCGCGGCCACGCCCCGCAGCAGCAGGGACATGCCGTCCCGCCGCAGGTCGGAGTTCTTCTTGACGGCGGCCCGGGTCGCCTCGTCGATGACCTCGCCGAGCCGCTCGGTGAGGGTGGCCTGGTCGGGCTCCTCGAAGCGGATGCGCAGGAACTCCTGCCCGGACCACTCGCCGAGCCCTTCGGGCAGCCGGGACAGCCGCTGCGCCGAGCGCAGGGTGGCCAGCGCCGAGTCGACCAGCCCGCGCAGCCGGTCCACGATCGAGTCCCGGTTGCGCTCCAGCTGCGCCAACTCGTCGGTGAGGACGCGCAGTCGGGGCGCGAAGGCATCGGCCCACTTCTGGGCGTGCTCGGGCAGCGCGGATGCGGGCAGCTCGCGGATCTGCTGCCGGGCGGGGGTGCGCACCTGCTCGTAGCGGGTGGAGTTGGCGTGCCGGACGAGGATGTCGCTCGCCTCCCGGACGGCGGCCTCGGCGGCCGACAGGTCGGCGGCGCAGCCGCGCAGGGACCGGCGGGCCTCGGCGGCGGACTGCCGGGCGTCCTCGAGGCCGCCCGGGTACGGCTCCGGCGCCTCCTGCTCCTCGTCCCCGGCGTGCTCGCGCAGCAGGTCGCGCAGCAGCGCGGCGATCTCGTCGAAGCCGCCGGCCGCGTCCTCCGCGGCGCGATGGGCGTCGAGGAGCTCGGCGTGCGCCTCCCGGGCCTGCGTCAACGCCTCGGTGCGCGAGGCCAGTTCGGAGGTCGCCGTGCGCAGCAGCGCCTGCGCGTGCTCGGCGTCGCAGGGCTGGAGGTCCTCGGGCAGCTCGGTGTGCGTGTCTCCGTCCTCGGGTGCGTGCCGCTCGGCCTCGCCGCGGAGCCGGCCGAGCTGCTCGCTGGCGCTGGACATGCGGGTCTCCAGGAGCTGTACGAGCTCCTCCGCGCGCGCGGCGGCGGCCTGCCGGGACGGCCCGTCGGAACCGTCGGGGGACTCGAGCAGCTGCTCCGCGCGCGTGCGGACCTTGTTGCTCAGGCGGTCCAGCTCCGCGCGGGCAGCGCTCTCGTCGCTCTCCGCGCGCGCCTGCTCGGCCCGCAGGTCGGCGCCGACGCCGACCTTCTCGTACACCTGGGATGCTGCGCGATAGGCCTCGCGCAGAGCGGGCAGGGCCGCCTTCGGCGCGTCCGTGGCGTCTTCCGGTACGTCATCGGGGGCGCCGGCGATCTCGGAGCGCTCGGCGCGCAGCGCACGCGCGGTGCGGCGGGCGTCGTCGGCGGCCCGCTGGGCGGCACGCCGGTCCTCGTCGGCGGCGCGGGCACGCTCCAGGCAGGCCTGGGCGCGGGCCTCCGACTCGGTGGCCTCGTCGGCGAGTTCGCGCAGCTTCACCTGCCAGCCGGCCCGCTCGCGCAGCCGGAAGGCCAGCCCGGCGAGGGCGTCGGCGGCGCGCCGGGCCTTCTGTGCGGCCTCCTGCCGCTCCTCGCGCACCTGCGCGGCCTCCGCGGCGGCCTCCTCGGCCTCGGCCCGCACGGTTCGCGCCTCGGTCAGCTCGGCCTCGGTCTCTTCGGCGAACGCGCGCGCCTCCCGCGCGGCCTGCGCCAGTTCGACCAGCCGACCGGCCGGACAGCCCGTACGCCACGAGGCGAGGCGTGCGGCCAGTTCACGATCCTTGCCGAGCCGCGCCGCGAGCGTGCGGATCTCCTGGTCCCGTTCGGTGGCCCGCGCGCGCAGCGCCTGCCGCTCCTCGTCGGCGGCGTGCTCGTCGTGCATGGCCGGGTTCGGCGGGACGAGGAACACGTCACCGGGGGTCGAGTCGGCGGGCGGGGTGGGTGCGAGCAGGGCGGCGGCCGTGCCGACCGCCACGGCGGAGCGGGGCAGCAGCGCGGCGTCGCTCAGCGCCTCCCGGGCGCGTGCGTGCGACGCCGGGTCGGTGATGATCACGCCGTCGACCAGCTCTGGACGCGCGGCCAGCACGCGTGCGTGGTCGGCGGGATCGACGGCTTGGGCGAGATAGCGCCAGCCCGGCAGCGCGGGGATGCCGTGCTCGCCGAGGTACTCCACCGTGGCCAGCACGTCCGGGCCGGGCGGCAGCAGCCCGCCGTCACCGAGCGCACCGAGGATCCGGGCGTCGTCGGCTGCGGCCGTCCTCAGCTCGAACAGCTGCCGCTCGGCCGAGGAGACCGCGTCGTCGAGCAGCTCGCGCAACTCGTCGGCGAAGCGGTCCAGTTCCTCGGCGGTGAGGGCGCCCTCGGCGAGGGGACGCGGAGTCCTGCGGGCGTCCTGGCGCGGGCGGCGCGACGGGGTGTCGGCCGCGTCCGTGCCCGCACCCCGCCCGGCCGTGCCGTCGGCTGCGTCGGCACCCGCCGCTGGGGCGCTGCCGGTGAGGCCGTCCGCGGCCTCCGACGGGGCACCGTCCCCGGAACCCTGTCGCCCGCCCCCGCTCGTCCCGTCGGCACCCGCTCGAGGTGCGGACACGCGACCGGACGCCGCGCCGCCGGAGCCGGGCAGGCTGAGCAGCTCCGCCAGCCGCTCCTCCGCGGCCAGCCCCTCGGCGATACGGCACTCCGCCTCGTACGACCGCTCGGCCGCCGAAGCTGCGTCCGCCGCGCGGGCCGCCGTCAGCTCGGCGCGGGACTCCGCCGAGGCGGCCTCACGCGCATGCTCGCTCGCCCGGCGCGACGCCTCACGCGCCGTGTCCCAGGCGGCCACCGCCGACTTCTCGGCATCGCTGGCCGCGAGGGCCGCGCGGGCCGGATCGGCGTCGGGTGCGCTGTCGTCGAGCCAGCCCGCGCGCACCGCCTCGGCGGTCTCCTGCTCGACCTCGGTGAGGCGCTGGCGCAGGTGCCCGGTCTCGCTGCGGGCCCGCTGCGCCTGCGTGGCGGCGGCGGTGGAGTCCCCGTACGCGGACTCGCTGACCTCCTGCAACGCCGCGGACCGCTCCTCCTCTTCGTTGGCGAGGGCCTCGGCGCTCTCCGCGGCCGCGTGCAGAGCCCGTACGAGGTCGACGGCGGCCTTGGTCCGGGCGGCCAGCGCGGGGGCGGCGTCCCGCTCGGCCTCCTGGATGGCGACGGCCACGCGTGCGACCCGGTCGGCGGCGGCGCGGTGCCGCAGCACGGCTTCGGCGGCCTGCCAGGCCGCGTGCAACGTACGTGCGTCGGCGAGCTCGCGTTTCTGCGCGGCCGCCGACTTCTCGGCTGCGGCCAGCGCCAACGAGGCGTGCCGGTAGGCGAGTTCGGCGGTGATCAGCGCGCTGCGCTCACGCCCCGACTCGGCGTGGGTGACCGCGTAGGCTGCGGCCGTGACCCGCTGGGCGAGGTCGGCGGCCCGCACCCGCTCCTGGGCGCCGCGCGCGGACAGCCGCCGGGCCAGCGTCCGCGTCCGCCGCTCGGCGCCGGCGTGGATGTCACGCGCGCGGGCACGCGCTTCGGCGGCCTCCACGATCCGCCCGAGCAGGTCGACCGACCCGGCGGTGAAGTCGCGCTCGGCGATCAGCTCGGCGCGCCGCCCCAGCTTGTTGCCGAAGCCGCTGACGAGGTCGGCGAGCCCGTCGGTGTCCCGGGTGTCGGTGACCGCGCGCAGCAGCAGGTCGGTGAAGTCGGAGTCCTTCTTGACCGCGAAGAGGCCGGCGGCCTCGCCCTCGTCGGCGTTCATCTCCCGCTGGTAGCGGAAGAGTTCGGGGTCGAGGCCGAGGTCACCGAGGTGCTCGATCCACCGGTCGTGGATCTCCTCCCAGTGGACTTCCAGGTGCGGGTACGCCTTGCCCGCCTCGGTGAGCGCGTCCCGGAAGCCCTTCATGGTGCGCCGACGGCCCTGCGCGCCGGACTGGCCCTCGGCGGGCGGCCGTATGGCGGTGGCCTCGGCCACGGGCAGGTTGTCCAGCGTGAGCCCGGGCCCGGGACGGAAGGAGTACCAGGCCTCGGCGAACTTCCGCGGGTCGTTGGAGACCTGACGGCCCCGCCATTCGCTCACCTTGCCGACGACGACGCACTCGCCGGTCTGCACATGCTGCCACTCCAGCGCCACGTGCCCGCAGTCGTCGGCGAGCAGGAACTTCCGCAGCACTCCGGAGCTGGCACCACCCAGAGTGTTCCGGTGACCGGGCAGCATCACCGAGAAGATCAGCTTCAGCAGGACGGACTTGCCGCCGCCGTTCTCCAGGAAGAGCACACCGGCAGGGGCGGGCCGACGCGGCGGTCCGACGGGCTCCTCCTCGAAGAACTCCGCCTGGGTGGGCGCGGGGTCGGGCACGGGCTCGCCCACACCGCGCAGGTCAAGCACGGTGTCGGCGTAGCGCGCACCGGCGGGCCCGATGGAGTAGAGGCGGACCCGGGACAGCTCGTACATGGCGGACTCTCGTAAGCCTTCGTCAGTCTTCGTCAGGAATTCGTCAGGAAAGGGAGTTCAGGCGGAGTGGAACGGCAGCCCGGCGTCGGCCACCAGCTCCAGGTCGTCGGTGTCCTCGGCGGGCAGCAGCGTCGGAGTGCCGTCGGTGACCGGGACGACGCCCAGGTCCAGCAGCTCGGCCATGGCGGCACTGCCCGCCATGTCGCGCACCTGGAGCTGGTAGCGGGCGGTCGTCCGGTACGTCCCGCCGTTGTCGTCGCCGGTGCGCTGCAGGAACCCGGAGTCGGTGAGGAAGGCCACGGCCTTGCCGACGATGCCGGTCGTGGAACCCGCGAGCCGGCGCGCGTCCTTCGTGGCACCCGTCGCACTGCGTCTGACCCAGATCCGCCACGCGGCCTCCAGCCCGGGCGCGTCCGTGGCGGGGTCGGTGTTCTCCCCCTCCTCGGCCGCCCGCTCCTCCAGCCGCCGGCAGGCCTGGCGCACGAAGGCGTCGACGCCGTTGACCGTCACGCGCCCGATGTAGCCGTCGTCGGCCAGATCCTCGGGCCGCGGAAACGCCATGGCCGCCACGGCGAGATGCGCGAGCCCGTGCAGGAAACGGTCCCCGGAGTCGGCAGCGGTGCGCCGCGCATAGTCGCCCATGCGAACGGCGAACACCGAGTCCTCTGCCGCGGTCACCGCCATCCCCGCTCGCGGCGACACCTCCAGCACGACCAGCCCGAGCCCGGTGGCGACGGCGTCCGCGAGCCGCGCGAACGCCGGATCCTCCCGGTACCGGCGCAGCAGATCCGCGTACTCCTGGTCCCGTGCGGGCAGCAGCTTCGGCTGCAGTCCGAACGCCACGAGCCGCGCCGCGTCGGCGGCGTCGGCAGGGGTGACGGCGGGGGAGGCGGGCGGGGCACCGGCCTCCGGCTCACTCCGGTCGACGTTCTCGCTCACGGTCGGGGCTCCTCGCTGCGCTGATGCTCGTACGTACTCATGCCGCCTCTGTCCTGTCGGCCGCCATCCCTGCCGCATCCAGCAGAGCCGTACCGACGATGAGATCGGCCCCGCCGAACTCGGGGTCGTCCAGCTCGGTCCCGTCGTCCACGGCGAACAGGAGCTTCTCCTCCCCCTGCCGGTAGGCCGTGCCGACCGCCGGGCTGGCCGCGTGGACGGCCAACAGGGCGACGAGATAGGGCAGGTCGGGATCGCGCCGCCGAGCCTGAGCCAACAGCCCCGACAACCGCCGCGGCGCATCCGCCGGCAGGTCCAGCAGCTCCGTGGCCGCCGCCAACTGCTCCTCGCTGAACCGGCTGTCGTCCGGCGTCGCGATTAGGTCCGGCTCCGGCATCTCGGCCCCCAGATGCTCCCGCTCCACCGGCGGAGTCAGCAGCAGGTCCAGCAGGTCCCCCATCCGAACGGACACCGGCGTGCGCAGTCCGGTGCCCCGCGCGAAGAACGCGTCCGTGACGCGGATCGCCTGCTCCAGCGGCAACGGGAGCACCGGCGCGACGAGATGGCCGTACAGGTCTATCCCGGATGTCGCCGTCGGCGCGGCGAAGGCCTGGCGGTCCTGCTCGGCGCGGAACAGCGGCCCGGCTTCCAGCAGTCGCGACTGCAACTGGGTGTGCCGACGGATGCAGTCCTTGACGATGTCGACCAGTTCGGCGGCCCGCCGCTTGTGCTCGGGGTCCTCCGACTCGTCGCGCGCCCTGCGGATGTTGGTGAGGATCGCGTTCTCGTGCCGATAGCGGTCTGCCACGTGGTCGAGCGCCTCGGCGATCATGTCGGGCACGGTGTTCAGCCAGTCCACCGCACGGACGTTGCGCCGGGTCGCCTCGAGCGCCCTGCGGAGGGTCTCCGAGTACTGCACGGTCCGGTAGCGGGCCTGCTCGGCCGCCAGCTGCGCGTCCGCGAGCCGGCCGCGGTTGATCAGCACCTCCAGCTTGACCTCGGCGGCGATCTGCGCGCTGGTGACGTCGGTGTCGAGGGCGCCGACGAGGACGTTGACCGCCTCGTCCGTCGTACGGAGATAGACGCTGCCGCCGGGGCCCGGCACCTCCTCGATCAGCTTGAAGTCGTAGTCACGCCGGACATACGTCCCATCTGGTGCGAATGTGCCGTATACCGCCCGGAATCCGCGGTCCACGCTGCCGACGTTGATCAGGTTCTCCAGCACCCAGCGGGCCACACGCTCGTGCTCGGCGACGGGTCGCTGCGGGGCCTGCGCGGCGATGCGCGGCAGGAGCCGTGCGACGACCTGGTCGTGGTCGGCGCCGGTGTCGAAGTCCATGTTCAGCGTGACCAGGTCGATCGCCGCGAGGGCGACCTCCGCCATGCCGTACACGGCGTACTCGCCGGCGAGGTTGGCCTTGCGCGCATCGAGATCGTGCAGCGGCGCGGTGCAGGCGAGCGCGCGCAGCCGCCGCGCCAGTCCCTCGTCGGCGGCCGGACCCGGAGCGGGTCGCGGCCCCGCGCTGAACTGGGGCGGAGCACTGTCCGTCGATACAGGCGAAGTCACGGTGCACAGATTAGGTCCTCGGTCTGACAACGACCCAAACGACGCAGATGCGCCCCTGCGTCACGGTTGTCACACCGACGACGGTGAATGCTCTAGTCGTCCTCGCCCACCCGACGCCGGTACACCTCCACGACCCGCTCGAGCGAGTCGTCGAGGTAGGTCTCCAGCAGCCGCTCGGCCTCGACCCGGTCCCCCGCCTGCAGCGCCTGGAGGATCTGGCGGTTGCGCATGAGGTACGGCTCGTGCAGCCGGCGCGGGTCGTCCACGACGTGGAAGGCGAGGCGCAGTTCGGCGAAGACGCTGCGCATCAGCTCGTCGGTGCGCTCACTGCCGGCGAGCGCGACCAGCTCCCGGTGGAAGTGGATGTTGGCCGTACCCAGGCCTTTCCAGTCATTCTCGACGGCGGCCCGCTGCCCCTGCGTCACGGCCGACGCGAGGCCGTCGAGGCCGTACGGCGGCTCGCCCAGACCGCGGACGACCGCACACTCGACGAGCCGTCGGGTGCGGTAGATGTCCTCGACGTCCTCCACGGCCAGAACCCGCACGAAGACGCCGCGGTTCAGCTCGTGGACCAGCAGACGTTCATGTGTGAGCAGCCGGAACGCCTCGCGCAGGGTGTTGCGGGAGACCCCGAGCGCTCCGCCGATGCTGTCCTCCGACAGCCGGGTGCCGGGCGGGAAGTATCCCTCGGCGATGCGGCTCCTGAGGATGTCCGAGACCCGTTCGGCAGTGCTGGTACGCCCCAGGAGGGCGCGGTCGTCGGCCAGTCCGGTCAGCTGCTCTGCCATGCCCGGAATTCAATCGCAGATACAAGAACGAAACAACATGAGTATTGAGGGATCGTTCAACGATCCTCTACCTTGCTACGAACGGCGCCGCCCATCCCCACCGCGGTACCGATCGCCTCCGCACGGCACGGCTCAGTCCTCAAGCACCCTCCGTCCTCCCACTGCGAGGTGCCCATGAGCACGACCCCTCCACCGCAGGCCCTGACCACCGACACCCGCCCCGGGGCGGGTGAACACACCGCCGACGACGGCGCGTTCGCCTGGCTGCGCGCCCTCGGCCCGCGGGGCCGCCGCGCCTTCGCGGGCGCGTTCGGCGGCTATGCGCTGGACTCGTACGACTACTTCACGCTTCCGCTGAGCATGGTCGCGCTGGCCGCGTACTTCGGCCTGGACAGCGGCCAGACAGGCCTGTTCACCACCGTCACACTCGTCGTCTCCGCGGTCGGCGGTGCCCTGGCCGGGGTGCTGGCGGACCGGATCGGCCGGGTCAAGGCGCTGATGATCACGGTCATCACGTACGCCGTCTTCACCGTGGCCTGCGGCTTCGCGCCCAACTACGAGACCCTTCTGGTCTTCCGGGCCCTGCAGGGGCTCGGCTTCGGCGGCGAGTGGGCGGTCGGCGCGATCCTGGTCGCCGAGTATGCGAGCGCTAAACACCGCGGCCGCACCCTCGGAGTGATCCAGAGCTCCTGGGCCGTCGGCTGGGCCCTGGCCGTGATCGTGTACACCCTGGTCTTCTCGTACCTCGGCGACGACCTGGCCTGGCGCGTGATGTTCTGGACCGGCGCGCTTCCGGCGGTGCTGGTCATCTGGATGCGACGCCGGGTGCACGACGCACCGGAGGCGGCCGCAGCTCGGGAGAAGAACCCGCAAAAGGGTTCATTTGCGGCCATTTTCCGGCCGGGCACGGCCGAGGCGTCCGGTCTGCTGCGCACCACGTTCTTCGCGGTGCTGCTCTCCACCGGCGTCCAGGGCGGTTACTACACGCTCGCGACCTGGGTGCCGACCTATCTGAAGACGGAGCGCGATCTGTCGGTCGTCGGCACCGGCGGCTATCTCACGTTCCTCATCTCCGGCGCCTTCATCGGCTATCTGACGGGCGGTTACCTCACCGACCGACTGGGCCGCCGGCGCAACATCTGGCTGTTCGCGCTGCTGTCGGCCGTCTGCATCCTGGCGTACGCGAACATTCCCAGCGGCGCCAACACCCTTGTGCTGGTGCTCGGTTTCCCGCTCGGGTTCTGCATGTCGGCCATCTTCAGCGGCTTCGGTTCCTTCCTGAGCGAGCTGTACCCGACCGCGGTGCGGGGTACGGGGCAGGGATTCACGTACAACACCGGTCGCGCGGTGGGCGCCGTCTTTCCCACGACGGTCGGCTTCCTGGCGGACAGCTGGGGCGTGGGCGGCGCGCTGGTCTTCGGTGCCGTCGGCTACGGACTCGCGGCGCTGGCGCTGCTCGGGCTGCCCGAGACGCGCGGGAAGGAGCTGGCGTGAACCGCACGGAGGACCGTCCGCTGACCCTTGTCGACGAGCACGCGCGCGCGTGGAGCCCGAAAACGGCCCGAGCCCGCTTCCGCGCGGGACTGACCGGCCCGACGGCCGGGGTCGCGGCCGGCCACACCCAGGTCAACCTGATCTCGGTGCCCGCGGACTGGGCGTACGACATGCTGCTGTTCTGCCAGCGCAACCCCAAGCCCTGCCCGGTGCTCGACGTCACGGACGCCGGCTCGTGGACGACGGTGCTGGCAGCCGGCGCGGACCTGCGCACCGACCTGCCGCGCTACCGGGTGTGGCGGGACGGTGAGTTGGTGGACGAGCCGACGGATGTGCTCGGCCACTGGCGGGAGGACCTGGTGTCGTTCCTGATCGGCTGCAGCTTCACCTTCGAGTGGGCGCTGACCGGCGCGGGCGTACCGATCCGCCATATCGAGCAGGGCCGGAACGTCCCGATGTACGTCACGAGCCGTCAGTGCCGGCCGGCGGGACGGCTGCACGGGCCGCTGGTGGTGTCCATGCGTCCCGTGCCGCCCGAGCACCTTGCGGCGGCGATCCGGGAGAGCAGCCTGCTCCCGGCGGTGCACGGCAGCCCCGTGCACTGCGGCGATCCGTCGGGGCTCGGCATCGACGACCTGGCCGGCCCGGACTTCGGCGACCCGGTGGACGCCGAAGCGGACGACATCCCCGTGTTCTGGGCCTGTGGGGTGACTCCGCAGGCCGCGGTGATGGCGTCCCGACCGCCGTTCGCCATCACCCACGCACCGGGCCAGATGTTCCTGACCGACGCCCGCGACGAGCAGTACCGCGTGGCCTGACCACCAGAGGGGACCATGACCGCGATCGATCTGAACGCCGACCTCGGCGAGGGCTTCGGCCGCTGGCGGCTGACCGACGACGAGCAGTTGCTGTCCGTTGTCACCAGCGCCAACGTGGCCTGCGGCTTCCACGCCGGGGACGCGGCCACCATGCGCCGGGTGTGCGAGCTGGCCGCCGCGCGCGGGGTGACGATCGGCGCCCAGGTCTCCTACCGGGACCTGGCCGGGTTCGGGCGGCGCGCGATGGACGTCCCGTCCGCCGAGCTGACGGCCGAAGTGGCGTACCAGATCGGCGCCCTGGAGGTCTTCGCACGGGCGGCGGGTGCCCGCGTGGCGTACGTCAAGCCGCACGGTGCGCTGTACAACCGCGTGGTGCACGACGAGGAGCAGGCCGGCGCGGTCGTCGACGGCGTGCTCCTCGCGGACGTCACGTTGCCCGTGCTGGGGCTGCCCGGCTCGCGGCTGCTGGAGCTGGCCGCCAAGGCGGGGCTCCCGGCCGTCACGGAGGCCTTCGCGGACCGCGCGTACACCGACGAGGGCACCCTCGTGCCGCGCGGCCGGGAGGGCGCCGTGGTCACCGACCCGGAGACCGTCGTGGAGCGCTCGGTCGGCCTGGCGCGCTCGGGCATGGTCACCTCGCACTCCGGGTCATCCATCGAGGTACGCGCGCGTTCCCTGTGCCTGCACGGGGACACGCCCGGCGCCGTCGAGCTGGCCCGTCGGGTGCGGGAACGGCTGGAGAAGTCAGGTGTCCGGGTGGAGGCCTTCGCATGAGGGCGCTGCCCGTCGGCGACGACGCCCTGCTCGTCGAGGTGTCCTCGGGCGAGGAGGCACAGGCGCTGCACGCGGAGCTGCTGCGCCGCCGCGCGGAGGGCGCGCTGTCGGTCCGTGAGATCGTCCCCGCGGCCCGCACCGTCCTCCTCGACGGCCTCGCCGACCCAGTGCGCCTGGCTGCCGAACTGGCCGCCGCCGAAGTGCCGCCCGCTCCCCCGCGCGCGCGTGAGGTCGTCGAACTCCCGGTGCGCTACGACGGCCCGGACCTGGCCGACGTCGCCGCACACTGGGGCGTCGACGAGCAGGAGGTGGCCCGCATCCACGCGGGCACCGAATTCCGCGTCGCCTTCTGCGGTTTCGCCCCCGGCTTCGGCTACCTCACCGGCCTGCCACAGCGCTACGACGTCCCGCGCCGGGCCACGCCGCGCACGGCCGTCCCGGCCGGTGCGGTGGCGCTGGCGGGCCCGTACACGGGCGTGTATCCGCGCCCGTCGCCGGGCGGCTGGCAGCTGATCGGCACCACGGACACCGTGCTGTGGGACCACGCGCGCGTGCCGGCCGCGCTGCTGTCACCGGGCACACGCGTGCACTTCGTGCAGGTGGGACCTGTAGGACGAGCCGGGCCGGTGCGACAGACCGGAGCGGCTGGACCGGTCGGCGCGGCAGGACCGGCGGTGGCGGAATGACCGACCGCGCGCTCGCCGTCGTACGGGCCGGGGCGCTGACCACCGTCCAGGACCGGGGCCGCCCGGGCCACGCCCACCTCGGAGTGCCCCGCTCCGGGGCGCTCGACGCACCCGCGGCGGTGCTCGTCAACCGGCTGGTCGGCAATCCGCCCGAGGCGGCCGTCCTGGAGACCACCCTCAACGGCTGTGCGCTACGGCCGCGTTCTGCGGTCACCGTGGCGGTCGGCGGCGCCCCGTGCCCGGTCACGGTGGGCGGACGCCCGGCCGCCTGGGGCGCGCCGGTGCGGGTGCCCGCCGGGGCGCTCCTGGACGTCGGCGCGGCCGTCTCCGGGGTGCGCAGTTATGTGGCCGTCTCCGGCGGTATCGCCGTCGAGCCGGTCCTCGGCAGCCGCTCCACCGACCTGCTGTCGGGGCTCGGCCCGCCACCGCTCACGGACGGTGCCGTGCTTCCCCTGGGGCAGCCGGTCGGCCCCCACGCGCGCGTGGACGTCGCCCCGCAGCCGGCGCCCCCGGCCGAGCTCGTCCTGCACGTGACCCTCGGTCCCCGCGATGACTGGTTCACACCGGCGGCCGTACGCACGTTCACGTCCCGCACGTACCAGGTGTCCGCCGCGAGCAACCGCATCGGGCTGCGCACGGAGGGACCCGCCCTGGAGCGGGCCCTCCCCGGTGAACTCCCCAGCGAGGGCGTGGTCCTGGGAGCGGTCCAGGTCCCGCCCGACGGCCGGCCGGTCGTCTTCCTCGCCGACCACCCCACCACCGGCGGCTACCCCGTGATCGCGGTCGTCGGCGCGAGCGACCTCCCGGCAGCCGCGCAGGCGGTGCCGGGCACCCCGGTCCGGTTCGTTGCCGTACGCCGTCGCTGACTCCCGCAACCCCCTGCGTGCGCTACGCCGCCTCCGGCTCGGGCTGCTGCTCCGGTACCGACAGCCTCTCCGACAGGGACCGCTGCCCCGGCACGGACCGCTGCCCGGGCATCGACCGATGCTCCGGCAACGGCCTCGGCTCGGGCGCCGACAGCGAGGCCAGCGCCCTGGACACCGCCTGTGCCGCCCGCAGGTCGAGCCGGCCGCTGGTTCCCCTCGCGCGGTGGCGCATCTCGTCGGCCGCGAGGCGCAGCAACTGGGGCAGCAGGTCGTTGCACCGGCGGACCACCCAGGCGGTACCTGCAGTGGCCAGCCACAGCAGGCTCGCCGACCTGGTGGGCGGCGGGAACTCGGGCTCGGGCCGGGGCGCGGTCCCCGTCGCGATGCCGGCGTCCGCCAGCAGCCCGTGGAACCGTACGGCCAGCTGTCGGTGCCCCCGCTCCCCGGGGTGCAGCCGGTCCGAGCTCCACATCGCCCGGTCGTCGACCCAGTCGCCCTCGGCGGCGTGCAGGTGCAGGGCCCCGTACCGCTCGGAGAGCGCGTGGACCACGGTGTTGACCGCCCGCTGCCGCCGGGCCAACGGTGTGGCCAGCACCCCGGGCAGTCCGAGCATCGCGCCGGGGTCGGGCAGGCACGCGGTGAGCACGGCGGTGCCCTGCCGGGTGAAGGCCGCGTAGACCTTGTCGAGGCGTTCGGCGACGTTGTGGATGTCGAACGTGCGGCGCAGTGTGTCGTTGACGCCGACGAGGACGGACGCGACGTCCGGGCGCAGGGCCAGCGCGGCGGGCAGCTGGGTCTCCAGCACGTCCCGCGTCTGCGCCCCGCTGACCGCGAGGTTGGTGAATTCGGCGGGCGGTTCGCAGAGCCCGCCGGCGAGCAGCGCGGCCCAGCCGCGCCACTCATTCCCCACGGGATCGCCCACCCCCTCGGTCAGCGAGTCCCCGAGGGCGACGTAACGGACCGGTCTCATGCCGCGCCCTCCGCACGCACGAAGGGACGCGTCGGCACCGCCGCGTCGTGCGCGGTGAGGAAGGCGTCCACCGCCGTGCCCCAGCCGAAGCACTCCGCACGCGCGCGTGCCGCCTCCCGGCGCTCGCGCTCGGGACGGTCGAGCAGCATCTCCACGGCGTCCGCGAAGGCGTCCCCGGTGTCCGCCGCGGTGGCGCCGGCGGATCCGATCACCTCCGGCAGCGCGGAGGACGCGCTCGCCACGACGGGCGTGCCGCAGGCCATGGCCTCCAGCGCGGCAAGCCCGAACGTTTCGGCGGGCCCGGGTGCCAGGCACACGTCGGCGGAGGCCTGGAGCGCGCCGAGCAGGCTGCGGTCGGCGACATGACCGAGGAAGGTCACCGGCAGGTCGCGCTCCTGCGCCCGCTGTTCGAGCCGTGCGCGCAGCGGGCCGTTCCCGGCCACCACGAGCACCGCGCGCACGCCGCGCCCGCGCAGCGCCTCCAGGGCGTCCAGCGCAGTGCCGGGCCGCTTCTCCACGGACAACCGGGAGCACATCACGAGCAGCTTCTCGTCCGCACGCGCGTGGGTGTCGCGCAGCGCCGCATCCCGCAGGGTGGGACGCCGGTTCATCAGGTCGACGCCCAGCGGGGCCCGTACGACGTTGCGGGCGCCGATCCGCACGAACTCCCGCTCGGCGAACTCGGTGGTGCACACGACCTTGGCGTACGTGTGGGCTGTACGGACGTTGAGGGTGTCGGCGGCGCGTCGGGACAGGTTCTCCGACAGACCCCAGGTGCGCAGCACGCCGTCGGCGGTCTCGTGGGAGACCATCACGGCTGGGACCCGGGCGCGGCGGGCCCACTTGCCGGTCCACCGCAGCGTCGTACGGTCGGAGACCTCGAGGCGGTCGGGGGCGAGCTCCTCCAGGAGGGCGGCGACCCGCCGCTTGTCGATGAGCACGCGGTAGCCGCCGGTGCCGGGCAGCACCGGGCCGGGCAGAGTGATCACCCGGCCCTGCTCGGTCTCGCAGTCGCTGTACTTCTCACCCGGCACGATCAGGACGGGATCGTGGCCCGCCACCTTGAAGCCCTTGCCCAGCTCGCGCAGCGCGGTACGCAGCCCCCCGGAGGCGGGGGCGACGAAGTTCGCCAGCCGGACGATGCGGAGTGCGCTGTTCATGCCACCACCGCCGGCCTGCGGGCCTGGAGCACGGCCTCGTAGTGGGCGATGAGCTGGTCGCCGATGGCGGCCCAGGTGCGGCCCTCGACGGTGGCTCGCGCGGCGGCCCCGTAGGCGGTGCGCAGCCCCTGGTCGGCGGCCAGGGTCCGTACGGCCTCGGTGACGGCGTCCGCGTCGCGCGGCGGGACGAGCAGCCCGGTGCGGCCGTGGTCGACCAGGTCCAGCGGTCCGCCGGCGGCGGGCGCGACGACCGGGACACCGCTCGCCATGGCCTCCTGCACGGTCTGGCAGAAGGTCTCGAAGGGGCCGGTGTGGGCGAAGATGTCCAGCGAGGCGAAGATCCGGGCGAGGTCGTCGCCGCCGCGGCGGCCCAGGAAGACCGCGCCGGGCAGCGCCTCGGCCAGGCCGGGCCCGCTCGGCCCGTCGCCGACGATCACCACCCGCACGCCCGGCAGGCCGCAGACCCCGGAGAGCAGCTCGATGTGCTTCTCGGGTGCGAGCCGCCCGACATAGCCGACGATCAGCTCGCCGTTCGGGGCGAGCTCGCGACGCAGTGCGTCGTCCCGGAGGTCGGGGCGGAAGCGCACGGTGTCGACACCGCGCCGCCACAGGTGCACCCGGGGCACGCCGTGGGCCTCCAGGTCGGCCTGGGAGGCGCTGGAGGGGGCGAGGGTGCGGTCGGCGGCGGCGTGGACGGAGCGGATGCGCCGCCAGGCCGCGGCCTCACCGGCGCCCACGTAGGTACGGGCGTAGCCGGCCAGGTCGGTCTGGTAGACGGCGACGGCCGGGAGGCCGAGCCGGGCGGCGGCGGCCATGCCGCGGACGCCGAGGATGAAGGGGCTGGCCAGATGCACGATGTCGGCCTGGTGCGCCAGGAGCGCGGCGGCGAGCCGTCGGCTGGGAAGGGCGACGCGGACCTGGGGATAGCCCGGGAGCGGTAGGGAGGGGACGTGGACGACAGGGCACGGCGCGAGAGCGGCGGCTGCCTTGCTGCCCGGAGCGGGGGCCGGTGCGACGACGAGGGGAGCGTGACCGCGATCGACGAGGTGTCGGGCGGTCTGGAGCGCGCAGTGGGCCACGCCGTTCACATCGGGGGGAAAGGATTCGGTCACGATGACGACACGCATACGGGTGTTGTCGCCGCGCTGGACGTGGCCGCGTCAACGTCGATCTTTCCGAACGGGGAACGATCCATGAGCGTTGCGCTGCGCACTCGAGCAGGTCAGGCCGCGTCCATGCGCCTCTGACCAGTGAGTCATCCCACGTTCACTTTGCGGGCCCGGCGCGTCCGAATTCAGCCGTCGGGCCCGGCAGGTCCGAGTTCACTCAGCAGGTGCGCCAGGTCCGGTCCGGCTGCCTGCCATCGCGTCGTTCACACAGCGGGTGCGTCGGGCCCGATCCGGCTGCGTACCGCCGTCTGGACCTCCGCCTCCTCGGCCGGGTCCGCGGCGAGCCGACGCAGTTGCTCGACGACCCGGGCGTCGCCCGTCTCGGCGTGTCGGGCGGCGAGCTCGCGGGTGGTCTCCTCGCAGTCCCAGAGGCACTCGACGGCGAAACCCGCGGGGAAGGAGGGATCGGTGGCGGCGAGCGCGCGGGCGGCCCTGCCGCGGAGGTGGGACGAGGCGGTCTCGCGGTAGATATGGCGCAGAACCGGTGCGGCACAGCCGATGCCGAGCCGTCCGGCGCCGTCCACGAGGGTCCACAGCGTCGGTGCGTCCGGCCCTTCGCCCCGTACGGCTTCGCGCAGGGCTCCGAGGACCAGGTCGCTGTCGTGGGCTCCCCCCCGGCAGGCGAGCATGCGTCCGGCGGCGGCGCCCAGCGGATCGGGCCGTCGCGCCCAGCCGCGGGCCCGGTCGACGGCGGCGACGCTGCGCATCCGCTCGAAGGCGTCGAGGGCGGCCTCCACGACCGGCGCCGAGCCGGTGGCGACGGCAGCCTCGATCAGGTCGAGGGCGTCGGGATCGTTGCTGTCGGCGAGATAGCGCAGGGCGGTGCAGCGGGCGCCCTCGGTGCCGTCCTTGGCGGCCTGAACGATCTCGGGCCGGTCCTCGGGGCCGGCGACGGCCGTGAGGCAGCGGGCGGCGGGCACATGGAGCGAGGCGCCGCGTTCGAGGCCCTGCTGGGCCCATTCGAACACCGCTTGCACACTCCAGCCCGGACGGGGCCCCGTGGGCCGCATCTGCCGCTGCCATCGGTCGAAGCAGCCGGTTTCCTGTGCGGCACGCACGCGCGTGCCGATCGATTCGCGCGGATCCTCGGCCCACAGCCGCCATGGCCGGGGCTCGAAGGCGTCCCGCACGGCGGCGGCCAGCTCGGCCTCGCCCTCGGCGTCGGCCGGGAAGCGGGCCAGCACGGGCGCGGCCAGGGCGCGCAGACCGGCGTCGTCGTCACGCAGGGCGAGTTCGTCCAGGGCCCAGGCCCAGTTGGAGCCGTGGGCGGCGTAGCGGCGCAGCAGTTCCAGCGCGTCGCGCCTGCCGTAGGAGGCGAGGTGGCCGAGGACGGCGAGGGCGAGCCCGGTTCGTGACTCGTCGGTGTCGACGATGTCCTCGGGGTCGAAAAGATGCGCCTCGATCGCGCCCAGGTCGCCGCCCAGGTCGAGGTAGAGGCGGGCGTAGTACAGGGAGCGGTTCTCCACCTGCCAGTCGTGGCGGGGGTCGCGCAGCACACAGTGGTTGAGTGCCGCGAGCGCCTCGGCCCGGGGGGCGGTGAGCGCGTGCAGTGTGCCGTCGCCGCGGCCCCGCTGGAGCAGGCCGAGCAGCGTACCGCTGGGCGCTATGACCGGATCGAACATGGGAAACAGCCTCACATCAAGCGTCGACGCAACCGGGAAACGTGCTCTACCTGGCCGCGTGACAACACGTCGGGGCGCCCGCCGTCTCTTGCTTGCTGTAGACCATCTTCCTCTGCCTCTCGTCTGTGGCCCATGCGGACCGATCACGGCCCGCGTGGTGCGGCAACACCTGCCCAGCCATCGCGTCCGTGAATCACGACGTCATGATGACCCGGCTGTTCTCGATGCCGCGACCGAAATTTCCGGCGGCCCGGTACCGCCTCCCCCGTTTTCCGTGTCCTGCCTGATCAGGACGGCTCTTTTCGCTGGTCAGGGCGACGGTCTCAGTGTGCGCCGAACATTTCCAGCAGTTCCGTCCTGCCGAACATCCGGGCGGTGTCGACAGCCGACGGGGTGCCGGCGGCCGGGTCGGCGCCGCCCTCCAGCAGGGCCTTGATCACTTCTTCCTCGCCCTTGAAGACCGCCCCTGCGAGCGGGGTCTGACCTCGGTCGTTGACCCGATCGGCCTCGGCGCCACGGTCGAGCAGCGCCCGCACGGTCCCGGCGTGCCCGTGATACGCGGCGAGCATCACGAGGGAGTCGCCCCGGTCGTTGGTGAGGTTGGCCGGAACGCCCGCGTCGACATAGGCCACGAGGGCCTCGGTCTGTCCCTGCCTGGCCAGATCGAAGATCTTGGTCGCGAGCTCCACGACCTCGGGGTCGGGGGCTTCAGTCATCGGCCGGACCGCCTCTCACTACGCACGTCGAGGACCCTGGGAACAAGCGTACGGCCGCGAGCGGTACGGCCGTACGGGTGAATCGCCAGCGTACTGGCTGCACAGGAACATGACCGGCCGCAGCCGAGGCAAAGATCACCAATGCACCCATCGGGCGCAAGCCCGCCACCGGGCCGCGCCGAGCCGAATCCGCCGCATGGGCGAAATCCACCAGATTTCACCCAGTTGCACCTTTTATCGTATGGATACATCCTGTGATCCTGGAAGTACTCATGGTGACTGTCCCCCTCGACACCAGGAGACCTCATGATTCTGTCCATCTCAGGCGTCGTCCTGCTCGGCGTCATCATCTTCATCTTCTGCCGCAAATGCGATCTCAAGGTGTCCCACGCCCTGATCTCGGCCCTCTTCGGCTTCTACCTGGCGAGCACGGCCATCGCCCCGAGCATCAAGGCGGGCGGCGAGAGCCTGGCGAGCCTGCTGGGCGGCATCAAGTTCTGACGCGCCCGCCGCCCGGACACACCATCCCGCACGTACGCACCTCCAGGAGACACCCGTGGCCCGGCGCCCCCTCCCCCGCATTCTGAGCAACGGCAGCGCGCAGCTCGCCCGGAGCCGGGAGCTGGCCCGGACGGCGGCCGACAGCGCCACCGACGTCCTCCACCCCCTGATCACGATCACCCGCGGTCTGCGCCGACTGGCATCGGCCGGGCGGCGCAAGTGGGCCGACACCCCCAAGGACCGGCGCGGCCCGCTGCTGTTCCTGATGGCTTCGGTGTTCCTGGCCGTGGCGCTCGTCCCGTACGGCCCGCTGCTCGCCGTCATCGCCCTGATGGCGGCGGCAGCCTGGCAGGGCCGCAACCGCACCGGACAGACCGCCGAGGGGCCCGACGAGTCCCAGATCCAGCGCCTGCAGTCGCTGTACGAGGCGATGGTCCCGTACTTCTCGACCACCGAGGACCCGGCGCCCCTGTACGCGCACGGCGGCGAGTGGGAGAAGGCCTTCCCGGAGTACGAGTTCGACGCCACCGGCCGCATCACGCACCTCGCGATCCGCTACCCGGCGTACTTCCCGGACGGCGAGGCCGAGGCGCGCGCCCGGATCGAGCACCTGCTCTCGGCGAAGTCGGGCCGCGGCCGCGAGTACCGCTTCGCGTGGGACGAGGAGGGCAACCAGCTCACGGTCACGGTCCTCGCGCCCCTGCCCACCGACATCGCCGCCCAGCGCTTCGTGACGGCACCCGGCGAGACGGTCCTCGGTTTCACCGACCCCACCGAGGTCCAGCGCACGCTCCCGCTCGGCCACGGTGCGCAAGCGCGCGACGTGCCGCCCGTCGTGTGGCGCACGGGCATCCGCTCCACCGAACCGCACCTGCTGGCCGTCGGGCAGCCGGGCAGCGGCACGTCGACTCTGCTGCGCTGCATCGCCCTGCAGGCCCTGCAGTTCGGCGACGTCGTCATCGTCGACGGCGGCGGCACCGGTGACTACGCCTGCCTGACCGGCCGGGACGGGGTCCTGGCGGTCGAGTGCGCCCTTTCCGGGGCGCTGGCGAGCCTGGAGTGGGCCACCACCGAGACCGAGCGACGGCTGATCGCCGTCAACCGCGCCCGGCAGGCGGGCCACCCGCCGCCCGAGGACACCAAGCGCCCCCTGTGGCTCCTCCTGGACCGCCCGACCACGCTGGGCCAGGTGGCCGCCGCGGACGGCCACAAGGACCCCCAGTCCCTGCTCCAGGTGCCGCTCCGGCACGGCCGATCCGCCAATGTGACGGTGGTCGTGGCCGAGCAGTTCGACGGCCTGGACGCCCTCAGCGACCCCGTACGGCAGCACACACGCGCGCGGGTCGCGCTCGGCGCCGCCACCGCCGAGCAGCTCGAAGCGGTCCTGGGAGCGCCCCCGCACACCACGCCGGTCCCCCAGGTTCCGCCGGGCCGCGGCTACGCACGGCTGGGCGCGGGACCGGTCCTGCGCCTCCAGGTCCCGGCGACGCCCGACCCCTACGACGACGCGACGAGCGATGTCCACCGCCAGGCGGTGCTGGACCTCCTGCCGCCGCGTACGACACCGGCGGACGCGGAGCCCGAGCGGGTGCCCGCGGAGCCGGAGCCGGTATCCGCGGAGGCCGTGGTGGTGGAGAGGCCCAAGGCACGGACGTAGCCGTGGCTCGGGCAGCCCCCGTGCCGCCAGGGCGGCTGCCCGAGCCCCCTCAAGCCACGAACGACCCCGGCGCCACCGCCCCCACGGTCCCCCCGCTCTCGACCAGCCGAGCCGCCGCCGCCAGCCGCACCGCCGCCTCCTCCGCCACCGCACCCCCCACGGTGAACGGCAGCCGCACATACCCCTCGAAGGCACCGTCCACTCCGAACCGCGGCCCGGACGGCACCCGCAGCCCGACCCGCTCGCCCGCCTCCGCGAGCCGCGAGCCCGACAGGCCACCCGCGCGCACCCACAGTGTGAGCCCGCCCCGCGGTACCTCGAACTCCCAGCCGGGCAGCTCCCGGCGCACCGCGGCGACCAGGGCGTCCCGGTTGTCCCTGGCCTGCTCCCGGCGCACCGCGACCGCCTGCTCCCAACCCCCAGTGCCGAACAGCCAGTTCACCGCGAGCTGCTCCAGCACCGGCGTGCCCAGGTCGGCGTAGGCGCGCGCGGCGACCAGGCTGCGGATCACGTCCGGTGCCGCCCGCACCCAGCCGATGCGCATCCCGGCCCAGAAGGCCTTGCTGGCGGACCCGACGGTGACGACGGTGGACCCGGCCGGGTCGAAGGCGCAGACGGGCCGTGGCATCTCGACGCCGGGGTCCAGCCACAGCTCGCTCATCGTCTCGTCGGCGACGAGCACGGTGCCGGCCGAGCGGGCCGCCTCCACCAGCCGCCGCCGCTGGTCCTCGTCGGCGAGCGCACCGGTCGGATTGTGGAAGTCGGCGACGACGTAGGCGATCCGCGGCGCGGCTTCCCGCAGCACCTGCCGCCAGCGGTCCAGGTCCCACCCGGCGAGCCCCTCGGCCATCGCGACGGGCACGAGCCGGGCGCCGGCCTCCCGCATCAGCTGGAGGATGTTCGCGTACGACGGCGACTCGACGGCGATGCGCTCGCCACGCCCGCCGAAGAGGTGGCAGATGGCGTCGATGGCGCCCATCGCGCCGGTCGTCACCATGATCTGCTCCGGCATGGTGGGAATCCCGCGCGCGGTGTAGCGGTCGGCGATCATCGCGCGCAGTGCGGGCAGTCCGGCCGGGTAGTCGCCGTGCGTGCGTGCGTAGGGCGGCAGCTCCTCCAGGGCGCCCTGGACGGCGCGGGTGAGCCAGGGTTCCGGCGCGGGCAGTGCCGCGCAGCCGAGGTCGATCATCGAACCGAGTGCCTCGGGCGGCAGCGGTTCCAGGCCGCGCGCGGGGATCGGATTTCCGGCCGGTACGGCGGTCCAGCTGCCGGCGCCGCGCCGCGACTCCAGGAATCCCTCGGTGCGCAGCGCCTCGTAGGCGGCGGCGACCGTCGTACGGCTGACGGACAGCGCGAGGGCGAGCTCCCGCTCGGCGGGCAGCCGGGCGGCCACCGGCACCCGCCCCTCGAGCACCAGCAGGCGGATGCCGTCGGCGAGCGCGCGATAGGCCGGCGGACGGCGCGAACCCGGGCCCGCCGGACGGTCCTGCTGCGACTTGAGCAGCCGGGCGAGCTGCGCCGCCCCCACCGCCGAGGTCCACTGAGCCATGCGTACCAGTCCACCTTCCCCGAATTGGCCATGGATGGCGTTACTTCCCAAGCCACAGAGTGTCATGCATCAGGCCACTACCACCACCAGGGGGCACGTCTTGTCCACGCAGGGGCATCTCATACGTCGGTTGACCCAGCTCTACGCCGGTCTCGCGCTGTACGGTGCGAGCTCCGCGTTCCTGGTGAAGTCCGGCCTCGGCCTGGAGCCCTGGAACGTGCTGCACCAGGGACTGGCCGAGCGCACGGGCCTGAGCATCGGAACGGTGTTGATCATCGTGGGGGCGGCCGTCCTCCTGTTGTGGATCCCGCTGCGCCAGCGTCCCGGCCTCGGCACGGTCTCCAACGTATTCGTGATCGGCGTCGTCATGGACGGCACGCTGGCGGTGGTGCCCCAGGCGCACACCCTGGCTGTGCAGGTTCCGCTGATGCTGGCGGGCGTCGCTCTCAACGGCGTCGCCACCGGCCTCTACATCGCCGCGCGGTTCGGTCCCGGTCCGCGCGACGGGCTCATGACGGGGCTGCACCGGCGCACCGGCCGCTCGATCCGGCTGATCCGGACCGCCGTCGAGGTCACGGTCGTGGTGACCGGCTTCGCGCTGGGCGGCACCATCGGTGTCGGCACGCTGCTGTACGCGGTGTCGATCGGCCCGCTCGCCCAGCTGTTCCTGCGGGTGTTCGCCGTCCCCTCGGCATCCGGCGTCAGTACCGTCGTTGCCACCGGTCAACCCCGGCGCGCGATACTGCGTCCGTGAGCACGCGCATACGCCACCCCTTCCTGGACCACCCCGGCCCGATCGCCTTCGCCCACCGGGGCGGGGCGGCGGACGGCCTGGAGAACACCGCGCTGCAGTTCCGCCGCGCGGTCGAGGCGGGCTACCGGTACATCGAGACCGACGTCCACGCCACGCGGGACGGCCGGATCGTCGCCTTCCACGACGCGACGCTGGACCGGGTGACCGACGGGGCGGGCCGGATCGCCGACCTGCCCTGGGACGACGTACGGCACGCGCGCGTGGCGGGCCGGGAACCGGTGCCGCTGTTCGAAGAGCTCCTGGAGACCTTCCCCGACGTGCGCTGGAACGTCGACCTCAAGGCGGAATCGAGCCTCCATCCCTTCCTGGAGCTGATCGAGCGCACCGACGCCTGGGACCGGATCTGCGTGGGCTCCTTCTCCGAGGCCCGCGTGGTCCGCGCCCAGCGCCTGGCCGGACCGCGCCTGGCGACCTCGTACGGCACGCGGGGCGTGCTCAATCTGCGGCTGCGCTCCTGGGGCGTGCCGGCCGTGCTGCGCCGCTCGGCGGTCGCCGCCCAGGTGCCCGAGTCGCAGTCCGGCATCCAGGTCGTGGACCGCCGCTTCGTTCGGACCGCCCACGCGCACGGACTGCAGGTGCACGTGTGGACGATCAACGAACCGGAGCAGATGCACCGGCTTCTGGACCTCGGCGTCGATGGCATCATGACCGATCACATCGACACGTTGCGCAAGGTCATGGAGGACCGGGGCGTCTGGGTCTGACACCCCGGCCGGCCCGCGCACGGCACCTTCTCGGGGAAGCGAGGGCACGGGTGGGCACCGAGACCGTGCGGACACCGGAGGCGGACGAGGCCGCCGGGCGGCGGCGCGAGCAGCGCGGCTGGTACTTCTACGACTGGGCGTGCTCCGTCTACTCGACGAGCGTGCTCACCGTGTTCCTGGGCCCCTATCTGACCACGGTCGCCGAGTCCGCCGCGGACGCCGACGGCTTCGTCCATCCGCTGGGGATCCCGGTGCGTGCCGGTTCCTTCTTCGCCTACTCGGTGTCCCTGTCGGTGATCGTGGCCGTCGTGGTGATGCCCCTGGTGGGCGCGGCCGCCGACCGCACCGGACGCAAGAAGCCCCTGTTGGGTGCCGCCGCGTATCTGGGGGCGGCGGCGACGGCGGGCATGTTCTTCCTGGCCGGCGACCGCTATCTGCTCGGCGGCGCACTGCTGGTCGTCGCGAACGCGGCGCAGTCCGTGGCGATGATGCTCTACAACTCCTACCTGCCGCAGATCGCCCCGCCCGAGGAACGCGACGCGGTCTCCTCCCGGGGCTGGGCCTTCGGTTATGCCGCCGGAGCGCTGGTTCTGGTCGCGAACCTGGTCCTCTACCTCGCCCACGACACCTTCGGCGTCTCGGAAGCCATGGCCGTGCGCATCTGCCTGGCGTCGGCCGGCCTGTGGTGGGGCGCGTTCGCGCTCATTCCGCTCCGACGTCTGCGCGACCGCCGCGGGGCGCGGCGGGAGGCGTCCGTGACCGGCTGGCGGCAGCTCGCCGCGACCGTCCGCGACATGCGCCGCCACCCGCTGACGCTGTCCTTCCTGCTGGCGTACCTCGTCTACAACGACGGCATCCAGACGGTGATCACCCAGGCGTCGGTCTACGGCTCCGAGGAACTGGGCCTCGGACAGTCCACACTCATCGGCGCCATCCTGCTCGTGCAGGTGCTCGCGGTGTTCGGCGCGCTGACGCTGGGCCGGCTGGCCCGTCGGTACGGCGCGAAGCGCACGATCCTCGGTTCGCTGATCGCCTGGACGCTGACCCTGGCCGCCGGCTACTTCCTGCCGGCCGGGGCGCCGGTCTGGTTCTTCGTGCTGGCGGCCGGGATCGGGCTCGTCCTCGGCGGCAGCCAGGCACTGTCCCGTTCGCTGTTCTCCCACCTGGTTCCGGCCGGCAAGGAGGCCGAGTACTTCTCGGCGTACGAGCTGAGCGACCGCGGAATGAGCTGGCTCGGCCCGCTGCTGTTCGGTCTGACCTACCAGCTGACCGGAAGCTATCGGGACGCGATCATCTCGCTGGTGGCCTTCTTCGTCCTCGGGTTCGTGCTGCTCGCGAGGGTTCCGGTACGGCGTGCGATCGGCGAGGCCGGGAACCCGGTTCCGGACAGGATTTAGCGCTCACGGCGAAAGGGCTGTAGTGTACGCGTTTGGCCTGCCAGGCGTACCGTTACTGCGCGTCAAAGAAGCCGAAACGCTGGGTGACATCTACTGCCAGATGTGACAAACCGGGCGCCGGTGGGTACAACATGGGCGGCTACGACGGCGACGCATGACCCGGAACGGGACTCCGAACGGGAATCTTTACCGCCGACCGGACGTTGACCGGATGACGACGACAGCGACACCTGTCCTGTGGGCGACAAGCCCGGGAGGCACGATTCATGAGTGAGCGAGCTCTTCGCGGCACGCGCCTCGTGGTGACCAGCTACGAGACGGACCGCGGCATCGACCTGGCCCCGCGCCAGGCCGTGGAGTACGCATGCGAGAAGGGGCACCGCTTCGAGATGCCCTTCTCGGTCGAGGCGGAGATCCCGCCGGAGTGGGAGTGCAAGGTCTGCGGTGCCCAGGCACTCCTTGTGGACGGCGACGGTCCGGAGGAGAAGAAGGCCAAGCCGGCGCGTACGCATTGGGACATGCTGATGGAGCGGCGCACGCGTGAGGAGCTCGAAGAGGTCCTCGAAGAGCGTCTCGCCGTTCTGCGTTCCGGCGCGATGAACATCGCGGTGCACCCCCGAGACAGCCGCAAGTCCGCATAGTCCCTGCGGGGCTCGGAACCGGGGGTTCAGCGCGCGCCAATGACCGCGGGCGCCGTACGTGAGGTTGACGTACGGCGCCCGCGGTCTTGTGTGCGACGGTCGTGTCCCTGCGCTCAGCGCGTCAGCGGAGGGCGAGGTTCCTGCGGGGTCTCCCCGGGCTCGTCCCTGATGACCTCACCCTGCACGACCTTGCCGTCCGGGCGGTGAATGCGGGCCTGCTGAAAGGCGTCGCCGAGGCTACCGGGTGCGGCCCGGCGGAGTCGGCGGTCCACCGTGCGCTCCGCGTACCGGCTGAGGGCCTTCTGCACCGGCGGAATCAGCAGGAGCAGGCCCACCCCGTCCGAAATCAGGCCAGGGAGCATCAGAAGCAGGCCGCCCAGCATCATCAGGCCGTTGCCGCCGCCGCTCGACGGCGCACCGCCACGCTGAAGTGCCTCGTTCAGGTTCTGGAAGGCGCGCCGGCCCGCCCGCTTGATGACCACCGCACCGAGCACCAGCCCGGCGAGCAGCAGCAGGAAGACCGTGAACCCGCCCGCCCAGCCGGCGACCACGGTCAGCAGCCAGATCTCCAGCACCAGCCACGCGGCGATGCCCAGCGGCAGGAAGGTGCGCAGCCGTGAGCGCCGGGGCCGCGTGGAGTAGGGAGGAGTCGAAGCGCCAGTCGTCATGACTCCAGTGTGCCTGGGCCCGGCTCAGCGCGGGATAAACCCCTACGACTGCGGCGGCCGTCCCCGGCCCAGGAGCTTGCCGACCCGCTCCCCCACGCCCCATGAGGTGACCCGCCACAGCGCCTCGACGAGGATGTCGCGGCTCATCTTGGAGTCGCCCAACTCGCGCTCGACAAAGGTGATCGGCACCTCGACGACGTGGTAGCCGGCCTTCACGGCACGGCGGGCCAGGTCGACCTGGAAGCAGTAGCCCTGGGAGGCGACGTCGTCGAGGCCGAGGCCCTCCAGGGTCTCGCGGCGGAAGGCGCGGTAGCCGCCGGTGACGTCGCGGATCGGCACATCCAGCAGGACTCGTGAGTAGAGGCTGCCGCCACGGGAGATGAACTCGCGGCTCCTGGGCCAGTTCACGACCCGGCCGCCGGGCACCCAGCGCGAGCCGAGCACCAGGTCGGCACTCTTGAGTGCGGTCAGCAACCGGGGCAGTTCCTCGGGCTGGTGGGAGCCGTCGGCGTCCATTTCGATCAGTACGCCGTATCCGTTCTCCATACCCCAGCGGAAGCCCGCGAGGTAGGCGGCGCCGAGGCCCTCCTTGCCCCTGCGGTGCAGGACCCGGACGTGGTCGTCACCGGCGGCCAGCTCGTCGGCGATCTTTCCGGTGCCGTCGGGGCTGTTGTCGTCGGCCACGAGGACGTGCGCCTCGGGAACCGCGTTGCGCACCCGGCCGACGATGCTCTTGATGTTCTCCGCCTCGTTGTAGGTCGGAATGATCACCAAGGCGGTGCCGAGCGGGCCGAAGCGCCTCCCCCGGGCCTCTGCCGCGCGGGTCCCCTCGCCGTCGTTCACTGCTGCCCCTTCATGTCCGTCGCAGACGTCCACCATAGTGGCCGCAGCCTGCGCGGACGTGAACAGGACGGTCGTAAGGCGGTGTCGATTCCGCAGGAGCGGGGTAAGGATGGGTTTTTGCCCCTCTGTGCGAGCCGCGCTGCGGATGGGGGCCCGGCGCCCTTCGGGCCGACCTGGGACCCGCCGGCTGCGGGTCGACCTGAAGCCGTTGTCTACTGAGCTCCCGGGCCCCACCCTGGTCACACCCTTCCCCCCTCCGAGCTCTCGGCTTCGCTCAGGCAGGGACGGACCCCCGTCCGGCCGGACGTTCCCCAGCCGCGGCGCGGTCGCTGAGCCTGGCTCCCAGTGACGGTGCCCCGGTGCGGTACACCATCCCTGACCCAGCGGTGCCGCGACGCGT
The DNA here is from genome assembly GCF_042672405.1 of Streptomyces sp. NPDC127197. Lineage (NCBI taxonomy): Bacteria > Bacillati > Actinomycetota > Actinomycetes > Kitasatosporales > Streptomycetaceae > Streptomyces > Streptomyces sp. NPDC127197. The sequence goes on along the minus strand of NZ_JBHXVG010000003.1, from coordinate 452,580 downwards.
AAGCGGACGTTCGCCGGTCGGGCGTCCCGTGGTGGACCCGGCCGAACCTACCGGCCCCGAGCCGCGGCCTGTCAACTGCCGTGTGGGCTGCGGGGTTTCCCGCCATGCCCAGGTCGGCCCGCTGGACACGCAGGTCGCGCAACGGCGCGGCGGGCGGTGAGGTCCGCCGTGCCGCCCCAGAGATCACTCGCCCGGCCGTACGAACACCGTCCGTCCGCCCACCACGGTGCGCAGGCAGACGGGCAGGTCGGAGCCCGGGGTCAGGTCGGGCAGGCCGGGAGTGCCGGAGCGGGGGTCGGTCGACCAGCGCGCGACCCGGTCGTCGGGCGCCTGGACGACCAGCTCACCGGTGCGCCACACGGCGTAGTCCGCGGGCGTGCCCGGCACCAGGACGCCCGCGTCGTCGCGTCCGGTCGCCCGCCAGCCGCCGCGCGTGTGCGCCGTGAACGCGGCGCGTACGGAGACCCGGTGCTCGGGCGTGCGATGGAAGGCGGCGGCCCGGACGGTGCCCCACGGGTCGAGGGGCGTGACCGGGCTGTCGGAACCGAGGGCGAGCGGGACGCCGGCGCGCAGCAGCGCGGCGAAGGGGTTCAGCGTCCTGGCACGCTCCACTCCGAGGCGCTGGGCGTACATGCCCTCGTCGCCGCCCCACAGCGCGTCGAAGGCCGGCTGCACGGACGCCGTCAGACCGAGCTCGGCAAAGGCCGCGATGGTGTCAGGGGTGAGCATCTCGGCGTGTTCGACGCGGTGGCGGGCGGCACGGATCCGGGCGAGGCCGACCTTCTCGGCGGCGGCGCGGACGCCCTCGACGACGGTGGTCAGGGCGGCGTCGCCGATCGCGTGGAAACCCGCCTGGAGGCCCGCCTCGGTGCAGGCGACGACATGGGCGGCGACGGCTGCCGCGTCGAGGTAGGCGGTGCCGGTGTGGTCGGCGTCGGCGTACGGCTCGTGCAGGCAGGCCGTGTGGGAGCCGAGGGCGCCGTCGACGAACAGATCCCCGGCGGCGCCGGCCGCCCCCAGCTCGCGCGCCTTCTCGACGTCCCGCTCGGCCCAGTAGCCGACGACCCGCGGCCCCGGCTCCTCGGCGGCGAGCCGGAGCAGCCCCGTGAAGTCGTCCTCGGAGGAGATCTCCGGCCCGGCGCACTCGTGGACCGAGCCGATGCCGAGGGACGCGGCGTGGGCGAGGGCGGCGCGCTGGGCCTCGGTGCGCTGGGCCGGGGTGACGGCGGCGAACGCGGCGGCGCGTACGGCGTGATGGGCGTCGCGGGTGAGGGGGCCGTCCTCCCGGTCGAGGCCCGGAACGAGGTCGAGCAAGGCGGTGGTGACGACCGCCGAATGCACGTCGATCCGGCTCAGGTAGAGGGGACGGCCGCCGGTGGCCTCGTCGAGCTCCGCGCGGGTCGGGGGACGGCCGCCCGGCCAGCGCGCTGCGTCCCAGCCGTGGCCGAGCAGGACGCGGTCGCTCGGGCGGGCCTCGGCGAAGCCCCGGACCAGCGCGAGGGCCGCCTCCAGGGAGGGCGCGCCGGACAGGTCGAGGCCGGTGAGTGCGAGGCCGGTGGACGTGATGTGCACATGCGCGTCGGTGAACGCCGGGGTGACCAGGGCGCCATCGAGGTCGATCACCTTGTCCACGCCGTCCGCGAAGGCGTCGGCCGCGCCCTCGGAGCCGACCCAGGCGACCTGGCCGCGCTCGACGACCATTGCGGTCGCGAACGGGTCGGCGGGGCTGTGGACCTCTCCGCGGCGGAGCAGGACGGTCTTCGGCGGGGCGGTGCGTTCACTCATGACCGACAGTTTCCCGCCCTGCGCCGGTTGTGCTGCACCCGGGGCCCGGCGGTCGGGGGCGACAGCCCCGTCCGGCCCGCTCAGATGCGCGGTGGCCGTGCCTCGTACGGCGTGGACAGCACCACCGTCGTCCGCGTCGACACCCCCGCCAGCGACCGCAGCCGCGCCAGCAGCTCCTCCAGCTCGTGGGGGGTGGCGACCCGCACCTTGAGGATGTAGTTCTCGTCGCCGGCCACGCTGTGGCAGGCCTCGATCTCGGGCACGTCCGCCAGGCGGTCCGCGATGTCGTCGGGAGCGCTGGGGTCGAACGGTTTCACCGAGATGAAGGCGGTCAGCGGCAGCCCGACGGCCTCCGGGTCGACGACCGCGGCGTACCCGCGGATGACGCCACGCTGCTCCAGCCGGCGCACCCGCTGGTGCACGGCCGACGTGGACAGGCCCGTGGCCTTGCCCAGGTCGGTGTAGCTCATCCGCCCGTCCTTGACGAGCAGCTGCACGATCTGTCGGTCCAGCTCCTCCATGGCGCTAGAACCTACAGTGCGCCTGATCTCCTCGGATACCTCAGCAGCGCAGGTCATACCCGGTTCGTGATGTGCCCGAGAGCCGGCCGTGAGCCGGCTGGGGGACGAACGTGCCGCGCCGGGCACCTGCGAGCGGCATGTGACGAACGCCACAGGCCTCGAACGGTCTCCGTGATGAAGTCGCGATTACCCCGGAGAGCGGACGGGAAGTGCTTGCTGTGGTCGAGGCCGCAGCGCCTTCACGGCCCAGCACGAGGGGGAGAATCCCATGCAGAGTCTTAAGCGCCCTGGTCGTACCGCGCCCAAGCGTCAGCAGCCGGTCGTCGAGCCCGAGCCGGAGGGTGTCGAACCCGACGCCTTCGAAGCGGACGAGCTCGACGCGTACGACACCTTCGAGATGTACCGGGTGATCTGCCCGGACTGCGCACAGCCCATCGCCTTGCTGGCGGACGAGGATTTCCTGCCGGAGCACGCGCTGTGCGCCTCGCCGTGGAACCCGTTCGGACTCACGGTCTGCGCCGGCACGGGCCGCAGGGCCGCCGACGCCCGGCCCGCGGACGAGTCCATCGAGCCCCAGGAGCAGGACACCGCCCTCCTACTGACGCTCCCTCAGGGGCTCGACTGGCGGATGCAGCCCTTCTCGCACGTCGGAGGCCCGGGCTCACGCCCGATGCGCGTGCCGTCGATGCGCCGCCACGCCGCCTGAGCGACCTCGCTCAACCCCAGTAGCTGCCCCTGCACCATGGCCCGCAGGCTGCCGTGGTGCAGGATCAGTGTGCCCGGGGCCCGGCGGGACGGCGAACGCGGCGTATCTCAACCGGCCCTTGGCACAGTGCAGTTGACGGTACGTCAGGTGACATCGACCGCCGGACGCAGTCCCGGACCGTTGCGTGAACGCACGCTCGATTCCGGAGATCGGTGACCTGCCCGCACTTGGTCGCGTTGCCCAGGTATGACCCCCACCTACTCCACGACCGGGCGTCAGCACCGAGCGTTCGTTCCCGCCTCGGCGGAATCGGTTCCGCGGACCCCTCCGCCGCCCGCGCCGCCGCTCCAGGACCCGCCCATCTACAGCGATCTGATGCGCACCTGGGCCAACCGCGGCCGCACGCTGCCGGGACGCCACGATCCGGAGTGGATCCGGCTGGCGGCGCCCCTGGTCAGGCGGGGTCAGTTCAGCGGGTCTCCGGACCCGCGAGGTGACGGGCGATGACCATCCGCTGGATCTGGTTGGTGCCCTCGACGATCTGCAGGACCTTGGCCTCGCGCATGTACCGCTCGACCGGGAAGTCCGCGGTGTAGCCGTATCCGCCGAGGATCTGCACGGCGTCCATGGTGACCTTCATCGCGGTGTCGGTGCAGTGCAGCTTGGCCATGGCCGCCTGCTTGGCGAAGGGCCGGCCGGCGTCCCGCAACCGTGCGGCGGCCAGGTACAGGGCGCGGCCCGCCTCGATCTGCGTGGCCATGTCGGCGAGCATGAAGCGCAGCCCCTGGAAGTCGGCGATCGGCCGCCCGAACTGCCGCCGCCCGGTCGCGTACGCGACGGCCTCGTCGAGCGCCGCCTGGGCCAGGCCGATCGCGCAGGCCGCGATGCCGAGCCGTCCGGAGTCGAGAGCGGACAGGGCGATCGCGAAGCCCTGGCCCTCGTCGCCGATGCGCCGGGCGTCGGGGACCCGTACGCCGTCGAAGTGGACCTGGGCGGTGGGCGAGCCCTTCATGCCCATCTTCTTCTCCGGGGCCGCCGCGCTCAGCCCTTCGGCGTCGCCGGGCACCAGGAACGCGGTGATCCCGCGCGGACCCTCCTCGCCGGTGCGAGCCATGACGGTGTAGAAGTCGGCGACCCCGCCGTGCGTGATCCAGGCCTTGGTGCCCGTGATCACCCAGTGGTCGCCGTCCCGGACGGCCTTCGTGCGCAGCGAGGCCGCGTCGGAGCCGGAGGAGGGCTCGGAGAGGCAGTACGCGCCGAGGAGACCGCCGCCGAGGATCGCGGGCAGGTGCTCGACCTGCTGCTCCTTGGTGCCGTAGGCGGCGAGGGCGTAGGAGGCGAGGGTGTGGACGCTGACGCCGAGGCCGACGGTCAGGCGGGCCGCGGCGAGCTCCTCGAGCACCTGCAGATAGACCTCGTACGGCTGGTCGCCGCCGCCGTACTCGGAGTCGTACGGCAGACCGAGCAGTCCCGACTCTGAGAGCAGGGTGAAAACCTCGCGCGGGAAGCGTCCGGCGTCCTCCTCCTCGGCCGCGTGCGGGGCGATCTCGCGCTGCGCGATGTCGCGGACGAGCGAGATCAGATCCCGGGCCTCGTCCGTGGGCAGTTGACGGTCCACCGGCTGCGGGGCGCGGTCGGGCATGGCGACGCTCTCCTCCCTTTCGGGCGCTGCGACGGAGGTGCCGTGGGTGGGCGGCTCCGCCGGGTCTCACGGGTGCCCAGCCGACGCTCCGGCTCCCGGGTCACGGAAGGCGCTGACCAGCGGCTGTGCGCTGTGAGTATGCCCGATCGAAGGCATCGAGTCACCGGTTAACGGTCGCTTACTTCAGGAAACCTCCGACCGCCGAAATTGGTCCGCACCATTGACCCACTGGTCTAGTCCTCCTACTGTGACGGACCAGCCGACGCTTCATCGCGTTCATGCCAATCGGCGCCCGTCCCCCTCTCCCCCACGAGGAGACACCCGATGCGAACCTCCCACCGCCCCCGCGCCCGGTTCCGGGCGCTTCTCGCCGCCGTGTGTTCCGCCGTCCTCGGCGCCGGACTGCTCGGCGGCGTCGGCACCGCCACCGCCGCCCCCACAGCGGAGCGGGCAGCCGGCTCCAAGGTCGTCGGCTACTTCACGGAGTGGGGCACCTACGACCGCAAGTACCTGGTCAAGAACATCGAGACCTCCGGCTCCGGCGCCGAGCTCACCCACATCAACTACGCCTTCGGCAATGTCACCGGCGGCAAGTGCGCCATCGGTGACGCCTATGCGGCGACCGACCGGGCCTACACCGCGGCCGAGTCGGTGGACGGCATCGCGGACACCTGGGACCAGCCGCTGCGTGGCACCTTCAACCAGCTGCGCAAGCTGAAGCAGAAGCACCCGGACCTCAAGATCCTGTGGTCGTTCGGCGGCTGGACCTGGTCCGGCGGCTTCGGCGAGGCCGCCCGCAACCCGGCCGCGTTCGCCCAGTCCTGCTACGACCTGGTCGAGAACTCCAGGTGGGCGGACGTCTTCGACGGCATCGACATCGACTGGGAGTACCCGAACGCGTGCGGCGCCACCTGTGACACCAGTGGCCGGGACGCGTTCAAGAACCTGATGGCGGCCGTGCGGGCGAAGTTCGGCTCCGGCAACCTGGTCACCGCGGCGATCACCGCGGACGCCACACCCGGCGGCAAGATCGACGCGGCCGACTACGCGGGCGCCGCACAGTACGTCGACTGGTACAGTCCGATGACGTACGACTTCTTCGGCGCCTGGGACACCACCGGCCCGACGGCACCCCACTCGCCCCTGACCTCGTACTCGGGCATCCCGAAGGCCGACTTCCACACGTCGGCCACCATCGCCAAGCTCAAGGGCCTCGGCATCCCGGCCTCCAAGCTGCTGCTCGGCATCGGCTTCTACGGGCGCGGCTGGACCGGCGTGACCCAGTCGGCGCCCGGCGGCACCGCGACCGGGGCGGCGGACGGAACGTACGAGGACGGCATCGAGGACTACAAGGTGCTGAAGACGAAGTGCCCGGCGACCGGCACGGTGGGCGGCACCGCGTACGCCAAGTGCGGGAACGACTGGTGGAGTTACGACACCCCCGCGACCGTCGCGACCAAGATGACGTACAAGAACCAGCAGGGCCTGGGCGGCACCTTCTTCTGGGAGCTGAGCGGCGACACCGCGGACGGTGAGCTGATCAAGGCGATCAACTAGCCGCCGGGAACGGTTCACCCGGGGCGGAGGTTCCTTCTCGGGCCTCCGCCCCTCGCTCATGGGTCCCGGCGGGCGGACGCGGGGGCCGGGTAGGCGGGGTCCAGTTCCTCGATGGCGCGCAGGGCACCGCCGAGGGTCTTCACCAGCAGCTCACGCATCGTGTCGCGGGAGAGCTCGGGCTGATCGATCCAGTCGAGGGTGGCGCCCTCGACGGCGCACACCCAGCCCAGCAGTCCCATCCGCGCGAGCGGGTCGATCTTCCGCCTGCCGTACGCCCCTTCGGCGATGGTCGCGACGATCGCCTCACGCACCCCGTCCCGGATCGCCTGCACCTCGGTGTCGAAACCGACGCCGCCGCTGACGATCGTGCGGTACGCGGCGTGGTTGTGCTCGGCGTAGCGCAGATAGCCGTCGATCGTGCGGTGGACCCGCTCCACCGGCGGGAGTTCCAGGCCGCCGGCCGCGAAGGTGACCAGGTCGGCGACCGAGTCCTGGACGATGGCCAGGTAGTAGCCGCGCTTGGAGTGGAAGTAGTAGTAGATCAGCCCCTTGGCGACATGCGCCTGCCGGGCGATGTCGTCCATCGACAGCGCGTCGTACGACGTGTCGGCGAACAACCTGCGCCCGATGGCGATGAGTTCGGCGCGGCGCGCCAGCGAACGCTCGGTGCCACGCGCCCGGGGGCGGGCCGCGTCGCGCTGTTGACTGATCTTCACTGTCGACCCTGGTTCCAACGGGCGGCGGGACACCCGCAGTATGTCAGGTCGCCGTGTGGGTCAGTTCACAGCAGACCGAGCTGAGTCAGGAGCATGGCGAGCACCACGACGAGGGTCCAGCCCATGACGTGCTCGACGATCTTCGGGCCGTCGTCCTTGGGTCCGCCGGTGCGAACGCGGGCGGCAGTGGCTGAGTGTGCGGTCATGGCGTCTCGCTGTGTGTCGTGCGTGCAGTGGACTCTCCCCCACCGATCCGTCCACCTTGCCACTCCCGGCGGCTTTTGCGGCGGAGACGTTGGTCACAGCCGAAGGCCCCCGGAGTGGGTCCGGGGGCCGTCACGGGCCGGTTCAGCGCACGCCCACCGCCGCGAGCGCCATGCGCTGGCGCGGGGTCGGACGGGCCGGGAAGTAGAGGTAGCAGACCCCGCCGGTGCCGGAGACGACCTTGCCGGAGGCGTTGTACCGCTTGGTCCTGAGCCAGATGTTCTCCCACTCGCGCCGCCGGTAGACGCGTCGCACCGCCTCGTTGCTCGGCGAGGCGGGGTCGTTGGCGATCACATCGCCGTCGGCGGTGAAGCCGATCACGGTCATCAGGTGGCCGGAGGTGCCGTATCCGGCTCCCGTCAGCTCCGACGCGAGGAACGACTGGGACGTTATGGCCGGGATCCCGGCGGCGATCAGTGCCTCCAGGTCGGTGAGCGAGCCGAGCCGGGTGACCACACCCTGCAGGCCCTTGAAGGTCGCGGCGTAGGCGGCGTTGAAGGGCCAGTTGCCGCAGCCCGCGTACTGGTAGTCGTAGGTGTACCGGGCGGCGTGGCACACCTGCGGGTCGGCGTAGCTCGGATCGACCCAGGCCAGCTGCTCCTCGCTGAGCCGGCCGCCCCAGTACTCGATGATCATCTGTGACGAGGTGGGGCTGCACCAGGCCTCGCCGCCGTTGTCGTACTCCGGGTACTGGCCCTTGTGGATCTCCTGCGAGTACCGCGGGACGATCAGCTCCTCGGCCAGGCCGGGTGTCGAGGCGGGGACGGTGAAGCGGTCGGGCACGTCGGAGCCCATGGCGCCGAGCCGCCACACGGTGGGGGTGAGCTTGGTGCCCGGCTTGCGGTACAGGGTCAGGCGCAGTCGGTACGAGGTGAGGCGCAGGCCGGTGGCCGGGTCGTCGACGGCGAAGGTGTCCGTCCAGACGGTGCTCCGGCCGTCGGTCTGGTCGTCCACCGAGGTCCGCCGGATGTCCTGGTCGCCGGCCGCCCAGCGGCCCATCACGTACCAGGGCGTGTCCGTGCCGTCGGAGTAGGTGCCGCGCAGTTCGACCTGGATCCAGGTGCCGGCCGGGGTGTGCGCGTTCCAGGAGGCGATGACCTCGGTGGAGGGGACGGCGAGCCGGTGGACCGGGGACGTCCAGGTCGCGTACTCCCAGGTGGACGTCTTGCCGGTGTGCGGGTCGGAGTAGTCGACGGTGCCCGCCGCGGTGGCGATCACGACGCCGGGTCGGGCGCCGGCGACGGCACGGGTGCCCTGGGCGGTGCCGCCGCGCCAGTCGGTGTACGTCGTCCAGGCGCGGTTGTCGACGGAGCGGGCGGTGGTCCGGGCGGGGCCGACCGCGGGGGTGTCCGGCTGGGGTCCGGGGTTGTCCGGACGGGTTCCGGCGACGGCCACCGCCGGGCCCGCACTGCCTGCGACGGCGGCGACGACCGCGGCGGCCAGGAGGGTTCTGCGGGACGGCTGTTCGGCTCTGCTCATGGGCGGAAGACTCCCGGGGTCCGAGTCGGGGGCTGGTCCAGTGCACAGTTGCGTGCGCCAACTATGGCCGTGGGGGCCCGGTACTGCCAGCACTTCGGGGCATGCCGCGCCCACCAATATTGGTAAGGACCACTGGCATGACCTGGAGAGGAGCACGCCGGAGCGCGGGGCATGATGGGGGCGTGTCACCCTCCAGTCCCGCCTCGCACCCCGCGCTGCACGACCTCGCCCGCAGACTGCGCGCCCTGCCGCCGTCCTGCGGCCCGGCCCGCCTCATCGGCGTCGACGGTCACGCGGGCGCCGGAAAGACCACGTTCGCCGGGCAGTTGGCCGAGGTGCTGGGCGGCGCGCCGGTGCTGCACCTCGACGACATCGCCAGCCATGACGAACTGTTCGCCTGGACCGGCCGGCTGCTGTCCCAGGTGATCGAGCCGCTGCGCCGCGGCGAGACGGCGCACTACGCCCCCTACGACTGGCGGGCCCGGCACTTCGGACCGCCCCGCCCGCTGCCGCCCGCGCCGGTGGTCCTGGTCGAGGGCGTCGGCGCGGGCCGCCGCGCTCTGCGCCCCCATCTGGCGCAGCTGCTGTGGCTGGAGCTGCCCCACGAGGAGGCCTGGGCGCGCGGGCAGTCACGCGACGGGGCGGAACAGCGCGAGTTCTGGGCCGGGTGGGTCCGGGCGGAGCGGCGGCATTTCGCCGAGGATCCCTCGCGACCGTTTGCCGACCTGCTGGTGCGGCAGGTGATGGAGGGGTATGAGGTGCTCCCGGGGCCCGCGGGACCTACTGGTCCGGACCAGCAAGTCACGCACGGTGACGGACCATCCGCAATGTGCTGAACTTGTGAAGACCCCTGCGGCGGAACTTGGCCGAGTGCCTCAACTCGGCTTGACCGGGGGCCCGTACAGGACTTACGTTCTCAATGAGCGGCCGAACGAGGTCGCCGACAGACGCGAAGCCCCCGGTTGTTCCCCCGTGATCGGGGGCTTCGTTCTGTCCTCTTCCACTTCTTCCGGGCGCTCCGAGGCTCGATCCCCTCACCCTCGGTCACCATGCGCAGTGTGCGCCCCCTCTGCTCCCACCTCGCCGAACAGCCGGTGCGGCACCCTTCGGCGGGCACCGACCCGCGGGTACGATGCCCTCGGTGCGACCTGCGGACGGCTGCTCCGCGCACCGTTGCAACTCCGGTCCGCGGCACAGCGGTTGGACCGAGTCGGTCGGCGGGCGACGGCCCGGCGGCGAACCAGCGGGGGCAGGTTTGTGGGGGGACGTGATGGACTTCGGCACGCAGGGCCCCGAGGCCCCTGCCGACCTCGCCTGGCTACGAGGCGTGGACGCCTACACGATGGGCGCCTATCCGCAGGCGGAGGAGGAGTTCCGGACCGCGGTACGGCTGGATCCCGGGATGGCCGACGGCTGGCTGGGGCTGCACGCGCTGCGCGTGGACACGACGACCGCGCTGCTCAGGATGTTCCGCCACCGTGAGCGCTTCGGGGAACAGCGCAGCCGACACCGCCGCACGCTCAACTCCTGGTACTGGCTGGGCTGGTGGGTGCAGCCCGTGCTGGAGAGCCCGCGCGATCTGCTGCTCGCGCACGCCTCGCACTGGCTGGACGGCCGCCACGTCCCGGAACTCGATCGCGCGCTCGCCGGTCTGCCGCCCGTCGACACCGATCCGCAGGTGCGTTTCCTGCATGCCTGCCGCGCCTATCTGGTGAAGGACTGGGAGCAGTTGGTGCGGCACACCGACCCGCTGCTGAGCGATCCCCTGCTCGGCATCGAGGCCGGTCTGTTCGGCGGCATGGCCCGGGTCCGCCTCGAGATGTACGGACAGGCCGAGCCACTGCTGTCGGCGGCCCTGATGCGCTGCCGCAGCGAGCAGCCGCAGCGCAAGGAGCTGCGCTACTGGCTGGCCCGCGCCCACGAGGGCACCGGTCGCTCGGCCGCCGCGCTCCCGCTGTACCGGGCGGTGCACCGCGTCGACCCCGCGTTCATGGACACTTCGGCCCGGCTGGCGGCGATCGCCGAGGGGGACGGGTACGACGACGCCACCGACCTCGCCGCGATCGCCCTCGCCGGGACCGGGCAGGACAGCCTGGACGGCCCCGACGCACTCGATCCGCTCTACGGCAGCGAGGGCCGGGACCTCAAGCTCTCCGAGCCCGGCCTGCCGCCGACCGGGCCCCCGCCCTCGGTCACCGACCCGGCGGTGCGGGAGAAGAACACCGGGCCCGCGCCGTCGCTGCCCGCCGGACCGACCGACCCCGCATTACTCGAGGAGGCGCTCGCCGAGCTCGAGCGCATGGTGGGCCTGGAGCCAGTGAAACGCCAGGTCAAAGCGCTGTCCGCGCAGTTGAACATGGCCCGGCTGCGGGCCGGGCAGGGGCTGCCTGTCCAGCCGCCGAAGCGGCACTTCGTCTTCTCCGGCCCCTCCGGCACCGGCAAGACCACGGTCGCCCGCATCCTGGGCCGGGTCTTCTACGCCCTCGGCCTGCTCGGCGGTGACCATCTCGTGGAGGCCCAGCGGGCCGACCTGGTCGGCGAGTACCTGGGGCAGACCGCCGTGAAGGCCAACGAACTGATCGACTCCGCGCTCGGCGGTGTGCTCTTCGTCGACGAGGCGTACTCGCTCTCCAACTCCGGTTACGGCAAGGGCGACGCGTACGGCGACGAGGCGCTCCAGGTGCTGCTGAAACGGGCCGAGGACAACCGCGACCACCTCGTGGTGATCCTGGCCGGGTATCCGGAGGGCATGGACCGCCTCCTCGCCGCCAACCCCGGCCTGTCCTCCCGCTTCACCACCCGCGTCGACTTCCCGTCGTACCGGCCCCTCGAGCTCACCGCGATCGGCGAGGTGCTGGCCGCGGAGAACGGGGACGTGTGGGACGAGGAGTCCCTGGAGGAGCTGCGGTCGATCGCGGGGCACGTCGTCGACCAGGGGTGGATCGACGAGCTGGGCAACGGGCGGTTCCTGCGGACGCTGTACGAGAAGAGCTGCGCGTACCGGGATCTGCGGTTGTCGGCGTATCCGGGGATGTTGTCGCGGGATGATTTGTCGACTTTGCGGTTGCCGGATCTGATGCAGGCGTATGGAGAGGTGCTGTCGGGTCGGGGGCCGCAGGATCCGTCGGCCATGTAACCCCCGTAGCTGCGGGCAGTCGTGCCTCCCCCAGTGCCTTAAGGGCCTGGGGGGACCCCCAGGGCGGCACGGGTGGGCGCAGCGGCACCCTGCCGGCGCGGGCGAGCGAAACCCCGCCCGCACCAGCACCCCGCAGCTACGTCTGGGCCAGCACCTCTTCCGGCGAACTGCCGCGAGGCTCCGGCATCTCCCGATGCGCCGGATCCCGCACCTCACCCACCAGCAGCTCCAGTACGTCCTCCAGCGCCACCAGCCCCAGCACCTTGCCCGCCCCGTCCGCCACCTGCGCAAGATGCGTGGCGGCCCGGCGCATCACCGTCAGCGCGTCGTCCAGCGCAAGCTCGGACCGCAACGTCGTCATGGGCCGCCAGAGATGCTGCGGAACCGCCCGTTCGGAGTCCTCGAGGTCGAGTACGTCCTTCACGTGCAGGTACCCCATGAAGGCGCCGTTCTCCGCGGCCACCGGGAAGCGGGAGTAGCCGGTGCGGGCGGTCAGCTCGATGATCCGGCCCGGCGTGACCGAGGGGCTGACCGTGATCAGCGACTCACGTCGGAGGAGGACGTCGGTGACCGGGCGGGAGCCCAGCTCCAGGGCGTCCTCCAGGCGCTCGGCCTCCTCGGGGTCGAGCAGGCCGGCCTGGCCGGAGTCCTCCACGAGCCGGTTGAGCTGCTCGCTGGTGAAGACCGCCTCCACCTCGTCCTTGGGCTCGACACGGAACAGTCGCAGGACGGCCCGGGAGCAGGCGCCGAGGGCGACCGTGATCGGCCGGCACAGCCGGGCGAAGGCGACCAGGCCCGGGCTGAGCCACAGCGCCGCCTTCTCCGGAGCCGCCATCGCCAGGTTCTTCGGGACCATCTCGCCGATGACCAGGTGGAAGAAGACGACGGTGGCGAGGGCGATGACGTACCCCAGCGGGTGCACCATCGCGTGCGGCAGGTGGATCCACTCGAAGACCGGCTCCAGCAGATGGGCCACCGTCGGTTCGGCGACCGCGCCCAGGGTCAGCGAGCAGACGGTGATGCCGAACTGTGCGGCGGCCATCATCTGCGGCAGCCGCTCCAGGCCGTACAGCACCTGCCGGGCCCGGGCGGTGCCGAGCGGTTCGATCTGGCTGCGGCGCACCGAGACCAGCGCGAACTCGGCGCCCACGAAGAAGCCGTTGGCGAGCACGAGCAGCGCGGCGAACAGGAGTTGGAGCACGCTCATCGCACGGCCTCCATGACAGGGGCGGTGCGCACGATGCGTACCCGCTCGGCGCGGTAGTGCCCGACCTGGCGCACGGCCAGCCGCCAGCCGGGGAGTTCGGCCCGGTCGCCGACGGCCGGGATCCGGCCGAGCAGGTCGGCGACCAGTCCTGCGACCGTCTCGTACGGGCCCTCGGGCACGTCGAGGCCGATGCGCCGCAGGACGTCGATCCGGCAGCTGCCGTCGGCATCCCAGGCGGGGCGGCCGTCCTCCGGCGGGGCGGCGGCGAGTTCGGGCTGTTCGTCGAGCACGTCGTCGTGCTCGTCACGGACCTCGCCGACGATCTCCTCGACGATGTCCTCCAGGGTGACCACGCCGGCCGTGCCGCCGTACTCGTCGACGACGACCGCGATCGGCTGCTCGCTGCGCAGTCGGGCGAGCAGCGGCCGGACCGGCAGTGTCTCCGGGACGAGCAGCGGCGGCCGGGCGATCCGGCCCACGGGGGTACGCAGCCGCTCGGAGGACAAGACGGCCAGGGCGTCCTTGAGATGGACCATGCCGACGATTTCGTCGATCTTCTCCCGGTAGACGGGGAAGCGGGACAGGCCGGTGGCGCGGGTCAGGTTGACCACATCCGCGGCGGTCGCCGAGGACTGGAGCGCGCTCACCTTCACGCGCGGGGTCATGACGTGCTGTGCGGTCAGCTCGCCGAGCGACAGCGTCCGTACGAAGAGGTCCGCGGTGTCCTGTTCCAGGGCACCTGCACGCGCCGAGTGCCGGGCCAGGGAGACGAGTTCGCCGGGGGTGCGAGCGGAGGCCAGCTCCTCGGTGGGCTCGATGCCCAGGGCGCGGACCAGGCGGTTGGCGACGGCGTTCAGTGCGGCGATCACCGGCCGGAACACGCGCGCGAAGACATGCTGCGGGCCCGCGACGAAGCGTGCGACCTGCAGCGGCCGGGACACCGCCCAGTTCTTGGGCACGAGTTCGCCGACCACCATCTGCACGGCCGAGGCCAGCAGCATGCCGACGACGACGGCCACGCCGGGCACGGCGCCCTCGGGTATGCCGACGGCCGTGAACGGACCGTCCAGCAGCCGGGCGAGCGCCGGTTCGGCGAGCATGCCGACGACGAGGGAGGTGATGGTGATGCCGAGCTGGGTGCCGGAGAGCTGGAAGGACAGTTCCTTCAGCGACTCGACGACCCGATGGGCGCGTCGGTCGCCCTCGGCTGCGGCCTTCTCGGCGTCCGGGCGGTCGACCGTCACCAGGCCGAACTCGGCGGCCACGAAGAAGCCGTTGGCGAGAATGAGCAGGAACGCGGCTGCCAGGAGCAGCAGAGGGATGGTCATGATGCCGCCGCCCGTGCGCTATGTCGGCAGGGGGCGGCGCAGGTACTACAGGACGATCCGTCCATCGCCGGAGGGAGTCACTCCTCGGGTAGCAGGAACCCCTGTGCACCGGCCGGCACCACAGGGGCGGAGACGCAACGGGAACGCCTCCGCCAACAGATTAATCAAGACACCGGCCGATACGGCAGGGTGAACGGCCCGGAGTCGCCCGAGTCAGCTGTGATGTTGCTCGGCCCGGGCCTCGACCAGCGCTCGCAGTGCCCGGGCGTCGGCAATGGCGCGCTCCTTGGCGATGCCCGGCTGGATGCCGATGGCGGCCAGGCTGGTGCCGTCGCTGAGGTCGAGGAACACCCAGGGGTCGCCGACCCGCAGATGCACCTGGACGATTTCCGCCCAGGCCAGCCGACGCGTACTGGCGAAGTTGACGACCGTGACGCCGGATTCGTCGGCGACGACCTTCGGCCGGGCCAGCACCAGCACCACCGCCGACAGAAGCGCCGCGGTGAGAACGAAGCTGAGCCGCTCGGCCGTGCTGAGCCGGTCCAGCAGCAGCGCGACCAGCGACACGGTCACGAAGATCGCGACGGCCGCGGTGAGCAGCACGGCGCGGGTGCGGCCCGGCCGGAAGGTGACGGGCAGCTCGGGAAGAGGGGTCGAATCCGACATGGGTGTGTGGTGCCCCTCAGAGACGGCAGGCGTGGATGGCGGTGGTCAGGATGGCCCGCGCTCCGATGGCGTACAGGTCGTCCATGATCCGCTGGGCGTCCTTGGACGGCACCATGGCGCGGACCGCGACCCAGCCCTCGTTGTGCAGCGGCGAGATGGTCGGACCCTCCAGGCCGGGGGTGATGGCGACGGCCTGTTCCAGGTGCTCGGCGCGGCAGTCGTAGTCCATCATCACGTACGTCCGGGCCACCAGGACGCCCTGCAGCCGGCGCAGGAACTGCTGCACCTTGGGCTCCTCGGTGTCCGCCCCGACCCGCCGGATGACGATGGCCTCGGACTTCATGATCGGCTCGCCGATGACCTCCAGGCCCGCGTTGCGCAGCGAGGTGCCGGTCTCGACGACGTCCGCGATGACCTCGGCGACGCCGAGTTCGATGGCGGTCTCGACGGCCCCGTCGAGGTGGACGACGGAGGCGTCGATGCCGTTGTCGGCGAGGTGCTTGGCGACGATGCCCTCGTACGAGGTGGCGACGGTCCTGCCGTTCAGGTCCTCCACGCCGTTCGCCGTGCCGGGCCTGGTGGCGTAGCGGAAGGTGGAGCGGGCGAAGCCGAGCGGGAGGATCTCCTCGGCGTTGGCTCCGGAGTCGATCAGCAGGTCGCGGCCGGTGATGCCGATGTCCAGCTGCCCGGAGGAGACGTAGATCGCGATGTCGCGGGGGCGGAGGTAGAAGAACTCGACGTCGTTCTCCGGGTCGACGATGCGCAGTTCCTTGGACTCGCGGCGCTGCTGGTAGCCGGCCTCATGCAGCATCTCCGCCGCAGGGCCGGACAGTGAACCCTTGTTGGGGACGGCGATGCGCAGCATGAGGTCGGCTTCCTTTGCGTGGTTTCTTACGGGAACGGGTGCGGCTTACAGGTGGGCGTAGACGTCGTCCAGGGAGATCCCGCGGGCGACCATCATCACCTGGACGTGGTACAGCAGCTGCGAGATCTCCTCGGCGGCCGCCTCCTTGCCCTCGTACTCGGCGGCCATCCAGACCTCGGCGGCCTCCTCGACGACCTTCTTGCCGATGGCATGGACGCCCTTCCCGACCAGCTCTGCGGTGCGGGAAGTGGCGGGGTCGCCGTTGGCGGCCTTGTGCTGGAGCTCGGTGAAGAGCTCCTCGAACGTCTTCTTGGACATGGTGGCGCCCACTTTACGCGGTGTACCGGGCGGCCTAACGCCATGGTTCAGATACTGAGCGGAGGGTGGCCGCCGTGGCCACCGCCGCCGTCACCGCCTCGTGGCCCTTGTCCTCGTTGGAGCCGGGCAGACCCGCGCGGTCCAGGGCCTGCTCCTCGGTGTCGCAGGTCAGCACGCCGAAGCCGACGGGGACGCCGGTGTCGACGGAGACCTGGGTGAGGCCCTGGGTGACGCCCTGGCACACGTACTCGAAGTGGGGGGTGCCGCCGCGGATGACGACGCCGAGGGCGACGATCGCGTCGTAGCCCCGGCCGGCGAGCACCTTGGCGACGACCGGCAGCTCCCAGCTGCCGGGAACCCGGAGCAGGGTCGGCTCGTCGATGCCGAGGTCGTGCAGGGCGCGCAGGGCGCCGTCGACCAGACCGTCCATCACCTTCTCGTGCCACTGCGCCGCGACGACGGCGACCCGCAGGTCACCCACATTGCGTACGGACAGTTCCGGTGCGCCCTTGCCGCTCACGTTCTCGTGTCTCCTCGCTGTTCGCTTACTGGTTGCTGCAGGTGGACACGGCAGGCGTGTCCAGCCACGGCAGGTCGTGCCCCATCCGGTCCCGCTTGGTGCGCAGGTAGCGGAGGTTGTGCTCGCCCGCCTGGACGGGCATCGGCTCGCGGTCGGTGACCTCGATGCCGTGCCGGACGAGCGCGTCGGTCTTCTCGGGGTTGTTGGTCATCAGGCGCACGCTGCGGACTCCGAGGTCCGTCAGGATCTGCGCGCCGGCGGCGTAGTCCCGGGCGTCGGCGGGCAGGCCGAGCTCCAGGTTGGCGTCGAGGGTGTCACGGCCGCGCTCCTGCAGCTCGTACGCCCGGAGCTTCGACAGCAGCCCGATGCCGCGGCCCTCGTGCCCGCGCAGGTAGACGACGACTCCCCGGCCCTCGGCCTGGATGCGCTCGAGGGCCGTCTCCAGCTGGGGGCCGCAGTCGCAGCGCAGGGAGTGGAAGACGTCGCCGGTGAGGCATTCGGAGTGGACGCGGACGACAACGTCCTCGCCGTCGCCGATCTCACCGTGCACCAGGGCGACGTGCTCGACGCCGTCGACGGTGGAGCGGTAGCCGTACGCCGTGAAGGTGCCGTGGGCGGTGGGGAGCTGCGTCTGTGCCTCGCGGCGGACGGTGGGCTCGGAGGTGCGACGGTAGGCGATCAGGTCCTCGATGGAGATGATCGTCAGGCCGTGCTTGCGGGCGAACGGGACGAGTTCGGGCAGGCGCAGCATCTGGCCGTCCTCGCCGGCGATCTCGACGATGGCGCCGGCCGGGCGCAGGCCCGCGAGGCGGGCGAGGTCGACGGCGGCCTCCGTGTGCCCGTTGCGGACCAGCACGCCGCCGGGCCTGGCGCGCAGCGGGAAGATGTGGCCGGGGCGGACCAGGTCGGCGGGCTCTGCCGTGCCGCTCGCGAGCAGCTGAAGGGTGGTCGCCCGGTCGGATGCGGAGATCCCGGTGCTCACTCCATGGGCGGCCGAGGCGTCCACGGAGACCGTGAACGCGGTCTTCATCGACTCGGTGTTCTCCTCGACCATCTGCGGGAGGCGCAGCCGGTCCAGTTCCGCACCCTCCATGGGGGCGCAGATCAGGCCGCGGCACTCGCTCATCATGAAGGCGACGATCTCGGGGGTCGCCTTCTCGGCGGCGATGACAAGGTCGCCCTCGTTCTCCCGGTCCTCGTCGTCGACGACCACGACCGGGCGGCCGGCCGCGATGTCGGCGATGGCTTGCTCGATCGGGTCGAGGGTGAGGTCGTCGCTGTCGTCGGTGTAGTCGGTGCTGTAGAGGATCGGGGCCGTGCTCATGCCGGCGCTCCTTCCAGGACGGGCCGCGCGTCCTTGCGGGAGCGCAGCCACCAGTCGCGCATGCCCCACAGGACGAGTGCGCCGTAGATGACGTAGACGAAGCCGGAAAAGGCGTAGCCGTTGGCGAAGTTGAGGGGCACGCCGACCAGGTCGACGAGCAGCCAGGCGAACCAGAACTCGACCATCCCGCGCGCCTGGGCGTACATGGCGACGATGGTGCCGACGAAGATGTAGGCGTCCGGCCAGGGGTCCCAGGACAGGGTCGGGTAGGCGGTGAAGAGCAGGGCCACGGCGACCGTGCCGACGGCGGCCGCGGCGATCATCGCGCCGCGCTCGCGCCAGGTGGCGAAGCGTACGGAGATGCGGCCGTCCGCGGCCCGGCCCTTGCCGCGGTTCCACTGCCACCAGCCGTACAGCGCGACGGCCATGACGACGACCTGCTTGCCGGCGCTGCCGGTGAGGTGGCCGTAGAACGCCGTGAAGAGGACGAGGCCGGACAGGAACTGCACCGGCCAGGTCCACAGGGAGCGCCGCCAGCCGAGGGCGAGGGTGATGAGGCCGAGGACGTTGCCGACCATGTCCGACCAGATGATGTGCTGGCCGAAGAGGACGAACGCCTCGGAGTTGAGCCAGTTCACTGGGCCGCCCCCTGGGCGCCCAGGAGCCGCTCGACGTACTTGGCGATGACGTCGACCTCGAGGTTGACCGGGTCGCCGGGCTGCTTCAGACCGAGGGTGGTCAGGGCGAGGGTGGTGGGGATCAGGCTGACGGTGAAGTGGTCGGAGCCCGCTTCGACGACGGTGAGGCTGATGCCGTCGACGGTGATGGAGCCCTTCTCGACGACATAGCGCGCGAGGTCCGCGGGGAGCGAGACCTTCACGATCTCCCAGTTCTCGGACGGCTTGCGTTCCAGGACGGTGCCGGTGCCGTCGACATGGCCCTGCACGATGTGCCCGCCGAGGCGGGCGCCCACGGCGGTGGGGCGTTCGAGGTTGACGCGGGAGCCGACGGTGAGGACGCCGAGGCTGGAGCGGTCGAGGGTCTCGGCCATGACGTCGGCGGTGAACTCGTCGCCTTCGTGGTCGACGACCGTGAGACAGACACCGTTGACGGCGATGGAGTCGCCGTGCTTCGCGCCCTCGGTGACGACGGGGCCGCGCAGCCGGAAGCGGGAGGCGTCGCCGAGGTTCTCGACGGCGGTGACCTCGCCCAGCTCTTCGACGATTCCGGTGAACACTTCCCGGGTCCTCCTGCCTCTTCGGGCACGGACTCCGGGGCTGTCGCTGGACGACAGAATGTACGGGCTGTGGCACCGAGGGCGACGCCGGACAGAACCCGCCCTCACTGGACGAGCCGATACGGCGGCGCGCACGAATGCCCGCCCGCCGCGCACTGCCTCCCATCCGGACTTTAACCGTCGGTCCAGGAATTTCACCTGGTCAACCGGCCGCTGGAAGCGACCGGGTCGCGGACTGTAACCGCCGGTTCGGACTTTCACCGACCCCGGAGTGCGCTGCTTCTGGTACAGGGCAAGTGTGCCACGCCGGATCGACGTCCATACGGGCGATGGGTGTGGGTTCGCTCACAGGTCACGTCACTGGACTTCTCGACCAGGCGAACGGGCACCAACTCCCGTATGACCGCATCGGTTTGGAAATTGGTTTATACCTATTGACGCACTGGTCTAGTCCTCTCTGGGGTCTGCGCCAGCGGGCCCCGGCGGCGGTGACGACGGCCCTTGCCCGCCGCCGGGCCTCGCCAAGGCGCACGCACGTGTCCTGGCAGGGTGACCCCCTGGAGTCGGCCGAGCAGCGCGACGCCGTGTGCATGGCGATGCTGGTCCCCGGGACGGTGATCCGTCCGGGCGGGCGACACGCTGGTCGCGGTGGTGTCGGTCGAGCTGCGCGAGGGGCTGATCGCCGACCTGCGGGCCGTGGTGAATCCGGACAAGCTGGAATGTGTACGAGGTCGGCTCACGCGTGCCTGATCGTCCCCGGCGCGGTTGTCACATTTCCCGAGGGCTACCGGGGCACAGCTGACGAAGGGCGCTCCACCTGGGAGCGCACGGCGTCCGAAGGAGCTGAACAGCATGACCACGATCCTGGTGACCGGCGGTACCGGGACGCTCGGCCGGATCCTCACCGAGCGGTTGCGCGCGGACGGGCACGAGGTGCGGGTGCTCAGTCGGCATGCGCAGCCGTACGCGGTCGATCTGCGTGAGGGGGGCAGCGGTCTGGACGCGGCCGTCGAGGGCGTGGACACGATCGTGCACTGCGCGACCTCGCCGCGCGGCGGCGACGAGGAGGCGGGCGCGCATCTGATCGCGGCGGCGCGCCGGGCCGGCGTGGGCCACCTGGTCTACATCTCGATCGTCGGGATCGACCGGGTGCCGTTCGGTTACTACAAGACCAAGCTCGCCGTGGAGCGGCTGATCGAGGAGTCGGGACTGGGCTGGACCGTACTGCGCACGACCCAGTTCCACGACCTGCTGGCCCAGGTGTTCGACATTCTGGCCAAGCCGCCTGTCATGCTGCTGCCGGCCGGCGTGAACGACCAGCCGATCGAGGTCGCGGAGGTCGCGGGCCGGCTCGCGGAGCTGGCGGCGGGGGCGCCCGCGGGACGGGTCGAGGACATGGGCGGCCCCGAGGTGAGGACCTTCGACTCGCTGGCCCGCACCTATCTCAAGGCCACGGGCCGGCGTCGGGCGGTGGTGAGCGTGCCGCTGTGGGGCAAGGCGTACCGCGGCTTCCGCAACGGCGGCCATCTCACGCCGGAACGGGCCGTGGGGAAGGGCACGTTCGAGGAGTACCTGGCGACACGCTTCGGTGCAGGACGCGGGGCCTAAGGCCGGTCCGGGGGAGCGAACAGTTCGTCCTGGGCCCGGTCGCGTGCGGTCAGCAGCGCGCCGCGCAGCACCGCGCCGCCGCCCAGGGCACCGGCCCGCACCTCCGTGGCCAGCGGCGACATCCGCCGCAGCCGCTGCTCGACCCGCCCGGCGAGGACGTCACCCCCGGCCTGTCCCACCTCACCGCCGAGCACCACACAACCGGGGTCCAGGACGGCGACGACGGAGGCGACGCCGACGGTCAGGCGGTCCGCGAGGGCGTCGAGGAAGGGGGCGGCGGCGGAAACGCCGGAGGACACGGCCGCCACCGCGTCCCGCACCAACGCCGCTGCCACCGGCTCACCACCCCCCGCCGAGCCGACCACCCCGTGCTCCCCCGCCAGCCGGGCGATCGCCGCCGACCCGGCCAGGGAGTGAAAGCCGCCCTCGCAGTCGGTGGCAGAGGGCAGGCCGGCCGTCCCCGGCACCGGAAGGAACCCGATCTCTCCGGTGCCGCCGGAGGCCCCGCGGCGCAGCGACCCGTCCAGGACCACCGCGGCACCGGTGCCGTGGCCGAGCCACAGCAGCACGAACGTGTCCCGGTCCCGGGCCGCACCGTCCCGCTGCTCGGCCAGAGCGGCGAGGTTGGTCTCGTTCTCGACGATGACGCGGGCGTCGGGGAGCCGTTCCTGCAGGGCGGCGACCAGGCGGCGGTGCCACTCGGGCAGGCCGGAGGAGTCACGGAGTTCGCCGGTGGCCGGGTCGATCAGGCCGGGGGCGCCGATGCCGAGGGTGTGCAGTTGGTCGGCGCCCGCCTCTTTCGCCACGCGTTCGACGAGGGCGACCGCCTGCTCCACCGCGGGCCCGGTCCCCGTGGCACCGTCGATCGGCACGGACGCCTCGGCGAGCACCCGGCCGAGCAGGTCGGACACGACCACGGAGACGCCCTCGGTGCGCACGTCGAGCGCGGCCAGGTAGGCCCGGTCGGCGACGATCCCGTAGAGCTTGGCGTTGGGTCCGCGCCGCTGTTCCCCCGCCTCCCCGACCACGGCGATCAGACCGGAGGCGGTGAGGCGTTCGACGAGGTCGGCGACGGTCGGCCGGGACAGCCCGGTCAGCTGCTTCAACTGCCCCGCCGTCAACGGGCCCTCCTGCTGCAGCAGTCGCAGGGCGAGCCGGTCGTTGATGGCCCGGGCGGTGCTGGGGGTTGCGGGCATGCCGGGATCCTTCCAGACGGCGGGGCCGCACGACGTACGGCCGCCGGAATCCCCTATCTATCAGGCAGGGTCCCTGATAGTTTACGCGGCGGACAAGGCGAGGCCGAGACGCGACAAGGGGCAGGAACATGAGTGACGTGGTCCACGAGCACCGCGAGGTGAAGCGCGCACGGTACGCCGTGGCCGCCGTGTTCGCCGTGCACGGCGCCGTCACCGGCTCCTTCGCGACCCGCGTGCCGTGGATCCAGGACCACGCCTCGGTGAGCGCGGGCCAGTTGGGCCTCGCGCTGGCCTTCCCGGCGCTCGGGGCGTCCGTCGCGATGCCGCTCGCGGGCCGGATCAGCCACCGCTTCGGCGCCCGCACCGCGCTGCGCGGACTGCTCTCCCTGTGGACGCTGGCGCTGATCCTGCCGTCCCTCTCGCCCAACCTGCTCACGCTCTGCCTGGCCCTGTTCGTCTACGGCGCCACGGCGGGCATGGCGGACGTCGCCATGAACGCGCTCGGCGTGGAGGTCGAGAACCGTCTCGGCAAGTCGATCATGTCCGGCCTGCACGGCATGTGGAGCGCGGGCGCGCTGGTCGGCTCGGCCGGCGGCACGCTCGCCGCGCACCTGGGTTCGGACGCCCGCCTGCATCACGCTCTGGCGGCCGCGGTCCTGACCCTGCTGGGCCTGGTGGCGTGCCACTGGGTGCTGGACCTGCAGCCGACCGAGGACGAGGAACCGCCGCCGCGGTTCGCGCTGCCGCCGAAGTCGGCGGTGCTGATCGGCGCGGTCGGGTTCTGCGCGGTGTTCGCGGAGGGGGCGAGCCTCGACTGGTCGGCCGTCTATCTGGAGGACGAGCTGGGGAGCTCGGCAGGGCTCGCGGCCGCCTGCACGACCGGCTTCACGCTCACCATGGCGCTCGCCCGGCTCGCGGGCGACCGTGTGGTGGACCGTTTCGGCTCCGTGCGCACGGTCCGCTGGAGCGGTGTCCTCGCGACCCTCGGCGGGCTGTTGATCGTCGTCGCCGACCATCCTGCGGTGGCGATGGCCGGGTTCGCCCTGATGGGTCTGGGCATCGCGGTGGTCGTCCCGCTGTGCTTCGCGGCGGCGGGCCGCAGCGGGCCGAACCCCAGCCAAGCCATCGCCGGTGTGGCCACCATCACGTACACCTCCGGCCTGATCGCCCCGAGTGCGATCGGCTCCCTCGCACAGGCGACGAGCCTGGTGGTGTCGTTCGGCCTGGTGACCGTCCTGTCGTGCGGGCTCACGGCCTTCGCGGGCGTCCTGCGCTCGGGCGACCGGGACCGCCCGAAGGTCGGTCCGCCGAGCGCAGCAGTGCCCGACCCGCGGCCCTGAAATCACTCGGCCTCAGCGGGCGCTCACGTGTGCGAAGCACTCCCGGCCTGCCCTGACAATGGTCCGGACGGACTGCACGCACAACGAAAGCGACACCTCACATGGATCTCGGCGTCCGCTGGAAACTGCACGGCGACGGACGCACCCCCGCACCCGGCGCGGTGGTCCGGCCCGATGAGCGGCTGTCCTGGCCGCGCACGGCCGGGCTCGGCGCCCAGCACGTGGTGGCGATGTTCGGGGCCTCCTTCGTGGCGCCGGTCCTCATGGGCCTGGACCCCAACCTGGCGATCATGATGTCGGGCGTCGCGACGATCG
Organism: Streptomyces sp. NPDC127197; assembly: GCF_042672405.1. Taxonomy (NCBI): domain Bacteria; kingdom Bacillati; phylum Actinomycetota; class Actinomycetes; order Kitasatosporales; family Streptomycetaceae; genus Streptomyces; species Streptomyces sp. NPDC127197. The sequence goes on along the minus strand of NZ_JBHXVG010000003.1, from coordinate 428,850 downwards.
TGTTCCTGCTCGCGACCCGCGGCCGGGTACCCAGCTACCTCGGCTGCTCCCTGTCCTTCGTGGGCGTCGCCGCGGTGATCCGCGCGCAGGGCGGTACGAGCGCCACCGTGACGGGCGCGGTCTTCGTCGTCGGCGTCGCGCTGTTCCTCGTGGGTCTGGCGGTGCAGCGGTTCGGGGCGCGGATCATCCATGCGGCGATGCCGCCGATCGTCACCGGCGCGGTGGTGATGCTGATCGGCTTCAACCTCGCTCCGGTCACGGCGTCCACGTACTGGCCGCAGGACCAGTGGACGGCCCTGCTGGTGATGCTGTTCACCGGCCTGGCCGTCGTCTGTCTGCGTGGCTTCTGGTCGCGCATCGCGATCTTCCTCGGTCTGGTCTTCGGCTACGGCATCTCCTGGGCCTTCGACCGGATCTTCGGCAGGATCCACTCGGTGGACGCGAGCGGCAAGCTCACCGACCACTGGCGCCTGGACCTCTCCGGCGTCGGCCAGGCCGACTGGATCGGCCTGCCCACCTTCCACGGGCCGTCCTTCGAGTGGTCGGCGATCCTGGTCGCGCTGCCGGTCGTCATCGCGCTGGTCGCCGAGAACGCGGGCCACGTCAAGGCGGTCGGCGAGATGACCGGCGACCCCCTGGACGACAAGCTCGGTACGGCGATCTCCGCCGACGGCGTCGGCTCGATGCTCTCCACCGCGGTCGGCGGCCCGCCCAACACCACGTACTCCGAGAACATCGGTGTGATGGCGGCGACCCGCGTCTACTCGACGGCCGCCTACTGGGCCGCCGCGGGCTTCGCGCTGCTCTTCGGTCTCTGCCCGAAGTTCGGCGCGGTGGTGGCCGCGATCCCGGGCGGGGTGCTCGGCGGTATCACCGTCATCCTGTACGGCATGATCGGCCTGCTCGGCGCCCAGATCTGGATCAACGCCAAGGTGGACCTGCGCAATCCGCTCAACCTGGTGCCGGCCGCGGCGGGCATCATCATCGGCGTCGGCAATGTCTCCCTGGAGTTCACCGACACCTTCTCGCTGAGCGGCATCGCGCTGGGCACGCTCGTCGTCATCACCGGCTACCACGCGCTGCGAGCCTTCGCCCCCGCCCACCTCAAGACGCAGGCCCCGCTGTTGGACGAGGGCACGTCCCGCTACGACGAGGCGGCTCAGCGCGCCAAGTCGTAGGCGTACGACGGTGTGAAGGTGCCGGGCCTCCCCTTGCACCCGTCCGACTCCCCCGGCAGCTTCACCCACAGGTAGGCGTCGATCCGCTCCTCGCCGGTGTTCATGGTCGGCGCCCGGCCGATCTTCCGTCCCGCCGGATCGCACCATTCGCCGTCGGCCGGGGCGCCGTTGCCGTTGCGGCTGGTGTCGATCACGGCGCCGAGGCCGGCCGGGCCGCCCAGGGCGTCCAGCACCTGTCGGTCGTAGGCGATCTCGTCGGCCGTGCGGTGGAAGTTGGAGACGTTGCTGAAGATGCCGTCGGAGGAGGCGGGTGAGGCCGCGCCGGCCTGTTTCAGCAGCGCCGCTTGCTCGGCGGCCGGGTGCCAGCCGGAGTGGCCTGCGTCGTGGTAGACCCGCGCCCTGGGGTTGGCGGCCTTGAGGACGCGGCCCGCGCGGGCCAGGGAGGCGAAGCGGTCGGCGCGGTCACCGGCGGAGAGACAGCCCGCCTGGGCGACGGAGTCGGGCTCCAGGATGACGATGACGTCGTCCGAGCCCAGCCCGGCGGCGAATCGGTCGATCCACGCGTCGTACGCCGCAAGGTCCGGCGCTCCGCCCTGGGAGTGGCCGCCGCAGTCGCGGTCCGGGATGGCGTACACCACGACGACCGGCACCCGGCCCTGCGCAGCGGCGCCGGAGGTGACGGCCGCGACCCGGGAGGTGATGGTCGCGGGCGTGAAGTCGGCGAACCACACCGAGGCCGGCTGGTCGGCGATACGGGATTCGATGACCGGGCGGCGCGGGTCGTCCGGGTTGGCCCGGACCCAGTCGAGGACCTGGGACTCGGGGTGGCGGTAGAGCCGGGTGTGCACGGTGGCGGTCCGCTGCTCCCGTTCGGTCCGGCTGGGCGAGGGCGTGGGTGTCTCCTTCTTGGTCGCGGATGCGGATGCAGACGGAGGCGGCGAAGGAGAAGGTGTCACCGGCGGCGACGGCACGACCGGCAGGCGCTCCAGACGCGTCGAGGCGGACCCGGTCGGCGACGGCCGCGCCTGGTCCGAACCGTCCCCGTCGTCCCACGCGGTCAGCACGCCGGTGACCGTACCGACCGCGACCACGACGGAAGCCGCCGCCACCATGGCGCCCCGCCGGGCGGCGCGACGGCGCTCGGCCCTGCGAGCGGCCAGGCGCCGGGCACGTAAGCCTGACACGGTGCTGCTCCCCCCTCTTCGGCCCGTTCTCGGCCCCGCGCGACGGGCGCGTTCCCCCGTTCCGGGGAAGCGTCGGGCCCGTCGGCACTCGGGCAAGCCTAGGACTGGGACCCTGCCCCCATGACGCAGTTGGAACAGTTCCCCACTCCCGTCGACACGGTGGTCGCCCGGATGCACGCGCTGGACGCGGCCCTTCCGGCGCGGGACGGGGTCGCGGTCTTCAACCGCGTCTACCTCGCCGTCACCGAGGCCGTCGACCGGCGCATCGACGCCGGACGGTTCCCGGACCCGCGGGCCGCGATCACGCTGGACGTGCGGTTCGCGGAACGCTATCTGGCGGCGGTCGACGCGGCCGCCGAGGAGCGCCGCCCGCCCGCCTGCTGGCGGCCCCTCTTCCAGTACCGTCGCCATCCCGGCGTACGACCGCTGCAGTTCGCGCTCGCGGGCATCAACGCGCACATCGGGCACGACCTCGCGCTCGCCGTCGTGGACGCCTGTCGTACGCTCGACTGCGAACCCGGCGAGCTGGAGGACGAGTTCGACCGCGTGGGCGACCTCCTCGTGACGCTGGAGGAGCGCATCCGCGAAGATCTGATGCCGGGTCCGGACCTGCTGCAGATCGCCGACCCGCTCACCCATCTGCTGGGCGCCTGGAGCCTGGAGCGCGCCAGGGACGCCACCTGGTCGACGGCACGGGCCCTGTGGGCGCTGCGCCGGCTCCCGGACGTCGCCCGGGAGTTCACCGACCGCCTCGACGCGGCGGTGGGCCTGGCGGGACGGATGATGCTCACCCCACTGCCGGACTGATCCGCCTGGGCCGTGCCGTGCGCCGGAACTCCTGTGTGACCGCTGTACGTTCGACAGAAAAGGACCTCTTGCAAAGGAGCACAGGGCATGGCGACCCGCCTCGGACTCGGCCTCCCGCAGAACAGGCAGTACGACCTCGGACGGGACGTGCCCGACGTGGCGCGCGCCGCCGAGCGGACCGGCTACGACAGCCTGTGGGTGTACGAGCGGGCTCTGTTCCCGGAGCCCGCCACCCAGGGCCTGTACGGCATCGAGGGGCTCCCCTGGCCCGACTCCTACCGGGGCGTGGCCGACCCGCTGGTCACGCTCACCCTGGCGGCCGCGGCCACCGAGCGCGCCGAGCTGGGCACCAGCGTGCTGGTGGCGCCGCTGCACGTGCCGTTCCAGCTCGCCAAGGCGCTGGCCTCGCTGGACGCGGCGAGCGGCGGCCGGGTGGTCGCCGGCTTCGGCACGGGCTGGTCCCTCGACGAGTACGCGGCTGCGTCGGTGCGGCCGTTCGAGGAACGCGGGCAGATGCTGGACGAGCTGATCGGGGTGTGCCGCGCGGTGTGGGGTCCGGACCCGGTGTCGTACGACGGGCGCGTCACGAAGATCGCCTCGGCCGTGGTCGGCCCCAAGCCGGCCCGGCCGATCCCGATCCTGCTGGCGGCGAACACCCCGAGGGCGCGGCGCCGCCTCGTCGACCACGCCGACGGCTGGATGCCGGTGGGCATGGGCGCCGAGGCCGTCGCCGCGCAGTGGCGTCAGCTGCAGGACCTGGCGGCCGAGCGCGGCCGTAAGGAGCCGATCCGCACGGTGCTGCGGGTGAACCCGCAGTACACGGCCGCGGCGTACGACGGCCCCGACCGCAGCCCCTTCCAGGGCAACGTCGACCAGATCCTCGAGGACCTGGTCGCGCACGCCGAGGTCGGCCTCGAGGAGATCCTCCTCGACCTCCAGTCCACCGTGCGGGACGCCCAGGAACTCAAGGACGTCGCCGCCCAGGTGTACGAGAGGGCGCGAGCGGCCGGAATCTAGCCTGCTAGTCCTCGGGGAGTTCCACCGGCGCGATCTCGTCGTAGCGGTCGCCGGGGCCGGGGTTGGTCGGGTCGGTGGTGCCGCCGAAGTGGTGCATGACGCCCCAGACCGCGTTGAGTGCGGTCTGGACGGCGCCCTCGGCCCAGCCGGCCGTCCAGGAGATGTCGTCGCCGGCGAGGAAGATGCCCCGCTTGTCCTCGGGCAGCCGGTCCTGCATGAAGTGCGTGAACAGGCGCCGCTGGTAGCGGTAGTGGCCGGGCAGGTTGGCCTTGAACGCGCCCATGAAGTAGGGCTCGTTCTCCCAGGAGACCGTCACCGGGTTGCCGATGATGTGCTTGCGGATGTCGACCTTGGGATAGATCTCGCCGAGCGACTTCAGCATGACCTCCATCCGCTCGTTCGCGGACAGCGGCAGCCACTTCAGGCTGTCGTCGCACCAGGTGTACGACAGGCAGATCACGGCGGGCTTGTCGGGACCGTCGTCGAGGAGGTAGGTCCCGCGCGTCATGCGGTCGGTGAGGGTCATCGACATGACGTCCCGGCCGGTCTCCTCGTCCTTGTCCAGCCAGAACGGCCGGTCGACCGGGACGAAGAGCTTCGAGGACTCCATGTAGTGAGTCCGCTCGATCGCGGTCCAGTGGTCGATCGGGAAGAGCGAGTCGTCGCAGGCGATCTTCGACAGCAGCATCCAGGACTGGGCGGTGAAGATCGCCGCCTGGTAGGTGCGGATGTCGCCGTTCGCATCCGTCACGGTGATCCGGTTGCCGGCGGTGCGGTGGAGCCGGGTGACCGCCGGACGGGGCTCACCGCCCTCGTGCAGCGTGGCCAGCGAGGTGCCGTACGGCCAGTGCACGATCTTCTCCGGCTCGCGCTCCCACAGGCGCAGCGGCAGCTGCTGGGAACCGCCGACGATGCCGCGGTGGTGGTCGTCGGCCTCGGTGTAGACGACCCGCAGGATCTCCAGGATGGAGTTGGGGAAGTCGGTGTCCCAGCCGCCGGTGCCGAAGCCGACCTGGCCGAAGATCTCGCGGTGCCGGAAGGACTTGAAGGCCTCGGAGTCGCAGAGGAAGCCGTAGAAGGTCTGGTTGTCCAGCTTCTCGACGAGCTTCGCCCAGATCTCGCGGATGCGCGGGACGTCGCGCTCGCGCATCGCCCGGTTCATGTCGGAGAAGTCGGCGCCCTCCTCCAGACACTTGTTCCAGGCCTGAGCCACGTCCCGGTAGACCTGCGGCAGGTCGTCGATCGTCTCGGCGTAGTGCGACTCGCCCTTGAGGTCGACGACGGTGGACGGGGTCGCCTCGGCCAGCGGGTTGGGGAACGGGCGGGTCTCGAGTCCCACCAGGTCGATGTAGTGCTGGAGGGCCGTGGAGGACGGCGGGAAGCGCATGGCGCCCATCTCGGCGGTCAGCGACGGGTCGCAGCCGTCGAAGCCGACGGTCCGCAACCGTCCGCCGATCCGGTCGGCCTCGTAGACGACCGGCTTGAGGCCCATCTTCATCAGCTCGTACGCGGCCACGATGCCGGACAGGCCGCCGCCGATGACCGCGACCTCGGTGCCGTGCTCGGTCGCGGGTATCTGGCCGAGGCCCGCCGGGTGGGCGAGGAAGTCGTCGTAGGCGTACGGGAAGTCCGGGCCGAACATGGTGATCGGCGGCTGCTGCTCGTCTGCGTGCTCGACGGCGTTGGGCACGGTGGACGTCATGGGGTACGGACTCCTTGCGCGGGAAGTGCTGGGGAAGCTGAGGGGGTTCAGACGAGGGACCCGTAGAGACCGGGGCGGCGGTCCTTCAGGTACGGGTTCGCCTCGCGGGATGCGGCGAGGAAAGCGGGGTCGACATCGGCGAGGACGAGTTCCTCACCGCGCCCGGCGCGGGTGCGGGCGATCCCGTCGGGCCCGGCGAGGGTCGAGAGCCCGACGAACTCGAACTCCCCCTCCTGGCCGACCCGGTTGACGTACGCGACGTACATCTGGTTCTCGAAGGCGCGTACCGGGACGACGCACTCGGCGACGAACTGGAAGGGGTGCATCTGCGCGGTCGGCACCAGCAGCAGGTCGGTGCCGGCGAGGGCGTGGGCCCGGACGTTCTCCGGGAACTCCACGTCGTAGCAGATCATCAGGCCGACCCGCAGACCGTTCAGCTCGGCCTGGACGACCGGCTGGTCGCCCGGGGTGAAGTGGTCGCGCTCGAAGCAGCCGAAGAGGTGGGTCTTGCGGTAGTTGGCGAGGCGGGTGCCGTCGGCGGAGATCAGCTGGGCGGAGTTGTACACCGCATCCGAGGAGCGCTCCGGGTACCCGTATGCGATGGCCAGGCCGTGCCGGGACGCGATGTCGGCGATCGCGTCGGCGGCATCGCCGTCGGCGGGCTCGGCGAGGCGGGCGATGTCGTCGCCGATCGCGTAGCCGGTCAGGAACATCTCCGGCGCGGCCAGCAGCGCGGCGCCCGCGGCGGCGGCGCGCCCCGCGGCCTCGTCGAGGACCTTGAGGTTCTCGACGGTCGAGCCGGGGCGGCCGGAGCTCTGGAGCAGGGCGGTGCGCATGCGTGATCCTCACCGGTACGGGGATGGATGTGGGGGCCACGTAGACGGTACGGGCGGGGGGTTCCACGGGACAAGGAGGAGCCGTTGCGCGCCGGTGAGCCGATCGTTGCGTCCGTTCGGGGCGGGGCGGCGATTCGTTGCGCGGCCCGGTTCGGGCGAGCCGGTCACAGTTCGCGCAGCCGCGCCACGATCTCCCGCAGCAGCTCCGGGTCCGTGGCCGGGCCGCCCGCCGCCGGCCACCGCGGCTCGTCGATGCGCACCAGACCGGCCTCGGCCAGATCGCCGAGCAGCACCCGTACGACGGTCAGGGGCAGGTCGGCGTCGGCGGCGAGCTCGACGACCGGCCGGGGGCCACGGCGCACGAGGTCGAGCAGCGAGGCGCGGGCGTGGTCGAGGCCCGGCCGTCCCTCGTCCGCTTCCACTGCGGTGACCTGCGACATCAGGTCGACGGTGTGACGGCCGGAGGGCCGGGTCCGGCCGCGCGTCACCATGTAGGGGCGCACCATCGACCCGGTCTCGTCCTCGTACCAGTGGTCGTCGGTCACGGCTGGCTCAGGGATCGTCGGTGCCGGCGGCCGACCGTACGGCGGTGTCGGCCTCCTCCGCCTCCAGCGGCGCGAGCACCCCCTCCGGCAGCAGCACCGCCGCCGTCGTGCCGCCGTACGGCGATCCGCTCAGGGTGACCTGGATGCCGTGCCGGACGGCGAGTCTGCCCACGACGTAGAGGCCGAGCCGGTCGTGCCGGGTGGGGTCGAAGTCGTCGGGGCGGGTGAGGGTGCGGTGGGCCTGAGCCAGCTGGTCGGCGGCGAGGCCCAGGCCCCGGTCGTCTATCTCCAGGACGAAACCGCCGCGAGCCGCCCGCCCGGTGCGCATGGTGACCCGGGTGTGCGGCGGCGAGAACATGGTGGCGTTCTCGACGAGCTCGGCGATCAGGTGCACGACGTCCGCGACGGCGTCCGCGGCGACGCCCACCGGCTCCATCGGGGGCACCTCCACGCGCGCGTAGTCCTCGATCTCGCTCACCGCGGAGGACACGACGTCGGCGAGGGGCACCGGGCGCCGCCATCGGCGGCCAGGGGCCGCGCCGGAGAGAATGATCAGGCTTTCCGCGTGGCGTCGCATCCGGGTGGTGAGGTGGTCGATGCGGAACAGCTCCTGAAGAACGTCCGGATCGTGGGTCCGCCGCTCCAGCGTGTCGACGAGCTTCAACTGCCGGTGTACGAGCGCCTGGTTGCGCCGGGCGATGTTCAGCAGCACCGCGGACATGCCCCGGCGCAGCGTGGCCTGCCGGACGGCGGCCTCGACGGCCGCGAGCCGTGCGGCGTTGAAGGACCGGCCGACCTGCCCGATCTCGTCGTCGCCCGCCTCCCCGTCGGCGAGCGGTGGTGCCTCGGTGGCGGCGTCCACGTCCTCTCCGGCGCTCAACCGCTCCATCACGTCAGGCAGTTGGTGTGCAGTCAGCAGATCGGCGGCATCCCTCAGCGTCTCCAGGCGGCGGGAGATGCGCCGGGCGCCGCGCACCGCCAGCCACAGCGACAGGCCCACGGCCGCGAGGCCCACCACACCGACGGCGACCGCCTTGGCCAACTCCCGGTAGGCGAACGCCCGTCCGCGTTCGGCGGAGTTCACGGCCGACTCGGTGCACAGCAGCATGTACCGCTTGACGGCCCGGTCGGTGGTGGTGCGCCAGGAGCCGGCCGCGACGGCCTCGCCCGCGCCGTCCGCTCCGGCCCGCAGCAGGGCGTCCTCGCTCGCGGTCAACTGCCGGTGCAGGTCGCTGCGTCGGAACTCCTCGAACAGCGCCCGTGAGTCGGACGGCAGGTCGGGCACATAGGTCCGCTCGAAGACCCGGCGGTCCTCGATGGTCGCGGTCAGCGTGTCGTACTGCCGGTCGGTGAGGGTGCCCGCGGCACGCGCCCCGGCGACCAGGGCGTCCTCGCGCGAGACGAACTCCCGCACCCGGACCAGCTCGATGACGACCTGCGCCTCCCGCGCCAACTGCCCGGCCTGCAGGGCGGTGAGCGCGGACTGGACGTCGAAGCCGGGCTCCACGAGGGTGCTGTACTCGCTCACCGCACGGTCCCAGGAAATGTCCCGGGACAGCACCCGCTGGCGCAGCGCCTCCAGCTGGTCGGCGGAGTCCACGACGGCGTCGAGCACCTGCCGCTGCCGTGCGGAGAGCCGGTCGCGGTCACCGTCCCGGATCGCGTCGCGCATGGCGCTCACCGCACGGTCGGTGCGGCGCTGCTGCTCCAGGAGATCCACGGCGGTGTCGGTACGGTGCCCGGCGCCCAGGTACGCGGCCGAGAGCCGCCGCTCGATCTGGATCTGCCCGATGGCCGTGTCCACCGGTGTGCCGAAGTCCTCGTAGACCCCCTGGACCCGGATCAGCGCACGCAGTTCGCCGGTGACGGACCACATGGCGAAGCTCCACAGCATCATCAGAGCGATCACCGGCGCGACCGCGAGCGCCACGATCCGGGCACGCACGGTGGTGGGACGGCCGATGGGCCGGCGCATGGTCTCCCCAGGGCGACAGGACGGTCGGACGGCTGGACACACTCGTTACCCACCGGTTCTACTCACCGGTAGCAAGCCGCGGCACAACCTACGGGACGGCGCCGCGGACCGCAATGGTCACCGGCGCCACCCCTGCCTCACGGCTTACGCCTCCCGCGCTCCGTTCCCCCGGCCGCCATCACCAGCGCGGTCACCAGATACGGCACCCCGAACACCGCGAACGCCGTGCTGTGCCCGGTCGACGAGACGACCGCCGCGTAGCCGCCGAACACGGCGACCGTGACCAGTTCGGTCCCCAGGCCCGCAACCGATGTCAGGGTCGCCCGCCCGGTGTCGTCGATCCGCCGCTGGAGGCGGGCGTCGGCCAGCACGTTCGCGAGCTGGAACCCGCCGAAGGCGACGGCGACCAGCACCAGCCCGGCCGGCGTCCGTGCCAGGGCGCCCGCCGCGAGGGCCAGTGCGGAGCCCCCGAGCAGCGCCGCGAACCCGGTCCGGCCCAGGCGTTCGCCCACACCGGCAAGCAGGCTGCCGGTCGTGGCGCCCGCCCAGATCAGCAGGAGCAGGTAGGGAGCGGCCCAGCCGGGGACGCCGGTGTCGCGCACCAGCAGCGGCGTGTACTCGTCGAGCGCGCCCCACACCGAGGCGACGAGGGCGACCAGCAGGAGCGAGGCCATGACGGGCCGGTCGGTCCGGGCCGCGGCGAGCCCGGAACGCAGGGTGCCGGCCCAGCTCGCGCTCCCGGCCGCCGGCGACCGGCGCTCCGGGAACCGGCTCGCCGTGGCCGCCGTCAGCAGGCAGGCCAGCACGCTCGCCGCGCCCACGGCCGGGTAGCCGCCGAGCGCGAACACCGGCCCGGCGAGTCCCATCGCGGCCATCACCGCCACCAGGCCCGCGGCGCGGGCGCGGCCCATCACGCGCGCATAGTCGTCGGCCGCACCGAGCCGGTCGAGCTCCTCGTACACCAGCGCCTCCAGGGCGCCGGATCCGAGCGCTCCGCCGACGCCCCACAGGACGAAGCCGAGCGCGAACGCCCAGTACGACGGCGTGAGCACCCACAGGGTGAAGCCGACGGCGGTCAGCAGCGGGCCGAGCCACAGCAGCAGCCGACGGGAGACGGCGTCGGCCAGGGCGCCGGAGGGGACCTCCAGCACGACGGCGGTGACGGACCACAGCGCGAAGAGGAAGGAGATCTGCCCGACCGTCAGACCGGTGTCGCTGAAGAGCAGCGCGTACAGCGGGTAGAGCAGGACGAACTCGTCAAGGAACGCGTAGCCGTACAGCGTGGCGGTCAACCGCCGGACGCCGGGCTCCCGTTGCTTCCGTTCACGTGAAGATCAATGTCGCCAGGTCATGGCTCCGATGCTACGCGGTGATCCTCCCCCGGCCCAGCGAATTACGTCGGCGACCCCGACGAGAAGCGCCGCAGCAGCGGCGACAGCACGAGCACCGACTTGGTGCGCTCCACGAACGGCTCCCCCGCGATGCGCTCCAGGACCCGTTCGAAGTGCCGCATGTCGGAGGCGAAGACCTGGGCGATCGCGTCCGCGTCCCCCGTGACGGTGGACGCGGCCACGACCTCCTGGTAGCGCTCCAGGCCCCGCTGGATGGTCTCCGGCGAGGTGTTGCTCCGGCAGTAGATCTCGACGAACCCCTCGGTCTCCCAGCCGAGCGCCGACGGGTCCACCCGTACGGTGAAGCCCGTGATGGCACCGGTGGCGCGCAGCCGGTCCACGCGCCGTTTCACGGCGGGCGCGGACAGGCCGACGAGCTGCCCGATGTCGGCGTAGGAGCGGCGGGCGTCCTCGGCGAGGGCGTGCACGATGCGTTCGTCGAGATCGTTCAGCACTGCGGGTGGTTCACTTCACTTCTGCTGCGGCGAGACGGGAACGGCGATAGCCGTACACGAAGTAGAACACGAGACCGGCGGCCATCCAGAACCCGAAGACGACCCAGGTCACGGTGTCGAGGCTGAACATGTTGTACGCGCAGAAGGCGAAGCCCAGGATCGGCAGAACCGGGCCGAACGGCACCTTGAACGTGCGCTCCAGCTCGGGTCGCCGGTAGCGCAGGACGATCACCGCGATGTTGACCAGGGCGAAGGCGAACAGCGTGCCGATGCTGGTGGCGTCGACGAGCTTGCCCAGCGGGATCAGGGCCGCGAGCACACCGCAGAACAGGGACACGATCACCGTGTTGAGGCGGGGCGCGCCGGTCTTCGGGTGAATCTTGCCGAGCGCCTTGGGCACCAGGCCGTCGCGGGACATCGCGAACAGGATGCGGGTCTGGCCGTAGAGCACGGTGAGGACGACGCTCGCGATGGAAATGACCGCACCGAGGGCGAGCAGGGTGCCCCAGAAGGTCTGGCCGCTGACGTCGTTCATGATCGCGGCGAGCGAGGCGTCGGAGCCCTCGAACTTGGTCCAGTTCCACGCGCCGACGGCGACGGCCGCGACGAGCACGTACAGCGCGGTCACGATGATCAGCGACAGCATGATCGCCCGCGGCAGGTCGCGCTTGGGGTTCTTGGCCTCCTCACCGGCGGTGGAGGCGGCGTCGAAGCCGATGTAGGAGAAGAAGAGCGTCGCACCCGCGGCACTCACGCCCGCCATGCCGAGCGGCATGAAGTCGGCGTAGTTGCCGGACTTGAAGCCCATGAAGCCGACGGCGCAGAACAGCACAAGGGCGGCGATCTTCACCGCGACCATGATCGTGTTGGCGCGGGCGGACTCACGGGCACCGCCCAGCAGGAACACCATCGCCAGCAGGACGACGATCAGGGCGGGCAGGTTGATGATGCCGCCCTCACCGGGCGCCGAGGACAGGGCGGACGGGATGGTGACCCCGATGGTGCCGTCGAGCAGTTCGTTGAGGTACTCGCCCCAGCCGACGGCGACGGCGGCCACCGAGACGCCGTACTCCAGCACCAGGCACCAGCCGCAGACCCAGGCGACCAGTTCGCCCATCGTTGCGTACGCATACGAGTACGAGGAACCGGCGACCGGGATGCTGCCCGCCAGCTCGGCGTACGAGAGGGCCGAGAACAGTGCGGTGAGTCCGGCGATCACGAACGCCAGGGTGACCGCGGGGCCGGCCTCGGGGACGGCGTCGCCGAGGACGACGAAGATACCGGTGCCGAGGGTGGCACCGATGCTGATCATGGTGAGCTGCCACAGCCCCAGGGTGCGCCGAAGCGCGCCTCCCTCACCCTGGCCACCCTCCGCGACCAGGTGTTCCACGGGCTTACGACGCATCAGGCGCGCGGCGACGCCCGGGGACGGCGGGGCGGTCTGGCGATTGTTCTGCGGGGGTGCGCCTTGGTCGAGCACGCGCTGGCTCCTTCATCGCTGCCGGTCAGGGAGACGGGGACCGGCGGCACCCCTTCGAGCAGGGACCCACCGAGCGGGGTCCCCGCCACGCCACGTACGAGGCGACAGCCTATGAGCAGCGACGTTGCCGTTGTAATGCAGCAACCTTGCGTATGCCCGCAAGATCATTGCGTTCATCGGGGCGGCGTGAGCGTTCGTTGCGCGGCGGCTGTCGACCGTTGCGCGAACGCCGTTTCAGAGCTCGTCCGGCTCCCCCGCGAGCGCCCGCGCACGCGGCCGCGTCGGCCTCCCAGCACACGGCGATCTCCATCCGCCCGACGGTAGAGCGTGAGGACGCGAACGGCCCCCGATCATCCCGGCGGGCGGGACAACGGGGGCCGTGCGGAAGGGAGTCGGGTCAGTTCCAGCTGGCGTGCAGGGGCTTGCCCTCGGCGTAGCCGGCGGCGCTCTGGATGCCGACGATGGCCTTCTCGGCGAACTCCTCGAGGGAGCCTGCGCCGGCGTAGGTGCAGGAGGAGCGGACGCCCGCGATGATCGAGTCGATCAGGTCCTCGACGCCGGGGCGGGCCGGGTCCAGGTACATGCGGGACGTGGAGATGCCCTCCTCGAACAGCCCCTTGCGGGCCCGGTCGTACGCCGACTCCTCCGACGTGCGGTTGGCCACCGCGCGCGCGGAGGCCATGCCGAACGACTCCTTGTAGAAGCGGCCGTCGGGGTCTTGCTGGAGGTCGCCCGGCGACTCGTACGTGCCCGCGAACCACGAGCCGACCATCACGTTGGACGCACCCGCGGCCAGCGCCATCGCCACGTCACGCGGGTGCCGGACACCACCGTCGGCCCACACGTGCTTGCCGTACTTCTTCGCCTCGGCGGCACACTCCAGCACGGCCGAGAACTGCGGCCGGCCCACGCCGGTCATCATCCGGGTCGTGCACATGGCGCCGGGGCCCACGCCGACCTTGACGATGTCGGCGCCCGCCTCGATCAGATCGCGCACACCCTCCGCGGAGACGACGTTGCCCGCGACGATCGGAACCTGCGGATCGAGGTCACGCACCAGCTTGACGGCGCTGATCATCGACTCCTGGTGGCCGTGCGCGGTGTCGATGACGAGCGTGTCCACTCCCGCGGCGAGCAGCTGCTCGGCCTTGCCGGCGACATCGCCGTTGATGCCGACGGCTGCGGCGATGCGCAGCCTGCCCTTCGCGTCGGTGGCCGGCGTGTACAGCGTGGCGCGCAGGGCGCCCTTGCGGGTGAGGATGCCGACGAGCTTGCCGTCCGCGTCGACGGCGGGGGCGTAGCGCCGGTTGTGGTGGTCGAGGGTGTTGAAGGCCTCGCGCGGGTCCATGCCGGCGTCGAGCAGAAGCAGGTCGTCCTTGGACATGACCACTTCGAGCTGGGTGAAGCGGTCCACGCCGGTCAGGTCCCGGTCGGTGACGACACCGATCGGGCGGTGCTCCTCGTCGACGACGACACCGGCGTTGTGCGCCCGCTTGTGCAGCAGGGAGAGCGCGTCGGCGACGGTCTGGTGCGGCGCCAGCACGATCGGGGTGTCCAGGACCAGGTGGCGGCTCTTCACCCAGGAGACGACCTCGGTGACGACCTCGATCGGGATGTCCTGCGGGATGACCACGAGGCCGCCGCGCCGGGCCACCGTCTCGGCCATGCGACGGCCGGCGATCGCCGTCATGTTGGCGACGACGAGCGGAATCGTGGTGCCCGTGCCGTCCGGGGAGCTGAGGTCCACGCCCTGACGGGAGCCGACCGCGCTGCGGCTCGGCACCATGAACACGTCGTCGTACGTCAGGTCGTACGAGGGCTGGATGTCGTTGAGGAAACGCACGTGCTGCACATCCCAGTCGATCAGAGGTGGCCCCCGGACAGGTCAGCCAGGGGGAAGAGCACGTACTTCATTGTCCCATGACGGCCGGAATGCGATGCCCGGTCACTTCATCCAGGCTGGTCAGAGCCCTCTTCGGAGGATCCTCCAAGGGCGAGTGCCACGGTCAGCGCCGACGCCGTGTCCGCGGCCTGGGCGAACACCTCCTGGGCGGTCTCCCACTCGTCCGGTCGCGCCTTCGCGTACGGCTGCCAGTTCCGTACGACGATCAGCAGTCCCTTCTCGACGGCGTCCTCGGGCCAGACATCGTGGTCGGAGAGGCTGTCGGCCAGCGCGTCCCAGTTGCGGCCGAACCAGTCGGGCAGCTGAAGGGCCCGGGCGCAGCGGTCCATCAGGCCGGCCTTGTCCATGACCCCGTCGAGATCGAGGGTGACCACGAGCTCCGTCATCTCAGTACCGCCCTGAACGAGTCGTAGTGATCGTCGGTGTAGTAGATCTCGCCGCCCCGTCCGGTGACAATGCGCCGGGCGCCGCGATCGCGTGAGCCGGGCGTCCTGACGGTGTATTCGCGGTAGTAGCCACGCTCGTGCGTCGGCAGCAGCCGCTCGAAGTTCCCGAAGACGGCACCGTCCCTGGCGTACGGGAAGGGGCCGCCCTCGTCGATGAGCCGGAGCGTCTCGCGGGCCTCGGCGGGGAGCTCGGCCTCCCGGACGGTGGCCGTGTCCCGGGCCCACGACGGTGGGGCGGAAGTGTCGCCGCATCCCGCGAGCAGGACGGCGAAGAGGCAGGCCAGCACCCGGGGGACGAACCGCAGCACCATGCCGCCGATGCTGCCACGGCCGCCCCCGCACGGCCTTGAAGTCAGGCCCCGTCCGGGTCGGCCCGGTTCAGCGCGGGCCGCGGCGTCGGCCCGGCCGCCATCAGATAGTCGGCCGCGGACGTGTCCGTCACCAGGCTGGTGACCAGCCCCGAGCGCAGCACGGCGTCGATCGCCGCCGCCTTGCGCTGCCCGCCGGCGATCGCGACGACCTCGGGGATACGGCGGAGCTGGTCGGCCTTGACCGTGATGCACCGCTCGCCGAGGTCCCGTCCGACCCGGCGGCCGTCGGAGTCGAAGAGGTGCGCGGACATCTCGGCGGCGACGCCGAGAGACGCGTAGTGCGCGCGCTCCTCGTCGCTGAGCATGTCGTGCACCGTCGAGATACCCGGCTCCCAAGAGCCGATGGAGACGCAGGCGACCGTGACCTTGTCGAAGTACTCGAAGGCCCGGGCGATCCCGGTCTGGTTGCGCAGCGCGGCCGCCGTGGCGGCGTCCGGCAGCAGCATCGGCGCGTAGATGGGATGCGCGTCACCGCCGGACACCTGCGCGGCCCGCCGCACGGCCTCCACCGAGCCGCGCTCGGCGGTCCCGGCGTCGTACACACCCGTCAGCTGCACCACCGTGCAGGGCGGCAGCCGGTCGAGGGCGGCGGCCATGTGGATGGTGGACCGGCCCCAGGCCAGGCCCAGGACGTCCCCCTCGTTGACGAGCTCGCCGAGCAGGTCGGCGGCCACCTCACCCAGGTTCTCGGGATCCGGGGTCTCCTCGGCCTCGGCCGGGGATTCGACCACGACGGCGTGCCTGAGGCCGTAGCGGGCGCGCAGCGCGTCGGAGCGCTCGGCGTCCAGCTCGGCCGGGACGCGGATCTCGATGCGCACGAGATCCCGTTCGAGGGCGGTCTCCAGGACCCGGGCCACCTTGAAGCGGCTGACGCCGAACTCCTCAGCGATCTGGATCTTGGACTTTCCCTCGAGGTAGAAGCGGCGGGCCATGGCCGCCGCCTGCACCAGCTCAGCGGGTCCCATCCGCATGGCTGACCGGCCCGCCGACATACCCGACACGGCGATCTCCTCACTGCTGTTCACACTCTGGATTCGCCGTTCATCCTTGCAGATCCGGCGCGGTTGATCAGCCCTGATCGACGACCGACGGGCGCCGTTCACGTAACCGTGGCTCAGTGGTCGCACGCCCATGTTGCCTGCTTCGTCACGGCCTCCGCCTTGGCCCGCAGGCCACGCACCGCGGCGGCCGGGTCGGCAGCGCCGTACACCGCCGAACCCGCAACGAAGACGTCGGCGCCCGCCTCCGCACACCGCTCGATGGTTGCGTCCGAGACCCCGCCGTCGACCTGGAGCCACAGTTCGAGGCCGTGCTTGCCGATCAGCTCACGGGTGCGGCGGATCTTCGGAAGCATGATGTCGAGGAACGCCTGCCCACCGAAGCCCGGTTCGACCGTCATGATCAGCAGCATGTCGAGCTCGGGAAGCAGATCCTCGTACGGCTCGATGGGCGTCGCGGGCTTGAGCGCCATGGACGCGCGGGCGCCCTTGGCCCTGATCTCCCGGGCGAGACGCACCGGAGCGGCGGCCGCCTCCACATGGAAGGTGACCGAAGAGGCACCCGCTTCCACGTACTGGGGCGCCCACCGGTCGGGGGCCTCGATCATCAGATGGCAGTCCAGCGGAGTGTCCGTCGCCCGGGCCAGGGACTCCACGACCGGCACGCCGAGCGTGAGGTTCGGTACAAAGTGGTTGTCCATGACGTCGACGTGGAGCCAGTCGGCCCCCTCGACCGCCTTCGCCTCGTCGGCGAGGCGCGCGAAGTCGGCGGACAGGATGCTGGGGTTGATCTGCACGGCCATGCCCCAAGCCTGCCATGCCCTCCGGGGGGTGGCGGCATCCGGTCCGTCGTGGGAACGGTTACACGGAAACCGCGGGCCGTCCTGTGGCTGGTCGCGCCCGCGCGGCGGAGCCGCACATGTCACGGCCCCGCGCCCCTTTCGGGGCGCTGCTGCCCCGGCGCTGCGAAGCCGGGGGCGAGCTTCAGCCGGTCCTCCGGATCAGCGCCAGGTACATCGCGTCCGTCCCGTGCAGATGGGGCCACAGCTGTACGTCGGGGCCGTCGCCGAGGTTCGGTACGTCCGGCAGCAGTGGACGGGCGTCGACGAGTTCCGTCTCGGGGAACTGCTTGAGTACGTCGGCGACCACGGCACGGGTCTCGGCGAGATGCGGCGAGCAGGTCGCGTAGCCGACGACGCCGCCGACGCGCACGGACTCCAGGGCGGTGCGCAGCAGCCCGCGCTGGAGCGGCGCGAAGCCGTCGAGGTCCTCGGGCCGGCGCCGCCAGCGTGCCTCGGGCCGCCGCCGCAGGGCGCCCAGCCCGGTGCACGGCACATCCATCAGCACGCGATCGAAGGTGCCCGGCAGCCACGGCGGCCGGGTCCCGTCGGCGGCGATCACCTGGTAGGGCCCGGGATTGCCGTGCAGGGCCCTGGCTACCAGTCCGGCCCGATGGGGCTGCTTCTCGGCGGCCAGCAGCGAGGCACCCCGCTCGGCGGCGAGGGCGGCGAGCAGCGCGGCCTTGCCACCGGGTCCGGCACACCCGTCCAGCCACCGCTCGTCGGGCCCGTCGACCGGCGCGTTGGCCAGGGCCAGCGCGACGAGCTGGCTGCCCTCGTCCTGCACGCCCGCACGACCGTCCCGTACGGCGTCGATCGCACCGGGTTCGCCGCCCTCGGTGAGCCGTACGGCGTACGGCGACCAGCGCCCCGGCACGGCGGCGTCCTCACGCAGCAGCTCGTCGGTCGTGGCCCGCCCCGGCCGGGCGACCAGCGTCACCTCCGGCCGCTCGTTGTCGGCCGCCAGCAGCTCCTCGATGCCGGTCCGCCCGCCGCCCAGCGCGTCCCACAGCGCGGAGACGACCCAGCGCGGGTGCGAGTGCACGACGGCGAGATGGTCCTCGGGATCCTCGTCGTAGGGCGGCGCAATCCGCTCCAGCCATCCGTCGAGGTCATGCTGGGCGACCTTGCGCAGCACCGCGTTGACGAACTTGGCGCGCCCGTCGCCGAGCACGACCCGGGCGAGCTCGACGGTGGCGGAGACGGCCGCATGGGACGGGATGCGCGTCCCCAGCAGCTGGTGCACACCGAGGCTCAGCACGTCGAGGACGGGCGGATCGACGTCCCTCAACGGCCGGTCGACGCACTCCGCGATGACGGCGTCGTACGTCCCCTGCCGGCGCAGCGTCCCGTACACCAGCTCGGTGGCGAGGGCGGCGTCCCGCCCGTCGAAGTCCCCGCTCTCCCGCGCCTTGCGCAGCAGCGGCGGCAACACCAGGTTGGCGTACGCGTCCCGCTCGTCGACCGCCCTGAGCGCCTCGAAGGCGAGGATGCGCACGGGGTCCTTCTTGGGCCGACGGTAGGGCTTGCCGGGTTTGCGGGGCCGACGGGAGGTGTCGCTCACGAAAAGGTGCTCCGGATTTCTGTATACGGTGTGCACCCAGCGTACGTCGAAGGGCTCCCGCCGGGCCGTCAGGCCCCGAGCGTCTCCCTCTCCGCGATACGCACCCCGCGCGCCCAGTCCGCCGCCCGCATCGGCTTCTTGCCCTGAGCCTGCACCCACAGCAGCTCGACGGCGTACGAGCCGGTGCCGACATGGACGCTGTTCTTGCCGACCGCCGGCTGACCGGGGGCGAGATCCGTCCGGTCGGGCACGGGCGCGACCTGGACGAGCTTGAGCCGCTCGCCCCGGAAGGTGGTCCAGGCGCCCGGCGCGGGGGTGCAGCCCCGCACCACCCGGTCGATCCGCAGGGCGGGCGCGGACCAGTCGACCCGGGCGTCCTCGACGGTGATCTTCGGTGCGATGGTGACGCCGTCGGCGGGCTGCGGTACGGCCTTCAGCGTGCCGTCCTCGATGCCGTCCATGGTGGCGGCGAGCAGCCCGGCGCCGGCGAAGGCGAGCCGGGTCAGCAGGTCGCCGCTGGTGTCGGTGGGCCGGATCGTTTCGGTCACGGTCCCGTAGACGGGCCCGGAGTCGAGCCCTTCCTCGATGAGGAACGTGGACGCCCCCGTGATCTCGTCGCCCGCCATGATGGCGTGCTGCACGGGCGCGGCCCCCCGCCAGGCGGGCAGCAGCGAGAAGTGCAGGTTGACCCAGCCGTGGGCGGGGATGTCGAGGGCGACACGGGGCAGCAGCGCCCCGTAGGCGACGACGGGACAGCAGTCCGGCCCGATCTCCCGCAGGCGGTCCAGGAACTCCGGGTCCCGCGGCTTCACCGGCTTCAGCACCTCGATCCCGGCCTCCTCGGCCCGCTCGGCGACGGGGCTCGCGACCAGCCTGCGCCCCCGCCCGGCCGGCGCATCCGGCCGCGTGACAACGGCGGCCACCTCATGCCGCCCGGAGGCAAGCAGGGCGTCCAGAGCGGGAACAGCGACCTCGGGGGTACCGGCGAAGACAAGCTTCATGGGCGGACACGGGCCTCTCGGCTGGGGTTTGGCAACGGGCAACACACAAGTCTATGAGCCACTACGCCCCCGGAAAGCCCCCAACGATCCGGGAAAGCCGCCACCGTCGATCAACCCCCACAGGCGAGGCCCACCTCTTACCCGACTGGAAACGGGTGGTGCGCGGGTGGGAGAAAAACGAATCCCGGCCGCAGGCCGAACCGGCCGCGCACACCCGGCACGGACAGGCGCACGCATATGCCCATACGCCCCCACTGCGTGACCCGCGGAGCGAATCCGCGTTGGTCAAGAAAGAGTTGACCACAACGGGCCGCGCGACCATCGCGGCCCGATCCTTTCTCCTCAACGCCGGTTCGAGAGGCTTGTTCATGGCCGACCACGCAACCCACGACGCCCAGGCTCGGGCCAGCCTGCACTTGCTGGTGCGGGACATCGAGCGGGTCCGCCGGCAGGTGGACGCACTGCGCACGCTCACCGCCCAGCTGGGCAACGTCTACCGCCCGCGCCGCTCCGGCCCCTCCACGGGCTTCGTCGTCTACGGACGCGCCCCCGCCCCGACAGTCCGGCTCGCCCAGGAACTGCGGGACAGTGTCGAGACCCTGGTGACGGCCGCGGTCGACTTCGACCGCTCACTGGGCTTCTCGTGGGACGCGGTGGGCTCCGCACTCGGTGTCACCAAGCAAGCGGTCCACCGTCGTTACGGCTCTCGCCGCGCCACTGCACAGGCGGCCGCCGAGGCCGAGCGGAGCACGGAGCCGTCGGGCACCCGCACGGTCAATGTCAACACCGGAATCCCCACCGTGCCGACGGTCCCCGCGGCCCGCTCCATGCCGACCCAGCCGACCGCGGGCAGCAAGGCGCTGCGCGACGAGGCCAGGCAGCCGACGGCCCTCCCTGGCCCGCGCAACGGCTGACGCCCACTGCCGCACCACCGGCTGCCTCACCCGCCCTCCCGGCCGTGTCCGGGAGGGCAGCCGTATGCCCGACGTCACCGCAGCAGCCGTACCCGCGCTCGCCGAGGCAGGCACGGACCGCCGCCCGCACCGCACACGAGCGCGCCTCACCCGATGTCGGGCGGATCGATCCGCACTCGCACCGCCTGCGCGGCACCCCGAGCCATCCGCGCCGCCTGAGCCGCTTTCAGGGCGGCCGCCAGCGCGGCGCCCTTCCCCGGCGGCACCCGGATCAACGCCCGCTCCCACTGTTCTCCGGCAGGCGGCGTCCCCGGCCGCCGCGACCGCCCCGTCGCCACGGTCGGGGTCACCGGCAGCGGTACGGGCCCCAACATCTCTGCCTCCGGCGGCAGTTCGACGGCCCCCAGGAACTCCACGACCGCCTCCGCCGGCCCGGACACCGCCGCCATCCGCGACACCGGCGGAAACCCCAGCTCGGCCCGCTCGGCGAGCTCCCGCACCGCATGCCCGACCGGGTCCCACCGCACCAGGGCCTGCACCGGCCGAAGCGTCGGCTCCGCCACGACGACCACGGTCCCCCCGGCACCGTGCGGCCGTACGAGCGCGGCGGCTGCGATCCACCGCCGCAACGCGTCCTCACCGGCGCGCAGATCGGGCCGCCCGAGCATGGCCCAGCCGTCGAGCAGCAGCGCGGCGGCGTATCCGCCCTCGGCGACCGGCTCGGCGCCGGGCGTACTCACCACCAGTGCGGGCGCCCCCGGCACCGTGTCCAGCACCTGCTCGCGCCCGGAGGTCCGCACCGGCACGGCCGGAAACGCCCGCCCCAGCTCCTCGGCGGTACGCCGCGCCCCCACGACCTGGGCCCGCAACCGGAACGACCCGCATTCCGGGCAGTGCCAGGAGCCTTCCGCACGCCCGCACCACCCGCACCGCAGCGCCCCGGCATCCCGCGCCTCCAACGGCCCGGCGCAGTGCCGGCACCGCGCGGGCGCCCGGCACTGCGCGCACGCCATCCGCGGCACGTATCCCCGCCGGGGCACCTGCACGAGCACCGGCCCGGCCCGCAGCCCGTCCCGGACCACCTGCCAGGCGAGGGTCGGCAACCGGGCGGCCCGGGCGGCCTCGTCCCGTGCCAGGTCCTGGTCCCCCACGGTCCGTACGAGCGGAGCGGCCTCCCGCACCTGCTCCCGCAGCGCGACGAGCGGCCGCGCCCACCCGCTCTCCACGAGCTGTGCGGCCTCCACCGTGCAGCTCCAACTCCCCAGCAGGAACGCGCACTTGTCCTGTGCAGCGCGGAGCAGCAGCACTTCCCTGGCATGCGGCTGCGGTGCGTGCTGTTCGCTGTGGCTGTCGTCGCCGTCGTCCCAGAGGGCGACCAGCCCGAGATCCCGGACCGGCGCGAACATCGCGGCCCGCGTCCCGACCACGGCCCGTACGGATCCCCGCCGCACGGCGAGCCATTCCCGGTACCGCTTCTCCGGGCCGGCGTCGGCGGTCAGCAGCGCATGCCGTCCCTCGCCCAGCAGGGCGGTCAGCGCGGCGTCGACCCGCGCGGCGGCGCGCCCGTCCGGTACGACGACCAGCGCACCGCGCCCCGAGGCCAGCGTCGCGGCGACCGCGCGGGCCAGTTCATCGCTCCACTCGGGGCCGGGCAGGGCGTTCCACACGGCACGCGGCGCGCCCCCGGAAGCCAGCGCCTCCAGGAAGGCCGCCCCGCGCTCATAGCGCGCCCAGGACCCCGCCTCGGGCACCCCGGGCGGCGGCAGCGGCTCCGGCGACGGCCGCTGCTCGGCCCGCGCGCTGCGGGGCGGCACGGCGAGCTGCAGGACGTCGGCGAGGCTCCCCGCATAGCGGTCGGCCACGGCCCGAGCCAGGCCCAGCAGTTCCTCGCTCAGCACCGGCTCCGGCGAGACGACCTGGGCGAGCGCGGCGAGCGGCCCGGCGTAGTCGGACTCGGCCCTCCGCTCGACGAGGAACCCGTCGATGAGCCCGCCGCCCTCACGACGCCCTTCCCGCACCCGATGCCGCCCGGCCCCGAACCGCACCCGCACCCGCACCCCGGGCTGCGCCTCGGCATCCAGCTCCTCGGGCACGGCGTAGTCGAAGTACCGGTCGAGGTGGAGCACGCCCTTGTCCACGAGCACGCGTGCCACGGGCAGCTCCTTGGCCAGCGCGGCCCCCCGCCACGTCCGCGGCTTGGCCCGGGGCGCCTTGGCCTTCCGCACGCTCTCCCGAATGAACGCGAGCTGCTCCGGCGGCGCGCCTTCGGCCCCGCCGCCGTCCCCCTGCCCGTACTCGCTGCTCACGCTTGCATTCTTACCAAACGCCACTGACACCGCTTTCGCGCATGCCGCACACGCCGAGGCCCGGCCCCCAAGGGGAACCGGGCCTCGTAAAGCCGACGCGGGACTCGCAGAGCGAGGCGGGACCTACAGCCCCGCAGCCGCCCGCAGCGCCTCCATGCGGTCCGTGCGCTCCCATGTGAAGTCGGGGAGCTCACGACCGAAGTGGCCGTACGCCGCGGTCTGGGCGTAGATCGGGCGGAGCAGGTCGAGGTCGCGGATGATCGCGGCCGGGCGGAGGTCGAAGACCTCGTCGATCGCCTTCTCGATCTTCTCGTGGTCGATCTTGGCGGTGCCGAAGGTCTCGACGAACAGACCGACCGGCTCGGCCTTGCCGATCGCGTAGGCCACCTGGACCTCGCAGCGGGAGGCGAGGCCCGCGGCGACCACGTTCTTGGCGACCCAGCGCATCGCGTACGCCGCCGAGCGGTCCACCTTGGACGGGTCCTTGCCGGAGAAGGCACCGCCGCCGTGGCGGGCCATGCCGCCGTAGGTGTCGATGATGATCTTGCGGCCGGTCAGGCCGGCGTCGCCCATCGGGCCGCCGATCTCGAAACGGCCGGTCGGGTTCACCAGCAGGCGGTAGCCCTCGGTGTCGAGCTTGATGCCGTCGTCCAGGAGCGCCTTCAGCTCCGGCTCGACGACGAACTCGCGGATGTCGGGCGCCAGGAGGGACTCCAGGTCGATGTCGCTGGCGTGCTGCGAGGAGACGACCACCGTGTCCAGGCGGACGGCCTTGTCGCCGTCGTACTCGATGGTGACCTGCGTCTTGCCGTCCGGGCGCAGGTAGGGGATCGTGCCGTTCTTGCGCACGTCGGACAGGCGCTTCGACAGACGGTGCGCCAGGAAGATCGGCAGCGGCATCAGCGTGGGTGTCTCGTCGGAGGCGTAACCGAACATCAGGCCCTGGTCACCGGCGCCCTGCTTGTCGAGCTCGTCGTCGTCGCCCTCGACCCGGGACTCGTACGCCGTGTCCACACCCTGCGCGATGTCCGGGGACTGCGCGCCGATCGACACCGAGACACCACAGGAAGCGCCGTCGAAGCCCTTCTTCGAGGAGTCGTAGCCGATCTCGAGGATCTTGTCCCGGACCAGCTGCGGGATCGGCGCGTAGGCCTTGGTGGTGACCTCGCCGGCCACGTGCACCAGACCGGTCGTGATCAGGGTCTCGACCGCGACCCGGGATGACGGGTCCTCGCGCAGAAGCGCGTCGAGAATGGTGTCGCTGATCTGGTCAGCGATCTTGTCGGGGTGACCCTCGGTCACGGACTCCGAGGTGAACAGGCGACGGGACACAACGCTCCCTGGGGTTGCAGCGGCTGCTGGCTGATCATTGGCGGACGGGACGGGGGCTGCGCCCGGCGTCGTCCGAGAACAGTTTATCGGTCGCGCTCCGCCGCATGGCCACCGTCTCGCTTCTCGGGAGTGCTGTGACCTGCGGCACGGGCATTCTGCCCAAAGTCCGGCTGCGTTGGCCAGGGTCGCCACGCCTCAAATGTGCATGCGTGCGGAGCGCGGTGGGGCGCATGAAGCATTCAGCGCAGTCGTTCGGACACCAGGTCCCACACCGTTTCGGCCAGTGCCTCCTTCGGGCCGTACGGTACGGGGATCTCGGTGCCGTCGGCGCCCAGCACCACGGCCTCGTTCTCCTCGGAGCCGAAGGTCTTGCGCTCCCCCACCTCGTTCACCACGAGGAGGTCGCAGCCCTTGCGCTCCAGCTTTCTGCGACCGTTGGCGAGGACGTCGTCGGTCTCGGCGGCGAAGCCGACGATCACCTGTCCCGGTCGGGCGCGGTCGGCCGAGATCTCGGCCAGGATGTCCGGATTCCGCACCAGCACGATGGGGTCCGGGTCCTGCCCGTCCTTCTTCTTGATCTTCCCGGCGGCGTACGTCTCCGGGCGGAAGTCGGCGACCGCCGCGGCCATCACGACCGCGTCGGCGTCCGCGGCCGCCTTCAGCACCGCCTCGCGCAGCTGTACGGCCGTTCCGACCGGGACGACGTCCACGCCGGCCGGGTCGGGCAGGCCGGTGGTGTTCGCCGCGACCAGGGTGACCCGGGCTCCGCGGGCGGCGGCCGTACGGGCGAGGGCGTAGCCCTGCTTGCCGGAGGAGCGGTTGCCGAGGAAGCGGACCGGGTCGAGGGGCTCGCGGGTGCCGCCGGCGCTGACGACGACATGGCGGCCCTTCAGGTCCGGCTCGGTGACGCCCCGGGCCAGGACGCGGCGGCAGACCTCGAAGATCTCGCCCGGGTCGGGCAGCCGGCCCTTGCCGGTGTCGACGCCGGTGAGCCGGCCGACGGCGGGCTCGATGACGACCGCGCCGCGGCGGCGCAGCGTCGCCACGTTCTCCTGGGTGGCCGGGTGCTCCCACATCTCCGTGTGCATGGCGGGGGCGAAGACGACCGGGCAGCGGGCGGTGAGCAGGGTGTTCGTCAGGAGGTCGTCGGCGAGGCCGTGGGCGGCCCTGGCGAGCGTGTCGGCCGTGGCCGGGGCGACGACCACCAGGTCGGCCTGCTGCCCGATGCGCACATGCGGTACCTCGTGGACGTCGTCCCAGACCTCCGTCGAGACGGGGTTGCCGGACAGGGCGGACCAGGTCGCGGCGCCGACGAAGTGCAGGGCGGAGGCGGTGGGCACGACACGGACGTCATGACCGGACTCCGTGAGTCTGCGCAGCAGCTCACAGGCCTTGTACGCGGCGATGCCGCCGCTGACCCCCAGAACGACCTTCGGCTTGTCCACCGTCTCTCCCCGGACTCGGCAACGTACGACTCCACACTGCATCATCACGGGGGACGACCCCGCACCCCCGAGCAGACCACAGGCCCGGCAGTCGCGCTGCCGGGCCTGTGGATAAGACTGCTGCGAGCAGAAAATACTACTGCGCCGGGCCCTCGACGGCCTCGGAGGTCAGCAGCCCCGCGTTGATCTCGCGCAGGGCGATCGAGAGCGGCTTCTCGTGGACGTGGGTGTCGACGAGCGGACCGACGTACTCGAGGAGGCCCTCGCCGAGCTGCGAGTAGTACGCGTTGATCTGGCGGGCCCGCTTGGCCGCGTAGATCACGAGGCTGTACTTCGAGTCGGTGGCCTCGAGGAGCTCGTCGATCGGCGGGTTGATGATGCCCTCGGGCGCGGAGATGGAAGAGGACACGCTCTACCTTCCGATGGATGGGAAAGAATCAGTCAGGGTGATCAGTCAGTCACGATCACACGACGTCCATCAAGGCTAGCAGCTCGCGCGCCACGTCCTCGACGGAGGTGTTGACCAGGGTCACGTCGAACTCCGGCTCGGCCGCCAGCTCGACCTTCGCGGCCCGAAGCCGGCGCTCGATCACCTCGGGCGGCTCGGTGCCCCGGCCGGTCAGTCTGCGCACCAGCTCCTCCCAGGAGGGCGGGGCCAGGAACACCAGCTGGGCCTCGGGCATGGACTCACGAACCTGCCGGGCGCCCTGGAGGTCGATCTCCAGCAGGACGGGCTCGCCCGCCTCCAGCCGCTCCAGTACGGCCGCACGCGGCGTGCCGTAGCGGTTGCCGGCGAACTCGGCCCACTCCAGCAGCTCGCCGTTGGCGATCAGCTTGTCCATCTCCTCGTCGGTGACGAAGAAGTAGTGGACTCCGTGCCGTTCGCCGGGGCGGGGCTTGCGGGTCGTCGCCGAGACCGAGAGCCAGACCTCGGGGTGTTCCTTGCGCAGATGGGCGACGACCGTGCTCTTGCCGACCCCGGAGGGTCCGGAGAGCACGGTCAGCCGCGGACGTTCACTCATGCAGCGATTATTCCAGCAATCCGGGAGTGCCCGGGACCAGTCCCGGTGTCCCGGATGAAGTCAGGAACCGGTGCTGCCGAACTCACGCTCGAGGGAGGCGATCTGGTTGGAACCGAGACCACGCACGCGGCGGCTCTCGGAGATGCCGAGTCGCTCCATGATCTGCTTGGCGCGGACCTTGCCCACGCCCGGCAGGGACTCGAGCAGGGCGGAGACCTTCATCTTGCCGATGACGTCGTTCTCCTGGCCCTGCTTGATGACCTCGTGAAGGGAGGCGCCGGAGTGCTTGAGTCGATTCTTGACCTCGGCCCGCTCCCGGCGAGCCGCGGCGGCCTTTTCGAGCGCGGCTGCGCGCTGTTCGGGGGTAAGGGGCGGAAGAGCCACGCCTACGTCACCTCGGATGTCGAACTGTCGGATACGGACCGGTGAGGAACCTAGTCGCCCCACACCTGGGGAGCCACGAGCAACACGCTTGCCCGCTCACTCACGTCGGAGACTAGCGGTCAAGTCCGCCAGAGTCAGCGAGAACAGCGGAAAAGTCCTGGTCAGCCTCTGTCAGGACAGGATATTTCAGACATACTGCCCTGGATTTGAGAATGTATCCAGCCTCAGACCGGCTCGGAGACGCTGGTCGAAGGGCTCAGGCCGCCGTCACGGCGGCCCGGATCTCCTCCGCGAAGCGGTCCGCGGCCGCCCGCAGCGCCCCGACGTCGGGTCCGTGCCGCAGCACACCCCGGCTGACGTTGGGCACGACGTTGCGCACCGCAGCCCCGAAGACCCGGGGAAGATCGGCCGGAGTGGCGCCCTGAGCCCCGATGCCCGGGGCGAGCAGCGGACCGTTGATGTCGAGGTCGTACGACGAGAGGTCGCCCAGGGTGGCGCCGACGACCGCGCCGAAGGAGCCCAGGGGCTCGTCCCCTGCGTTCTCGGCAGCCAGGTGCGCCAGCATCGTCGCGCCGACCGTGCGGCCGTCGGCGCGGACGGCGTGCTGGACCTCGCCGCCCTCGGGGTTGGAGGTCAGCGCCAGCACGAACAGCCCGGTACCGCTCTCGCGCGCCAGCTCGACGGCCGGCTCGAGAGACCCGTAGCCGAGGTACGGAGAGACGGTCAGCGCGTCCGAGAACAGCGGGGCGTCCTTGTGCAGGAAGGACTCGGCGTACGCGGCCATGGTGGAGCCGATGTCGCCGCGCTTGGCGTCCATGACGACCAGCGCACCGGCCGCCCGCGCCTCCTCGACCGCCTTCTCCAGGACGGCCACGCCGCGCGATCCGAAGCGCTCGAAGAACGCGCTCTGCGGCTTGAGGACGGCGACCCGGTCGGCCATGGCCTCGACGACCGTGCGGCTGAACCGCTCCAGGCCGGCGATGTCGTCGTTGAGGCCCCACTCGGTGAGCAGGGAGGCATGCGGGTCGATGCCGACGCACAGCGGGCCCCGCTCGTCCATGGCGCGGCGCAGCCGGGCTCCGAAGGGTTCGAGAAGAGTCATCCCGTCTTCCTTACGTCGGCGCCGACCGCGTCGGCGAGGGTGGCGTACGGGCTCGCACGGAGGCGGGTGGCGAGGCCCTTGTGGATGGCACGGGCCCAGAAGGGGCCCGCGTAGATGAAGGCGCTGTATCCCTGTACCAGCGTCGCGCCGGCCAGGATGCGCTGCCAGGCGTCCTCGGCGCTCTCGATGCCGCCCACGCCGACGAGCGTGATGCGGTCGCCCACGCGCGCGTAGAGACGGCGCAGGACCTCCAGGGAGCGGGCCTTCAGCGGGGCGCCGGAGAGGCCGCCGACCTCCTTGACCAGGGAGGGTTCGGATTTCAAACCGAGTTCGTCGCGCGCGATGGTGGTGTTCGTGGCGATGATCCCGTCGAGGCCGAGCTCGACGGCGAGGTCGGCGACGGCGTCGATGTCCTCGTCCGCCAGATCGGGCGCGATCTTCACCAGCAACGGAACGCGGCGGTCGGTCACGCGGCGGTCGGCGGCCTCGCGGACCGCGCTGAGCAGCGGGCGCAGGTGGTCCACGGCCTGGAGGTTGCGCAGCCCGGGCGTGTTCGGCGAGGAGACGTTCACGACCAGGTAGTCGGCGTACGGCGCGAGTCGCTCGGCGGACTTCACGTAGTCCCCGACGGCCTCGGCCTCCGGAACGACCTTGGTCTTGCCGATGTTGACGCCCACGACCGTCCTGAAGACCGGCGTACGCGAGGCGAGGCGGGCGGCGACGGTCAGGGAGCCGTCGTTGTTGAAGCCCATGCGGTTGATCAGGGCGCGGTCCGGCACCAGCCGGAACAGCCGCTTCCTGGGATTGCCGGGCTGCGACTCCCCTGTCACCGTGCCGATCTCGACATGGTCGAAGCCGAGCATGGCCATGCCGTCGATCGCGACGGCGTTCTTGTCGAACCCGGCCGCGAGCCCGAAGGGGCCGTGCATGCGCAGGCCGAGGGCTTCCGTGCGCAGCTCCTTGTAGCGGGGCGCCAGCACGGCCGCGACGAAGGTCCGCAGCACGGGGATGCGGACGGCGAGGCGGATCCACCGGAAGGCAAGGTGGTGGGCCTGCTCGGGATCCATCCGTCGGAAGACCAGACGGAAGAACAGCTTGTACATCACTCAGTGTCCTCACGAAGAGGGGGACACCGTTTCCGGTGTCCCCCTCGGGCTGCTAGTCGCGGGCCGCGGTCAGGAGTTCCGCGTGTTCCTGGAGCGAACGGACGCCCACATCACCGTGGTTGAGGGCGTCGATGCCCTGGACGGCGGCGGCGAGCGCCTGAACCGTCGTCAGGCACGGCACCGAACGCGCCACGGCTGCCGTACGGATGTCGTAGCCGTCGAGGCGGCCGCCGGTGCCGTACGGGGTGTTGACGATGAGGTCGACCTCGCCGTCGTGGATGAGCTGGACGATGGTCCGCTCGCCGTTCGGGCCGGTACCCTCGGACTGCTTGCGCACGATGGTGGCGTGGATGCCGTTGCGCTTGAGGACCTCGGCCGTGCCGGACGTGGCGAGCAACTCGAAGCCGTGCGCGACCAGTTCACGCGCCGGGAAGATCATCGACCGCTTGTCGCGGTTGGCGACCGAGATGAAGGCGCGGCCCTTGGTGGGCAGCGGGCCGTAGGCGCCGGCCTGCGACTTGGCGTACGCCGTGCCGAAGACGGAGTCGATGCCCATGACCTCGCCGGTGGACCTCATCTCGGGGCCGAGGACGGTGTCGACGCCGCGTCCGGAGGTGTCCCGGAAGCGGGTCCAGGGCATCACGGCCTCCTTGACCGAGATCGGCGCGTCCAGCGGCAGCTCGCCGCCGTCGCCCCGCGCGGGCAGCAGGCCCTCCGCGCGCAGCTCGGCGATGGTCGCGCCCAGCGAGATCCGGGCGGCGGCCTTGGCCAGCGGCACCGCGGTGGCCTTCGAGGTGAAGGGGACGGTGCGTGAGGCACGCGGGTTGGCCTCGAGGACGTAAAGGATGTCCCCGGCCATCGCGAACTGGATGTTGATCAGGCCGCGGACACCGACGCCCTTGGCGATCGCCTCGGTCGAGGCGCGCAGGCGCTTGATGTCGAAGCCGCCGAGGGTGATGGGGGGCAGGGCGCAGGCCGAGTCGCCGGAGTGGATGCCGGCCTCCTCGATGTGCTCCATGACACCGCCGAGGTACAGCTCCTCGCCGTCGTACAGCGCGTCGACGTCGATCTCGATCGCGTCGTCGAGGAACCGGTCGACCAGGACCGGCCGGGAGGGGCTGATCTCGGTGGACTCGGCGATGTACGCCGACAGCCGGGCCTCGTCGTACACGATCTCCATGCCGCGCCCGCCGAGGACGTACGAAGGCCGGACGAGGACGGGGTAGCCGATCTCGTCGGCGATGGCCTTGGCCTCGGCGAAGGTGGTGGCGGTGCCGTGCTTGGGCGCCGGGAGGCCGGCTTCCTTGAGGACCTGCCCGAAGGCGCCGCGGTCCTCGGCGGCGTGGATGGCCTCCGGCGGGGTGCCGACGACCGGCACGCCGTTGTCCTTCAGCGCCTGCGCCAGGCCCAGCGGGGTCTGGCCGCCCAGCTGGACCACGACACCGGCGACCGGGCCCGCCTGCTGCTCGGCGTGGACGATCTCCAGCACGTCCTCGAGGGTGAGCGGCTCGAAGTAGAGACGGTCGGAGGTGTCGTAGTCGGTGGAGACCGTCTCCGGGTTGCAGTTGACCATCACGGTCTCGTACCCGGCGCCGGACAGCGCGAAGGAGGCGTGGACGCAGGAGTAGTCGAACTCGATGCCCTGGCCGATCCGGTTGGGACCCGAGCCCAGGATGATGACTGCGGGCTTCTCGCGCGGCGCGACCTCGGTCTCCTCGTCGTACGAGGAGTAGAAGTACGGCGTGCGGGCCGCGAACTCGGCGGCGCAGGTGTCGACCGTCTTGTAGACGGGACGGATGCCGAGTGCGTGCCGCACCTCGCGCACGATGTCCTCGCGCAGGCCACGGATCTCGCCGATCTGCTGGTCGGAGAAGCCGTGCCGCTTGGCCTCGGCCAGCAGGTCGGGGGTCAGCTCCGGCGCCTCGGCCAGCTCGTCCGCGATCTCCTTGATCAGGAACAGCTGGTCGACGAACCACGGGTCGATCTTCGTCGCCGCGAAGACCTCTTCCGGCGTGGCACCGGCGCGGATGGCCTGCATGACCGTGTTGATCCGGCCGTCGGTGGGCCGGACCGCCGCGCGCAGCAGCTCGTCCTTGTCCCCGGGGTCGCCCACGAACGTGAACTGGCTGCCCTTCTTCTCGAGCGAGCGCAGCGCCTTCTGGAACGCCTCGGTGAAGTTCCGGCCGATGGCCATCGCCTCGCCGACCGACTTCATGGTGGTCGTCAGCGTGGAGTCGGCGCTGGGGAACTTCTCGAAGGCGAACCGCGGTGCCTTGACGACCACGTAGTCGAGGGTCGGCTCGAAGGAGGCCGGGGTCTCCTGCGTGATGTCGTTCGGGATCTCGTCGAGGGTGTACCCCACGGCAAGCTTCGCGGCGATCTTGGCGATCGGGAAACCGGTCGCCTTGGAGGCGAGCGCCGACGACCGCGACACGCGCGGGTTCATCTCGATGACGATGACACGGCCGTCGTCCGGGTTCACCGCGAACTGGATGTTGCAGCCGCCGGTGTCGACGCCGACCTCGCGGATGACGGCGATGCCGATGTCCCGCAGGATCTGGTACTCGCGGTCGGTGAGCGTCATCGCCGGCGCGACGGTGATCGAGTCGCCGGTGTGCACGCCCATCGGGTCGAAGTTCTCGATGGAGCAGACGACCACGACGTTGTCGTGCTTGTCGCGCATGAGCTCCAGCTCGTACTCCTTCCAGCCGAGGATGGACTCCTCCAGGAGCACCTCGGTGGTGGGCGAGAGCGTGAGGCCCTGACCGGCGATGCGGCGCAGTTCCTCCTCGTTGTGCGCGAAGCCGGAGCCGGCGCCGCCCATGGTGAAGGAGGGGCGGACGACGACCGGGTAGCCGCCGAGCTGCTCGACGCCCCCCAGTACGTCGTCCATCGAGTGGCAGATCACGGACCGGGCGCTCTCGCCGTGCCCGATCTTGCGGTGCACGGCGTCGACGACCAGCTTGAACTGATCGCGGTCCTCACCCTTGTGGATCGCCTCGACGTTGGCGCCGATCAGCTCGACGCCGTACTTCTCCAGGGTTCCGTTCTCGTGCAGCGAGATGGCGGTGTTCAGCGCCGTCTGACCGCCCAGCGTCGGCAGCAGGACGTCCGGCCGCTCCTTGGCGATGATCTTCTCGACGAACTCCGGGGTGATCGGCTCGACGTACGTCGCGTCGGCGATCTCCGGGTCGGTCATGATCGTCGCCGGGTTGGAGTTGACGAGGATGACCCTGAGGCCCTCGGACTTCAGGACACGGCACGCCTGGGTGCCGGAGTAGTCGAACTCGGCGGCCTGGCCGATGACGATCGGGCCGGAGCCGATGACCAGGACGGACTGGATATCGGTGCGCTTAGGCACGCTGGCCCTCCATCAGGGAAACGAAGCGGTCGAACAGATAGGCGGCGTCGTGCGGGCCGGCTGCCGCTTCGGGGTGGTACTGGACGCTGAAGGCCGGGCGGTCGAGGAGCTGGAGACCTTCCACCACGTTGTCGTTGAGACAGACGTGGGAGACCTCGGCGCGGCCGTAGGGGGTGTCGGAGACCTTGTCGAGCGGGGCGTCGACGGCGAAGCCGTGGTTGTGCGCGGTGACCTCGACCTTGCCGGTCGTCCGGTCCTGCACCGGCTGGTTGATGCCGCGGTGGCCGTACTTCAGCTTGTAGGTGCCGAAGCCGAGCGCGCGGCCCAGGATCTGGTTGCCGAAGCAGATGCCGAACAGCGGGGTGCCGCGCTCCAGGACCGCCTGCATCACGGAGACCGGGTGGTCGGCGGTGGCCGGGTCGCCCGGGCCGTTGGAGAAGAACACGCCGTCCGGGTTCACGGCGTACACGTCGTCGGCGGTCGCCGTGGCGGGCAGCACGTGCACCTCGATGCCGCGCTCGGCCATCCGGTGCGGGGTCATGCCCTTGATGCCGAGGTCGACGGCGGCGACGGTGAACTTCTTCTCACCGATGGCGGGGACGACGTACGGCTCGGTGGTGGCGACCTCGGCGGAGAGGTTCGCGCCCTTCATCTCGGGGGCCTGGCGCACTTCGGCGAGCATGGTGCCCTCGTCGGGCAGCGCGTTGCCGGAGAAGATGCCGACGCGCATGGCGCCGCGCTCACGCAGGTGCCGGGTCAACGCGCGCGTGTCGATGCCGGAGATGCCGACGACGCCCTGGTCGCGCAGCTCCTCGTCCAGGGACCGCCTGGAGCGCCAGTTGGACGGCACGCGCGCGGGGTCCCGTACGACATAACCGGAGACCCAGATCCGCTTCGACTCCGGGTCCTCGTCGTTGACGCCGGTGTTGCCGACGTGCGGGGCGGTCATCACGACGACCTGACGGTGGTACGACGGGTCGGTCAGCGTCTCCTGGTAGCCGGTCATGCCGGTGGAGAACACGGCCTCGCCGAAGGTCACCCCCACGGCCCCGTAGGCACGGCCGCGGAAGATCCGGCCGTCCTCCAGGACGAGTACGGCAGGAACCTTCGCGGTTCCCCTGGTGGAGGTCGTCATCGTTCGGCGCCTTCCGTGGTGGTTGCTTTGATCATGGAGTTAATGACGTCGGCCCACTCGTTGTGCTCGGCCGCGTGGTCGGAGCGGAAGCCGGAGTCGATCAGCCGGTCGCCGTGCGCCCAGGTCACCACGAGCAGACCGCCCTCGGTGAGGACCTTGCCGGCGATGCCCTTGTCGAGCCGCGCTTCGCGCAGGGCCTCCACGGGGACGAAGAAGTCGGTCGCCCCGGGGCGTACGACGTCCAGTCCCGCGTCCGTCAGCGTGAGCTCGACCCGGCTGCGGGTGCCCAGGCCGTGCGCCACGATGCGGTCCAACCACTGACCGGCGGTGGTGGAGCCGTGGTAGCGGCCGCTCAGGCTCAGTTTCGCCGGGCCGGGGTCGTCCGGCGCGGTGGGGAGCTCCGGCAGGTCGCCCTGAAGGGTGCCGCGCCACTTCCAGCCCTCGCGCATCAGCCAGTAGACGAGCGCGACGAACAGGGCGAGGCCCACCACCCAGCCAACACGGGCGGCCCAGTCGGTCACTTCCGCCGATTCCTTCTCGGCGGCCAGCAGGATTACAGGTGTCACGTGAGCTTCCCGTCGACGAGCGTGGCCTTGCCCCGGAGCCACGTGTGCGTGACACGGCCCGGCAGCTCACGCCCCTCATAGGGGGTGTTGCGGCTGCGCGAGGCGAAGCCCGCGGGGTCCACCAACCCACGGTATGCCGTGTCGACGAGAGTGAGGTTGGCGGGCTCACCTGCCGAGACGGGACGTCCGTGGCCCGTGGCCTGCCCGATCCGCGCCGGCGTGAAGGACATACGGTCCGCGACGCCGGCCCAGTTGAGCAGCCCGGTGTCGACCATCGTCTCCTGGACCACTGACAATGCGGTCTCCAGGCCGACCATCCCCATGGCGGCGGCGGCCCACTCGCAGTCCTTGTCCTCGTGCGGGTGCGGGGCGTGGTCGGTGGCGACGATGTCGATCGTGCCGTCGGCGAGCGCCTCGCGCAGCGCCAGCACGTCGCGCTCGGTGCGCAGCGGCGGGTTCACCTTGTAGACCGGGTTGTACGTCCGGACCAGCTCGTCGGTGAGGAGCAGGTGGTGCGGGGTGACCTCGGCGGTCACGTCGATGCCGCGGGACTTGGCCCAGCGGACGATCTCGACCGAACCCGCCGTCGACAGGTGGCAGATGTGGACGCGCGAGCCGACGTGGTCCGCGAGCAGCACGTCGCGGGCGATGATCGACTCCTCGGCGACGGCCGGCCATCCGCCCAGCCCCAGCTCCGCGGAGACCACGCCCTCGTTCATCTCGGCGCCCTCGGTCAGCCGCGGCTCCTGCGCGTGCTGGGCGACGACGCCGCCGAAGGCCTTCACGTACTCCAGCGCCCGCCGCATGATCACGGCGTCGTGGACGCACTTGCCGTCGTCGGAGAAGACCGTGACGCCGGCCGCCGACTCGTGCATCGCACCCAGCTCGGCGAGCTTCTTGCCCTCCAGGCCGACGGTGACGGCCCCGATCGGCTGGACGTCGCAGTAGCCGTGCTGCTGTCCGAGCCGCCAGACCTGCTCGACGACACCGGCCGTGTCGGCCACCGGGAAGGTGTTGGCCATGGCGAACACGGCGGTGTAACCGCCACTCGCAGCCGCGCGCGTACCCGTCAGCACGGTCTCGGAGTCCTCGCGGCCGGGCTCACGCAGATGGGTGTGCAGGTCGACGAGGCCGGGGAGCAGCACCTTGCCGTCGGCCTCGACGACCTCTGCGCCGTCGGCGCTCAGACCGGTACCCACCTCGGCGATGGTGTCGCCGTCGATCAGGACGTCCTGCGGCTCGCCGCCGAGCACCTTCGCACCACGGATCAGGATCTTGCTCATCTGTGTTACTTCTCCTCGGTACGGGTGTTGGTGACGGCGGGTTCGTTGCCGCCGAGCAGCAGGTACAGAACGGCCATCCGGATGGAGACTCCGTTGGCGACCTGCTCGATCGCGGTGCAGCGCCCGGAGTCGGCGACCTCGGCGGTGATCTCCATGCCGCGGACCATCGGTCCGGGGTGCATCACGATGGCGTGCTCGGGCATCCGCGCCATGCGGTCGCCGTCGAGGCCGTAGCGCCGCGAGTACTCCCGCTCGGTCGGGAAGTACGCGGCGTGCATCCGCTCGCGCTGCACGCGCAGCATCATCACCGCGTCGGACTTGGGCAGCGCGGCGTCGAGGTCGTAGGAGACCTCGCAGGGCCAGGAAGCGACGCCGACCGGCAACAGGGTCGGCGGGGCGACGAGGGTGACCTCGGCGCCGAGGGTGTGCAGCAGGTCGACGTTGGAGCGGGCGACCCGGCTGTGCAGGACGTCGCCGACGATGGTGACGCGTCGGCCGGCGAGGTCCTGACCGAGCCCGGCGTCCCGGCCGACGAGCCGGCGGCGCATGGTGAAGGCGTCGAGCAGGGCCTGGGTGGGGTGCTGGTGGGTGCCGTCGCCGGCATTGATGACGGCGGCGTCGATCCAGCCGGAGTTGGCCAGCCGGTACGGGGCTCCGGAGGCGCCGTGCCGGATGACGACGGCGTCGACGCCCATGGCCTCCAGGGTCTGGGCGGTGTCCTTGAGGGACTCGCCCTTGGACACGCTCGACCCCTTGGCGGAGAAGTTGATGACGTCCGCGGACAGCCGCTTCTCGGCGGCCTCGAAGGAGATCCGGGTGCGGGTGGAGTCCTCGAAGAAGAGGTTCACGACGGTGCGGCCGCGCAGGGTCGGCAGCTTCTTGATCGGCCGGTCGGCGACCCGGGACATCTCCTCGGCGGTGTCGAGGATCAGGACGGCGTCGTCGCGGGTGAGGTCGGCGGCCGAGATGAGATGGCGCTGCATCTTTCAGGCTCCGTAAGGCAGTTCATTCGGGAGATTTCGGGCGGGCAGGAGTGCACGCAGGCGTACGACGGTGGCGTACGCCTCCGTTTGCTAGTGCTGCGCGCCCTGGGCGGTCTGCTTCACACCGAGCAGCACGGTGTCGCGACCGTCCTCCTCGGCGAGCTGGACCTTGACCGTCTCCCGCAGCGACGTGGGGAGGTTCTTGCCGACGTAGTCGGCGCGGATGGGCAGTTCACGGTGACCGCGGTCGACCAGGACCGCGAGCTGCACGGCACGCGGGCGCCCGATGTCGTTCAGGGCGTCGAGGGCGGCGCGGATGGTGCGGCCGGAGAAGAGGACGTCGTCGACCAGGACGACGAGCCTGCCGTCGATGCCGTCACCGGGGATGTCGGTGCGGGCCAGCGCACGCGGCGGGTGCATGCGCAGGTCGTCGCGGTACATCGTGATGTCCAGCGAACCGCACGGGACCTTGCGCTCGGTGATCTGTTCGAGCTTGGCGGCGAGCCGCTGGGCGAGGAAGACGCCTCGGGTGGGAATGCCGAGGAG
This sequence comes from Streptomyces sp. NPDC127197, assembly GCF_042672405.1. Classification (NCBI taxonomy): domain Bacteria; kingdom Bacillati; phylum Actinomycetota; class Actinomycetes; order Kitasatosporales; family Streptomycetaceae; genus Streptomyces; species Streptomyces sp. NPDC127197. The sequence continues at coordinate 391,673 of NZ_JBHXVG010000003.1, read as the reverse complement.
CACCACGTCGTCGGCGCCCTTGGCGCGCTCGACGATCTCGTGGGCGATGCGGGTCAACACCCGCGCGATGTCGGGCCCTTCGAGCACGGGCCGCGCATCGGACGCTTGCGTGTCCATACGAAACGGACCTCCTTCTCCGCCTCACGGGACGGACCTTAAAGGACGTCGGGATTGCGCCATCCACGGTAGCAGGCCGGGACGACCGCCCTGATCACCCCCCTGACGGCCGTGGATCACTCGCTCGGCGCAGTCGACCGCCGATACCACGGAAGAGTCGCTGCGGACCATTCGGCTTGACGCAGGAGAGTAACGCTGCGTAACCTCACAGTGAGTTACCAGCCGCGCGGCATGGAAACAAGCCGGCCGCGTCGACACAGTGTCCGGGGAGCTATATGTCCAGCGAATACGCCAAACAGCTCGGGGCCAAGCTCCGGGCCATCCGCACCCAGCAGGGCCTTTCCCTCCACGGTGTCGAGGAGAAGTCCCAGGGACGCTGGAAGGCGGTCGTGGTCGGGTCGTACGAGCGCGGCGACCGCGCCGTCACCGTGCAGCGCCTTGCCGAGCTGGCGGACTTCTACGGCGTACCCGTGCAGGAACTCCTTCCGGGCACCACCCCCGGCGGCGCCGCCGAGCCGCCGCCGAAGCTGGTCCTGGACCTGGAGCGGCTGGCCACGGTGCCGGCCGAGAAGGCGGGTCCCCTGCAGCGGTACGCGGCGACGATCCAGTCGCAGCGCGGCGACTACAACGGCAAGGTGCTCTCGATCCGCCAGGACGACCTGCGCACACTCGCCGTCATCTACGACCAGTCGCCCTCGGTCCTCACCGAGCAGCTGATCAGCTGGGGCGTACTGGATGCGGACGCGCGTCGTGCGGTGTCCCACGAGGAGGGCTGAGCACTCCGCGGGTTCAGCAGAAACGTGCCGCCGGGGTGGCCGGAACTTCATGGTTCCGGCCGGGGGGGGGGGGGGCCCCCCCGGGGGGGGGCGGCCCCCCCGGCGTTTACCCCCCACCGGGGCCGGGGGGGGGCCGTCAAATTCTGGGCCCCCCCCCCCCCGGCGGCGTTCTGAGCGCTTCGGGGGCCCTCTGAGCACCCGAGGACGCGGAAAACGCCTCAGGGCCGCAGCGTGCGAGCTGCGGCCCTGAGGCGTTCAGGTGACTCAGTCCTCGGCGTCCTCGGCGGTGCGACGCAGCGAGGGCTTGAGGTCCTTCAGCCGGCCGAGGAGACCGTTGACGAACGAGGGCGACTCGTCCGTCGAGAACTCCTTCGCCAGCTGCACCATCTCGTCCAGCACGACGGCGTCCGGGGTCTCGTCGACCCAGATCAGCTCGTACGCGCCCAGGCGCAGGATGTTGCGGTCCACGACCGGCATCCGGTCGAGCGTCCAGCCGACCGAGTACTGCGCGATCAGCTCGTCGATCCGCTTCGCGTGCTGCGCGTAGCCCTCGACCAGCTGCATCGTGTACTCGCTCACCGGCGGCTGCCGGGTGTCGGTCCGGGAGAGCCGGATCCAGTCCGCGAGGACCGTCAGGACGTCGGCGCCGCGCTGGTCGCCCTCGAAGAGGATCTGGAAGGCGCGCTTGCGGGCCGTGTTGCGGGCAGCCACGGTTAGCTGTTCACCCGGCCGAGGTAGTCGCTCGTGCGGGTGTCGACCTTGATCTTCTCACCGGTGGTGATGAAGAGCGGGACCTGGATCTGGTGGCCGGTCTCCAGCGTCGCGGGCTTGGTGCCGCCGGTGGAGCGGTCGCCCTGGACGCCCGGCTCGGTCTCGGCGATGGTCAGCTCGACGGCGGCCGGGAGCTCGACGAAGAGCACCTCGCCCTCGTGCTGGGCGACGGTGGCGGTGAAGCCCTCGACGAGGAAGTTGGCCGCCTCGGCAACGGTCTTGCGGTCGATGTGCAGCTGGTCGTAGGTCTCCATGTCCATGAAGACGAAGTAGTCGCCGTCCATGTAGGAGAACTGCATGTCACGCTTGTCGACGGTGGCCGTCTCGACCTTGACACCGGCGTTGAAGGTCTTGTCGACGACCTTGCCGGAGAGCACGTTCTTGAGCTTGGTGCGCACGAAGGCCGGGCCCTTGCCGGGCTTGACGTGCTGGAACTCGACGACGGACCAGAGCTGGCCGCCTTCGAGCTTGAGCACCATGCCGTTCTTGAGGTCGTTCGTGGAAGCCACGGTTGCGGAATCTCCTGGACTGACGTGGACGACCCCGGGGCAGGCGCCGCGGTGGTGTGCCGCTAGAGCGCGAGCAGCTCCTTGGTCGTGATGGTGAGTAGCTCGGGTCCGCCGTCCGCCTCGGGGCGTACGACGAGCGTGTCATCGATCCGGACGCCGCCCCGGCCCGGGAGGTGGACCCCCGGTTCGACGGTGACCGGCACGCAAGCGTCCAGTTTACCCATGGCCGAGGGAGCCAGCTGAGGGTCCTCGTCGATTTCGAGTCCGACGCCATGGCCGGTGAGGGGCGGGAGGCCTTCTGCGTACCCCGCGGAATCCAGCACCTGGCGTGCGGCGCGGTCGACGTCGCGGTAGGCGGAGCCGGGCGCCAGCATCTCCCGGCCGGCGCGCTGGGCTGCGAAGACCAGGTCGTACAGCTCGATCTGCCAGTCGGCGGGCGAGGTGCCGATGACGAAGGTACGGCCGATCTCGCAGCGGTAGCCGCGGTACGTCGCGCCCAGGCATACGGAGAGGAAATCGCCCTCCTCGACGCGGCGGTCGGTGGGGCGGTGGCCGCGACGGCCGGAGTTGGGGCCGGTGGCGACAGAGGTCGGGAAGGCGGGGCCGTCGGCGCCGTGGTCGACGAGGCGGCGCTCCAGTTCCAGGGCGAGGTGGCGTTCGGTGCGGCCCACGAGGATGGATTCCAGGAGCTCGCCGAGGGCCTGGTCGGCGATTTCGGCGCCGATGCGCAGGCAGGAGATCTCCTCCTCGTCCTTGACGACCCTGAGCTGCTCGACCGCGCCGCCGAGATCGGCGAGGCGCAGGCGGGGGGCGACCGAGCGGATGGCGCGGTGCCGGGCGACGGTGAGGTGGTGTTCCTCGACGGCGAGGGAGTCGGCGCCCTGGGATACGGCGAGGTCGGCGGCCGCGACGGCGGGGTCGCCGGCGGGGCCGGGGCCGGGCAGGGTGTGCACGGGCAGGGCCTCGTCGGGGCGGCCTTCCGTCGGTTTCTCGTCCGGGGGGCCGGTGCAGACCAACAGGTCTTCGCGCTTGCCGATCAGCAGGGCGGCACGCTGGGGTGCCGCTCCTGCGAGGTAGCGGACGTTGGCGGGACGGGAGATCAGCGCCGCTGCGCTGCCGGCCGCGTTGCAGCGCTCCCGTAGCCGGGTTCGGCGGGCCGCGTACACCTCTGACATGAGCCGAGCGTACGAGGGGTGGGCGGTGATCGCCGGTTGGGAGGGCCGAGTGGGGGTGTCTCCGACGATTGAGCGGCGGGCGCCTTGTGCCGGTGGGTGGGTCGGGGTCGCGGTGGTGCGGCGAGCCCGCCGCGGGTTGCGCCCCTCCGCCAGCTGCCACGGTGGACGTCCGTTGGTAACCGGCTAAGCGGCGGGCTGCGCCGCACCCCCACGACCCGCTCCCGTGCATCGGCGGCTGCGGGTGTGTGGTGGCGTGCGTGCTAGCCGCGCCCACCCGTGCCGCCTGGGGCGGCACGGGTGGGCGCGGGCGGCACCCCGCAAGTGCCGGGCTGCGCGACCAACCCCGACGCCTTCACCAACGCCGGGCTACGTCACCCACCGCTCGCGTCAGCTACCACTTGGGCGGCGATGCGATCGACCTCGCCAGGACCTCGTCCAGGACGCGGGCCGTGCCGGGTATGTCGAGTTGGGAGTTGTCAATGATCGGGAGGCCCGAGCCGTACCAGCCCGCCATGCGGCCGTGGATGCGGGCGACCTCCTCGTCGGTGAGGCGGCGGTTGCCGGTGCGTTCGGCGTTGCGTTCCAGGACTATGTCGAGGCCCGGGAGGAGGACCACGGGGAGCAGGCCGGGGCCCACGTGCCGTTTCCAGCCGCCGAGGCCCACGACCGGGCGGTCCGGGAAGACAGCATCGTCGAGGATGCAGGAAATGCCGTTGGCCAGAAAGTTGCGCGCGGCGAATCCGCAGGTGCGGCGGGCGAGGCGGTACTGGGCCTCGGAGTGGTCGTTCCATCCGGACTGCGGGTCCGCGAAGCCCGAGCGGACCCATTCGCGTACGTCGTCCAGACTGATGTGGGCCGTGGGGACCCGGCGGTGGTCCGCCCAGAACTTGGCCACGCTGGTCTTGCCGGCGCCGGCGGGGCCGATGAGCAGCACCGCGAGTGTCGTGGTGCCGGGGTCGGGAGCGGTCGTCGCGGGCGGCGTGCTGGGCATGGCGACGGGGCCGCCGGGCGGTAGCGGCACATGGCCGGTGGTGTCGGGCGCCGTCGGGACGGTTTGCGCAGCCGTCGGGTGCGAGGCGGGCGGGACCGGGGCGGAGGGGGCGCCGGTGAAGCCGGGGGCCGGGGGCGGCGGGGGCACGGGGACGGGTCCCTGCGGCCCGGGTGCGGAACCCTGGTGGTGCGGACCTGGGTGTTGTGCGGCCGGCGACCAGCCGGCGGCCGGTCCGTGCCCCGGCTGGTGGGGCGGCGGCAGCGGAGACCCCACTGCGTGCTGCATCCGGTGCCACTCCGTCTCGTACAGGCAATTGGCGCTGGCAGCGGGGCGCACCCGCTCGCTACCGAACGGTACCGTCCCCGGCCGCCGTTTGGTGAACGGCCGGGGACGGCCCGAAGTGCCCGGTGTGGAGAGGCGAATCGGGCGGATGGGGCCCCTGTGGACTTACTGGCCCACTTCGCCGTAGGCGGCGAGGAGCATGGCCGGATCGGGGCCTTCCAGAACGGTGGGCTTGGCCAGGCCGTCCAGGACGATGAAGCGCAGCAGGTCCCCGCGGGACTTCTTGTCGACCTTCATGTTCTGCAGCAGCTTGGGCCACTGGTCGTAGCGGTAGTGCAGCGGCAGGCCGACCGATTCGAGGATCGTGCGGTGCCGGTCGGCGGTGGCGTCGTCCAACCGGCCCGCCAGACGGCCGAGTTCGGCGGCGAAGTGCATGCCGACGGCGACCGCGGCGCCGTGCCGCCACTTGTAGCGCTCGTTCTTCTCGATGGCGTGACCGAGGGTGTGGCCGTAGTTGAGGATCTCCCGCAGGCCCGACTCCTTCAGGTCGGAGGAGACGACCTCGGCCTTGACCCGGATGGACCGCTCGATGAGCTCGGCGGTGTGCGGGCCGGCCGGGGTGCGGGCGGCCTGCGGGTCGGCCTCGATGAGCTCGAGGATCGTCGGGTCGGCGATGAAGCCGGCCTTGATGATCTCGGCGAGCCCGGAGACGTAGTCGTTGACCGGGAGGGAGTCCAGCGCCGCCAGGTCGCACAGCACGCCGGCGGGCGGGTGGAAGGCGCCGACCAGGTTCTTTCCCTCGGCGGTGTTGATGCCGGTCTTGCCGCCCACCGCCGCGTCGACCATGGCCAGGACGGTGGTGGGGATCGCGATCCAGCGGACCCCGCGCAACCAGGTCGCGGCGACGAAACCGGCGAGGTCGGTGGTCGCACCGCCGCCGACGCCCACGACGACATCCGTGCGGGTGAAGCCGGACTGGCCGAGCGCCTTCCAGCAGTAGGCGGCGACCTCGGCGGTCTTGGCCTCCTCGGCGTTGGGCACCTGGATGGCGACCGCCTCGTAGCCCTGCTCGGCCAGATCGGCGCGCAGTGCCTCGCCGGTCTCGGCGAGCGCCTCGGGGTGGATGACGGCGACCCGCTTGGCCTTGTCGCCGACCAACCCACCGAGCTCACCGAGCAGCTGACGGCCGACCAGGACCTCGTACGGCTCGCTGCCCGCGGTGCCGCCGACCTGGATCCGCGTCACTGACTCGCTGCTCATGCTTCCTTCAACTCCAGGGCGTTCAGGACCTCTTGGGTGACCTCTTCGGGCGTACGGTCATCGGTGGCCACGACCGAGCGCGCCACCTCCTCGTACAGGTGCCGACGGGCCTCCATCAGCTCCCGCCACTGCTTGCGCGGGTTGATCGCCAGCAGCGGCCGGGCGGCGTTCAGGCCGGTGCGCCGGGCCGCTTCCTCGACGTCCATCGACAGGTAGACAACCCGCTGTGCGGCCAGCAGGCCGCGGGTGTCCGGGTCGAGGACGGCGCCGCCGCCGAGTGCCAGCACTCCGGCATGCTCGGCCAGCGCCTTGTGCACCGCCCGCTTCTCGATCGCGCGGAAGGCCGGTTCGCCCTCCTCGACGAAGATGTCGGAGATGGTGCGGCCCTGTTCGGCCACGATGTCCTCGTCGGTGTCCCGGAAGCCGACCCCGAGCCGCTGCGCGAGCAGTTGGCCCACGGTGGACTTGCCGACGCCCATCGGGCCGACCAGGACGACCAACGGCCCGCTCACCGGATCGCCAGGTTGTCGAGGTACGACTGCACGTTACGGCGGGTCTCGGGCACGCTGTCGCCGCCGAACTTCTCCGCCACCGCGTCGGCCAGCACCAGCGCCACCATCGCCTCCGCGACGATGCCGGCGGCCGGCACCGCGCACACGTCGGAGCGCTGGTGGTGAGCGGCGGCCTCCTCGCCGGTGGCGACGTCGACGGTCCGCAGGGCCCTCGGCACCGTCGCGATCGGCTTCATCGCGGCCCGCACCCGCAGCAGCTCACCCGTCGACAGTCCGCCCTCGGTGCCGCCGGAACGGCCGGTGGCCCGCTTGATGCCCTCGTCGGTGGTGAGGATCTCGTCGTGCGCCTTCGAACCCGGCACCCGTGCCAGCTCGAAGCCGTCGCCGACCTCGACGCCCTTGATCGCCTGAATGCCCATCAGGGCGGCGGCCAGCCGGGAGTCCAGCCGGCGGTCCCAGTGCACGTGCGAACCGAGGCCCACGGGCACGCCGTACGCCAGCACCTCCACGACACCGCCGAGCGTGTCGCCGTCCTTGTGGGCCTGGTCGATCTCCGCGACCATCGCCTTCGACGCGTCCGCGTCCAGGCAGCGCACGGGGTCCGCGTCGAGCTTCTCGACGTCCGCCGGGGTCGGGTACACGCCGTACGGGGCCTTGGCCGCCGCCAGCTCCACGACATGGCTGACGATCTCGATGCCGGCGGTCTCCTTCAGGTACGACCGCGCCACCGCGCCGAGCGCCACCCGGGCCGCCGTCTCCCGCGCGGAGGCCCGCTCCAGCACCGGACGTGCCTCGTCGAAGCCGTACTTCTGCATGCCCGCGAGGTCGGCGTGACCGGGCCGGGGCCGGGTCAGCGGCGCGTTGCGGGCGAGGCCGGCCAGCGCCTCGGGGTCGACCGGGTCGGCCGCCATGACCTGTTCCCACTTCGGCCACTCGCTGTTGCCGACCATGATCGCGACCGGCGAGCCCAGGGTGAGGCCGTGCCGGACACCGCCGAGGAAGGTGACCTCGTCCCGCTCGAACTTCATCCGCGCACCGCGCCCATAGCCGAGCCGTCGGCGCGCCAGGTGGTCCGCCACCATCTCCGTGGTGATCGGCACGCCGGCGGGAAGGCCCTCCAGCGTCGCGACGAGTGCGGGACCGTGGGACTCCCCCGCGGTCAGCCAGCGCAACCTGCTCAACGGTGCTCCTCAGTGCTCGCGCCCCGGTACTGCCCTGCGTACGCGCGTCCTCGCGTACGGCGATGGCGCGACCGGGGTGCGCGGCCCTGGCCCGCCACCTCCGATCCTCCCACGTCCGAGGCCCCTGCCCCGCCGCCGGTCCATCAGACGGACGGGACCCGGCAGGACGACGATCAGGAGGGGCCGTTCTCCGGACGCTGCTGCGGGGCGTAGGCGCCGAGGTAGTCGGCGCCGCTGGGCTGCTGCGGGGCCGACTGCTGAGGCGCGTACTGCCCCAGGTAGTCCGCTCCGCTCCCCTGCCCGTACTGTGCCGCCGGCACCGGCTGTGCCATGCGCCGCGCGCGGCGTGCGGCGATCTTGTTCCTCAGCTTGAGGATCCAGGTCGCCAGGACAGCGACAATGATCAGTACGAGCACGGTGTTCTGCACCCAGTCGGGCAGGAACCACAGCAGGCTCTCGAAGATCTGGCTCTTGGCAGACGCCAGCGACACGCCTGTGGACATCGAACGCTTTCCCCTCCCGGCCCGCCCCCTGCGGAACCGGGGGGATCCTATCGAGCGTCGAGCGCGTGTTCGCCCGCTTTTCGCATGGCCTCCAGCGCCGGTACGCGCCCCGTCATCTGCTCGACCTGGAGCACCGCCTGGTGCACCAGCAGGTCGAGACCGCTGACGACGGCCCCGCCGAACATGGACCAGCGGGCCGCGAGTTCGGTGGGCCACGGCTCGTAGAGCACGTCGAAGAGGGTGGCGGGCCGCTCGGGCACAGCGGCGGCCAGGACGTCCGTCGTACCGGTCGGCGTCGTCGCGATCACCAGCGGAGCGCGCAGCGCCTCGGCCGCGTCCGCCCAGTCCGCCGTCCGTACCTCGACGTCGAGCCGCTCACCCCACTGCCGCATCTCGGTGGCGCGGGCGGCGCTGCGGACGTACACCACGACCTCGCCGGTGCAGATCCGGGCGAGCGCGGCCAGCGCGGAGGAGGCGGTGGCGCCCGCGCCGAGGATCGCCGCCGAGTCGACCTGCTCGATGCCGTGCTCGCGCAGCGCGGCGACCATTCCGGGGATGTCGGTGTTGTCGCCGACGCGGCGGCCGTCCTCGGTGAAGACGACCGTGTTGACCGCCTCGACCGAGGCCGCGGTGGCGCTGATCTCGTCGAGCAACGGGATCACGGCCCGCTTCAGCGGCATGGTCAGCGACAGCCCGGCCCACTCGGGACCGAGCGTGCCCAAGAAGCCCGGCAGCGCCGCCTCGTCGATCTCGAAGCGGTCGTACCTCCACCCCTCCAGGCCCAGTTGCGCGTACGCGGCACGGTGCAGCACCGGGGAGAGGGAGTGGGCGATCGGAGAGCCGAGCACGGCGGCCCTTCGAGGTGCGGGCATCAGTCGTCCCTCGACGCGTTGAACTTGTCGACCAGCCTCTGGTGTTCCTCGATCGTCTTGGCGAACTCGGTCTTGTTCATGCCGTCCGTGGCGACGAAGTACATCCAGCCGTCCTCCGTCGGGTTCAGCGCGGCCTTCAGCGCCTCGTCGCCCGGGTTGCCGATCGGGCCGGGAGTCAGGCCCTTGTTGGTGTACGTGTTGTACGGGTCCGGGTTGCTGTTGATCTCCGACGCGGAGATGTCGATCTTGCTCTGACCCTTGAGGTAGTTGAAGGTCGAGTCGAACTGGAGCAGTTGGTTCGTCTCTGTGTTGGTCGACTCGAGGCGGTTGTAGACGACCTCGGCCATCTTGCGGAAGTCGTCCGTCGTCTTGCCCTCGGCCTGGACGAGGCTGGCGACCGTGATGACCTGCAGCGGATTCTCCAGGTCGAGCGCCTTGGCCTTCGCGTCGAGGTCGTACCGGCCGTACTGCTCGTTGGCCCGCGTGACCATCTCCTTCAGCACCGCCTCGGGCTTCATGCCCTTGGCCGCGGGATACGTGCCCGGGTAGAGGAAGCCCTCCAGCGGGTCCTTGATGTCGCCGTTGTTGTTCGCCCAGCTGGGCAGGCCGAAGCCCTTGTACTTCTTCTTGGCGACGTCCTTGGTGGTGCCGGACTCCAGGCCAAGCTTCTCGTCGATCCTGTCGTAAACCTGCACATTTCGCTGGCCCGGAGCGACGATCACATTGTTCTGGCTCTTCGGGTCGAGCATCATCTCGACGGCGCTCGCCGCGGACATCTGCTTGTTCAGCAGATAGGCGCCCGCCTGGATCGACTCCCCGTCAGGGTTCTGCGACTGCGCGGCGACGAAGGCGTCCACGCTCTTGATGACGCCCGCGTCCTTGAGCCGGCGGCCGATCTCGGCTCCGCTGGCGCCCTTGGGGACTTCGACGGTCACCTGCTCGTCGGTGCCGTCCCCCGCGTAGTCCGGGGCGGCGCCGAAACGATCCTGGTAGTACTGGTAGCCGAAGTAGGAGACACCGGCCAGGCCGCCGCCGAAGACCAGGACGACCACCAGGCAGGCGCATCCGCTGCGGCTCTTCTTGCTCTTGCCGCCCCGGCCCCGCCGGTCGCCGCGGCCACGCCGGTCCCCCGGCTCGTCGCCGTCGTCATCGTCCCCGCCCGAGAAGAAGGCGTGCTCGCCCTGGTCGGGGCCGGGATCCCAGTCGGTCCTCGGCTCCGGTTCGGCGCGCCGCCGGGCGGGCGGCTCCGGCGGCGGGTACGCGTCCGGGGTGCCGTAGAAGTCCGGCTGCTGTGCGCCGTAGGGGGCCGCCTGCTGGGCGTACGGGTCGGCCGGGTCCGGGGTGTACGGGACCTGCGGGTGCGTGCCGGTGGCCCAGCCGCCGGTGTCGTACTGCTGGTGCGGGTCGTACGACTGCTGCTGGTGCGGGTCGTACGACTGCTGCTGGTGCGGGTCGTACGACTGCTGCCCCTGACCGGAGTACTGCTGCTGCCCCTGACCGGAGTACTGTTGCTGCGCCTGATCGTATGCGGCCTGCCGGCCGTCGCCCCAGTCGCCGTACTGCGGCTGCTGCGGCTGCTCTGGATAGTGCTGCGACTGGCCGTCGTAGGGGGACTGCTGACCCTCGTGGGCCTGCTGTCCTCTCCATCCGCCGTCCCCGTACAACGGGTCCTCCGGATGCCACGGTTCGGAGCCTTGGCCCCGGCCATACTCAGTCATCGATCCCCTAGAGCCGCGAGGCGGCGGTCGCGTGGCTTCCGGCTCGGCTCCCGTCCCGCCTCTTGCTGTGCGGAGGCTGTTCGAACACCACCGCATCGCGCGGAACGTTACCGTATCGCGATCAGATGACCACTTCGACGCCCTCGCCCGGGGCTTTCCCTGACACCCGTTCGGATTCCAGCGCCTGCTGCAGGATGATGACAGCGGCTGCCTGGTCGATGACCGAGCGGCCCTTCTTGGACTTCACGCCCGAGGCGCGCAGTCCCTGGCTCGCCGTCACCGTCGTCATCCGCTCGTCGACCAGCCGGACCGGGACCGGTGCGATGCCCTGCGCGAGTTCCTGGGCGAAGCCGCGGACCTTGGCCGCGGCCGGGCCCTCGCCCCCCTTGAGGGAGCGCGGCAGCCCGACGACGACCTCGATCGGCTCGTACTCCTCGACGAGCTGCTTCAACCGGCGGTGCGCTGCGGGGATGTCCCGTCCCGGGACCGTCTCCACCGGGGTGGCGAGGATCCCGTCGGGGTCGCACGAGGCGACCCCGATCCGGGCGTCCCCGACGTCGATCGCGAGTCGACGTCCTCTGCGCATCACTTGGCCGTTTCCGCCACGAGCCGCTCGACGGCGTCGACGGCCTCGCCGATGGCGGCCGGGTTCTGGCCGCCGCCCTGAGCGACGTCCGGCTTGCCGCCGCCACCACCGCCGAGGGTCTTGGCGGCCGTACGGACCAGGTCACCGGCCTTCAGGCCGCGCTCGCGGGCGGCCTCGTTGGTGGCGATCACCGTCAGCGGCTTGCCGTTGACCGTGGTGAACAGGGCGACCACGGCGGCCCGGCCGCCCTGGATGCGGCCGCGCACGTCAAGGACCAGCTTGCGCAGGTCGTCGGCGGTGGTGCCGTCCGGGACCTGGCCGGTGACCAGGGCGACCCCGCGCACGTCCTTGGCGGACTCGGCGAGGCCGGCGGCGGCCTGGAGCACCTTCTCGGCGCGGAACTTCTCGATCTCCTTCTCGGCGTCCTTCAGCTTGCCGAGCATGGCGGAGACCTTCTCCGGCAGGTCCTCCGGGCGGCCCTTGAGCAGCTCGGTGAGCTGGTTGACGACCGTGTGCTCGCGGGCGAGGAAGTTGTAGGCGTCCACGCCGACCAGGGCCTCGATCCGGCGGACACCGGAGCCGATGGACGACTCGCCGAGCAGCTTCACCAGGCCCAGCTGGGCGGTGTTGTGCACATGCGTGCCGCCGCACAGCTCCTTGGAGAAGTCGCCGATCGTCACGACGCGCACGCGCTCGCCGTACTTCTCGCCGAACTCGGCGATGGCGCCCTGCTTGCGGGCCTCGTCGATGCCCATGATGTCGGCGCGCACGTCGAGGTCGCGGGCGAGCACCTCGTTGATCTTCTGCTCGACGTCGGTCATCACGGCCGTCGGTACGGCGGACGGCGAGCCGAAGTCGAAGCGGAAGCGGCCGGGCTGGTTCTCGGAACCGGCCTGGGCGGCCGTCGGGCCGAGGGCGTCGCGCAGGGCCTGGTGGGTGAGGTGGGTGGCCGAGTGGGCGCGGGCGATGGCCTTGCGGCGCCGGTTGTCGATCGAGGCGTGGGCCTTGGCGCCGACCGTCACCTCGCCGACCTGGACGACGCCCTTGTGAACGTACACGCCCGGGACCGGCTTCTGGCAGTCGCGGACCTCGATGACGGCACCGGTGTCGACCTTGATCCGGCCGGTGTCGCCGATCTGGCCGCCGCCCTCGGCGTAGAACGGCGTGCGGTCGAGGACGATCTCGACCTCGTCGCCCTCGGTGGCGGCCGGGGAGGAGACGCCGTCGACGAGGATGCCGACGATCGTGGACTCGCCCTCGGTGTCGGTGTAGCCGATGAACTCCGTCTCGCCGGCGCTGTCGGCGATCTCGCGGTAGGCGCCGAGGTCGGCGTGGCCGGTCTTCTTGGCCTGGGCGTCGGCCTTGGCGCGCTCCCGCTGCTCCTTCATCAGGCGGCGGAAGCCGTCCTCGTCCACGGACAGCCCCTGCTCGGCGGCCATCTCCAGGGTGAGGTCGATCGGGAAGCCCCACGTGTCGTGGAGCAGGAAGGCCTTGTCGCCGGGCAGGACGGTGGAGCCGGCGGCCTTGGTGTCGGCGACGGCGGTGTCGAGGATGTTGGTGCCGGCCTTCAGCGTCTTGAGGAAGGCGTTCTCCTCGGCGAGGGCGACCTTCTCGATGCGCTCGCGGTCGGTGATGAGCTCGGGGTACTGCTGGCCCATCATGCCGATGACGACGTCGATCAGGTCCTTGACGACCGGGCCGGTGGCACCGAGCAGGCGCATGTTGCGGATGGCGCGGCGCATGATGCGGCGCAGGACGTAGCCGCGGCCCTCGTTGCCGGGGGTGACACCGTCGCCGATGAGCATCACGGACGTGCGCATGTGGTCGGTGACCACGCGCAGGGAGACGTCCGAGTCGTGGGCGTCGCCGTAGCGCACGCCGGTCAGCTCGGTGGCCTTGTTGATGACGGCCATGGAGGTGTCGATCTCGTACATGTTCTGCACGCCCTGCAGAATCATGGCGAGCCGCTCCATGCCGAGGCCCGTGTCGATGTTCTTGCTCGGCAGCTCGCCGAGGATCTCGAAGTCCTCCTTGCCGGTGCCCTCGCCACGCTCGTACTGCATGAAGACGAGGTTCCAGATCTCCACGTACCGCTCGTCGTTGACGGCGGGGCCGCCCTCGACGCCGAACTCGGGGCCGCGGTCGTAGTTGATCTCGGAGCACGGGCCGCAGGGGCCGGGGACGCCCATGGACCAGTAGTTGTCCTTCTTGCCGAGGCGCTGGATGCGCTCGGCGGGCACGCCGACGACATCGCGCCAGATGCGCTCGGCCTCGTCGTCCTCGAGGTAGACGGTGATCCACAGACGCTCGGGATCGAGGCCGTAACCGCCCTTGTCCTGGGGCGTGGTGAGCAGCTCCCAGGCGTACTTGATGGCGCCTTCCTTGAAGTAGTCGCCGAAGGAGAAGTTGCCGCACATCTGGAAGAACGTGCCGTGCCGGGTGGTCTTGCCGACTTCTTCGATGTCGGGCGTGCGCACGCACTTCTGCACGCTCGTGGCGCGGGCGTAGGGGGGCTTGACCTCGCCCAGGAAGTAGGGCTTGAAGGGCACCATGCCGGCCGGGACGAGGAGCAGAGTCGGGTCGTCCGCGATGAGCGACGCCGAAGGGACGACGGTGTGCCCGCGCTCCTCGAAGAAGCTCAGCCAGCGGCGGCGGATCTCAGCCGACTCCATCAGTGGTCCTCATTCCGGTTGTACGAGTACGTCGTGCTGTCGATGACGTACGTCTTCGGCTTGTTGCGGTTCTCGATGGCGGCATACCGCCGCGGCGTGGGGAGTTCGGGGTCCTCGTGGATGCCGAGCGCCTCCCCCAGCTCGGCCTCCCGCTGGGCCATGTTGTCGCGGACGTCGAGGGCGAAGCCCACCGCGCGGTCCTTGAGCCGGTGGCCCGCGTCGATCGCCTTGTTCGCGGCCGTGGCGGCGAGGCTCTCGGGGGTCAGCTGCTTCAGCTTGCGGTTGACCTTGGTGGTGGCCCACACGCCGGCGGCGACACCCGTGGTGAACCAGAACGTACGGCGGAACATCGCTAGGTCTCAGTCCTTCTTCCGCTTCGCCCGCCGCGCGGCCGGGACGGTCCGGCCCACGATCACGGTACGCCTCGACGTCCTGGCGGGCACGTCCTCCTTGCGGCCGCCGAGGGCCCGGCGTACGCCGTAGCCGAAGGCGGCGACCTTGACCAGGGGCCCGCCGAACGTGGAGGCGACGGTCGTCGAGAGCGCGGACGCGTTCGACGTGACCTCCTGGACGTCCGAGGCGATCGCGTCGACCCGCTCGATCTGGGTCTGTGCGGAGCGCACCGCCGCGGAGGCGTCGGCCAGCAGCGGGACGGCCTGGTCGGTCACGTCCGCCACGAGCTTGGTGGTCGCCCTGAGCGTCTGGGCCAGCCTCGCGAGTGCCACCGCAAGGAAGGAGACCAGGATCGCCCAGAAGACGGCCACCAGGATCCCGGCCACCTCTCCACCGGACACTGCGCACCCGCTCCCTGAAACGTGCCTGAACATCGAAAAAGTCGTGCACCGAGCCTATCGCGCCGGGGCTGGGACTCCGTACCGGATTACGGCCCGGCGGCGCGCGGGCGCCGCGCATGCGGAAGCCCGCCGCCTCGCCCGCCCGGAAGGGCGGGGAGACGACGGGCTGAGGTACTGCCTGCCGGCTGGGATCAGCGGGCGTAGTACTCGACGACGAGCTGCTCGTCGCAGATCACCGGGATCTCCTTGCGGTTCGGCTCGCGGTCCAGGCGGAACGCCAGGGCCTTGAGGTTCACCTGGAGGTAGCGCGGGGTCTCGCCGTCGGCGGCGAAGCCACCCTCACGGGCGATGGAGAAGAGGGTCTTCTCGCGGCTGCGCTCGCGGACCATCACGACGTCGTCGGGACGGACGCGGAACGACGGCTTGTCGACCTTCTGGCCGTTGACCTCGATGTGGCCGTGAACGACCATCTGACGGGCCTGGTAGATCGTGCGGGCGATGCCCGAACGAAGGACCAGCGCGTCGAGACGACGCTCGAGCTCGATGATCAGGGCCTCACCGGTCTTGCCCTGAACCTTGGAGGCACGCTCGTAGGCGCGGACGAGCTGGCGCTCGGACACGTCGTACTGCGCGCGCAGACGCTGCTTCTCGAGCAGACGGACCTTGTAGTCCGAGTTCTGCTTGCGGCCACGGCCGTGCTCACCCGGCGGGTAGGGACGGGCCTCGAAGTACTTGACGGCCTTCGGGGTCAGCGCGATACCGAGGGCACGCGACTTCTTGACCTTGGGGCGGGACTGGTTCGCCATGAACCAAACACCTCGTGTTTCTTATGCGAATACGGCTTCACCAGGGTTAGGGGAGGTCGCATCCGCAGCCGGGGAAACCCGCCGGGTCCGCTTACGGACCTGCCGGGCAGCCGCTCCCCTGGTCTGGGCACATACGTGCAGCACGCGAGTGGCCCACCGACCGCTCCCGGAACTTCGGGTGGTGGTGGGCTGCCCGCGACACCGTTCGCCGGTGCGCGACGCTCCTGGAGATCCCTGCCCGGGGGCCGGGTTCTCCGGCTGGATGTCCCGTTCTGGTGGTGCCGGCTCCCCTTTCGAGGTGCTGGGCACGGGACGCAGCGCTTCGAGCAAGTCTACAGGCTGCTCAGGGCCGCCTGCGACCGAGGTGTTTCCTGGTCCACTCCACAGCGTCCGCGTAGCGTGCCTCGGCGCCGTGCCGGGTCGGTGTGTAGTACTCCCGGTCCTTGAGGGCGTCCGGGGCGTACTGCTGGCCGGCGATGCCCTCGGGCAGGTCGTGCGGATACACGTACCCCTGGGCGTGGCCCAGTTTGGCGGCGCCCTTGTAGTGCCCGTCGCGCAGGTGCGGCGGGACGGGGCCGGCCAGTCCCTTGCGTACGTCGTCCAGGGCGGCACCGATCGCGGTCGTCGCGGCGTTCGACTTGGGGGCCAGGGCGAGGGCGATGGTGGCGTGGCTGAGCGTGAGGGCGGCCTCGGGGAAGCCGATCATGGCGACGGCCTGGGCGGCGGCGACCGCGATGGGCAGGGCGTGCGGATCGGCGAGGCCGATGTCCTCGCTGGCGGAGATCATCAGGCGGCGCGCGATGAAGCGGGGGTCCTCGCCGGCCTCGATCATGCGGGCCAGGTAGTGCAGGGCCGCGTCGACGTCGGAGCCGCGGATCGACTTGATCAGGGCGCTGGCCACGTCGTAGTGCTGGTCGCCGTCGCGGTCGTACTTCACGGCGGCGCGATCGACGGTCTCCTCCAGCGTCCGGAGCCCGATGTCCGTCTCGCCCTTGTCGAGCGCGGCCCCGGCGGCGGCCTCCAGGGCGGTCAGGGCGCGGCGGGCGTCGCCGCCGGCTATCCGCAGCAGGTGTGCCTCGGTGTCCTCGGGAAGGGTGACGGCGCCGCCCAGGCCCCGGTCGTCGGTGAGGGCCCGGCGGATCAGACCGCGTATGTCGTCGTCCGTGAGGGGCTCGAGGGTCAGCAGCAGGGAGCGGGAGAGGAGGGGCGAGATCACCGAGAAGTACGGGTTCTCCGTGGTGGCGGCGATCAGCGTGACCCAGCGGTTCTCGACGGCCGGGAGGAGGGAGTCCTGCTGGGCCTTGCTGAAGCGGTGGATCTCGTCGAGGAAGAGGACGGTCTCCTTGCCGAAGCCGCCGGTGGCGCGGCGGGCGCCGTCGATGACCGCGCGGACCTCCTTGACGCCGGCGGTGATCGCGGACAGCTCCACGAAGCGCTTGTTGGTGGCCTTGGAGACGACGTAGGCGAGGGTCGTCTTGCCGGTGCCGGGCGGGCCCCACAGGATCACCGAGGACGGACCCGCCGGTCCCCCGGCGCCCTCGCCGACCAGTCGGCGCAGGGGCGAGCCGGGCTTCAGCAGGTGCTGCTGGCCCACGACCTCGTCGAGGGTGCGCGGGCGCATCCGCACCGCCAGGGGACTTGCGGTCGGGTCCTTCTCCTGGCGTTCTTCTGCGGCGGCGGTGAACAGGTCGGGTTCCACGCTGAAACCCTAGTTCACCCCACTGACAACACCCCTGGCCCCGGGCTCAGGCCCAGAGCTGGCTGCCCCAGCGGGTGAGGATCAGCATGACGATGATGCCGACGTGCGTGACCGGCAGCACCCAGGTGAACTCGGCGAAGAACCGCTTGAGGCCGGCGGGGGCCGGCAGGAAGTTGTTCCGGATGTTGAACGACGTCACGTACCAGAACATGACGATCGTGGCGACCCAGGCCAGCGAGCACCACAGGCACAGCGCATTGATCCGGTACAGCGACTGGAACATCAGCCAGGTGCAGAAGGCGACACCGAAGAGGGTGCCGGCGTTGAAGGTGAGCCAGTACCAGCGCGGGAAGCGAGCCCTGGCGAGCAGGCTCATGCCGACGCAGATCACGATGCCGTAGGTGACGAGGCCGAGCATCGGGTTGGGGAAGCCGAAGGCGGAGGCCTGGTCGCTCTCCATGACGCTGCCGCAGGAGACGATGGGGTTGAGGCTGCAGCTCGGCGTGAACGTCTCGCCCTCGGCCTTGGCTTCGAGGATCTTGAACTTGTCGAGCGTGATGACCCACGCGGCCAGCAGCCCCGCAGCTCCCGTGATCACCAGCAGCAGGGCGAAGGCCCGGCTGCCACCGACCGTCCGCGGCTCGGCGACTGCACTCTCCGGTTCGGGCTCGGTGGAGACATCCCTGACTGTCGTCTTGCTCATCACGCCGATTCCGTCACTCGAGGGGGATCTGCTTCCAGCATGGGCCATTGTGCCGCACGCGCCCATGTGTCCACCGTTTGCTGCGCATAAGGACGCCGGCCTGCCGTTCGGTTCCGGACATGCGCGAGGGCGCCGGATGCCTGGAAAGACGGCCGACGCCCTCAGGAACGGCAATCAGCCGAGCCGTGCCTCCAGTTCCGCCACGATCTCGTTGACGCCGACCGCCGTCTGCTCGCCGGACTCCATGTCCTTGAGCTGGACGACGCCCTCGGCGAGGTCGCGTTCACCGGCGACGATCGTGTAGCGGGCGCCGCTGCGGTTGGCGTTCTTCATGGCGCCCTTGAGGCCCTTGGCGCCGTAGGAGAAGTCGGCGGCGATGCCGACCTTGCGCAGCTCGGTGACCTTGGCGAACAGCACCCGGCGGGCCTCCTCGCCGAGCGGCACCGCGAACACGCTGGTCGCCGCGGGGAGTTCGAGCTCGACGCCCTCGGCCTCCAGGGCGAGCACCGTGCGGTCGACGCCGAGCGCCCAGCCGACGGACGGCAGGGCGGGGCCGCCGATCATCTCCGACAGGCCGTCGTAGCGGCCGCCGCCGCCCACCGCGGACTGGGAGCCGAGACCGTCGTGGACGAACTCGAAGGTCGTGCGGGTGTAATAGTCCAGGCCCCGCACCAGCTTCGGGTCGTCCTCGAAGGCCACGCCCGCCGCCGTGATCAGCTCACGGACCTCCTCGTGGTACGCCTTGCAGGCGTCGCAGAGGTAGTCACGCAGCAGCGGGGCGTCCCCGAGCTGCTTCTGGACCGACTCGCGCTTGTCGTCCAGGACACGGAGCGGGTTGATCTCGGCGCGGCGGCGCGTGTCCTCGTCGATGTCCAGGCCGCGCAGGAAGTCCTGCAGCGCGGCCCGGTACACCGGGCGGCACTCCTTGTCGCCCAGGCTGTTGAGCAGGATCCGGAAGTTGCTCAGACCCAGCGAGCGGTACGCCTGGTCGGCCAGGATGATCAACTCGGCGTCCAGGGCGGGGTCCTCGGCGCCGATCGCCTCGGCGCCGACCTGCGAGAAGTGCCTGTAACGGCCCTTCTGGGGGCGCTCGTAGCGGTAGTAGGAGCCCGAGTACCAGAGCTTGACCGGGAGGTTGCCCGCCTTGTGCAGGTTGGCCTCCAGGGCCGCGCGCAGGACCGAGGCCGTGCCCTCGGGGCGCAGGGCGAGCTTGTCGCCGCCCTTGGTCTCGAAGGCGTACATCTCCTTGGTCACGATGTCGGTGGACTCGCCCACGCCGCGTGCGAACAGCTCGACGCTCTCGAAGCCGGGTGTCTCGATGTAGCCGTAGCCGGAGTTGCGCAGCGGGGCGGCGATGGCCTCACGGACGGCCAGGTACTTGGCGGAGTCCGGCGGGATCAGGTCGTACGTGCCCTTGGGGGCCTTGAAGGTGCTCACGGAAGGTCTCTCGTCACATTCCTCGTCGGGGAGCCTCGGCGGCTCCCTGGCCGGCGGCCACCTGCCGCAGATACGGGTTGGTGGCGCGTTCCTGGCCGATGGTCGTCTGGGGGCCGTGGCCGGACAGCACCACGGTCGAGTCGTCGAGCGGCAGGCACACGCGGGCCAGCGAGTCGAGCATCTCGGCCATGTCACCGCCGGGCATGTCGGTGCGTCCGATGGAGCCGGCGAAGAGCAGATCCCCGGAGAAGAAGACCGACGGGATGTCGGCGGTCTCGGGCATCCGGAAGGTCACCGACCCCTTGGTATGGCCCGGCGCGTGCGCGACGGAGAGCTCCAGTCCCGCCAGCTCGAGCCGGACGCCGTCGGCGAGTTCCTTGACGTCGTCGGGCTCCCCCACGGTCAGCTCGCCCATCAGCGGCATCCCGATGGATCGGCCGATGGCCTTCTCGGGGTCACTCAGCATGTACCGGTCCTCGGGGTGGATCCAGGCCGGTACGTCGTGCGCTCCGCAGACCGGGACGACCGAGGCCACGTGGTCGATGTGGCCGTGGGTGAGGACGACGGCGACGGGCTTGAGCCGATGCTTCCTGATCGCTTCCTCGACACCTGCGGCGGCCTGGTGGCCGGGGTCGATGATCACGCACTCCTCACCGGCGGCGGGGGCGACGAGATAACAGTTCGTCCCCCAGGCCCCGGCGGGGAACCCGGCAATGAGCACGATCGTCCTTCGTTTGGGTCGGTACGGGCGGACTTGGCGGCGGCTGCGCCTGACGTCAGAGCCTACCGGCGCTGCCGAATCCTCAGCGAACCCATATACGGTACGGGGCACACGCAGGCGGTCGGCTCACAGCACGCGCGCGTAACCGGTCGACGTTCGAGACTCATGAGGAGTAAACCCGGTGGTCAGCCAGGAACAGCGGCGGCGTCAGCTCGCCCGGGAGAAGTTCTTGCGGCAGCAGCAGCGGCGCACCGACGCCCGGCGCAAGGCGCGTATACGCAACGCCGTGATCGCGTCGGCGCTCGGCGTGGTCCTGATCGGCAGCCTCGCGCTGTACACGACCGGCGTCCTCAAGGAGGACGAGAAGACCAACGCGGGGGCTGAGGTCACCGAGAGCTCCTCGCCCGCCAGCCCGCTGCCGGACCCGTGCGAGAAGCCCGCCGCGGGCAAGGTCAAGTCGGAGACCTGGAAGAAGGAGCCGGCGATGACCATCGACAAGTCGGCCGCGTACACGATGAAGCTGGCGACGACGTGCGGTGACATAGACATCGACCTGAAGACGTCGGCGGCCCCGCACACCGTCAACTCGTTCAACTTCCTGGCCGGCAAGGGCTACTTCGACCACACGAAGTGCCACCGCCTGACCACCAACGGCATCTACGTGCTCCAGTGCGGCGACCCGACGGGCAGCGGCAGCGGCGGTCCCGGCTACACGATTCCGGACGAGAATCTGAAGGACAAGAGCCTCAAGGGCAACATGTACCCGGCGGGCACGGTGGCGATGGCGAACACGGGGCAGGCGGACTCCGGCGGCAGCCAGTTCTTCCTCGTGTACCAGGACAGTCAGCTGCCCCCCAGCTACACACCGTTCGGTACCGTTTCCAAGTCGGGCATGACCGTGCTGAAGAAGATCGCCGCCGCAGGTGAGAGCACGGGCGCCGGCGACGGGGCCCCGAACGCAACGGTCGTGATCAACAAGGCAACCGTCACGAAATCCTGACCGCCAACTGCGGAATTTCGGTCGCGCGGGATGCGGACAGGCAACCCGCCGGTCGCCTATGTTGGCCGTGACGAAACTGTGGACGATGCCCGGGGGCTCGAGGCCCTGCGCAGGCATCATGTGGAGGAGGCGCTGTGAGCAGCGACCCGTGGGGCCGCGTCGACGAGACGGGGACCGTGTACGTGCGTACGGCCGACGGCGAGAAGGTCGTCGGTTCCTGGCAGGCAGGCTCCCCTGAGGAAGCGCTGGCCTACTTCGAGCGCAAGTACGAGGGCCTGGTTGTCGAGATCGGCCTCCTCGAGAAGCGAGTGCAGACGACCGACCTGTCGGCGAAGGACGCCAAGGCCGCGATCGACCATCTGCGCGAGCAGGTCGACGCGCACCACGCCGTCGGCGATCTGGATGCGCTGCGGGCCCGGCTGGACAAGCTGGTCCAGACCGTCGAGGCTCGGCGCGAGCAGCGCAAGGCGCAGCGGGCGCGGCAGGCGGACGAGGCGCGGCACGCCAAGGAGGCGCTGGTCACCGAGGCCGAGGAACTGGCGCAGTCGGACCAGTGGCGGGCGGCCGGCGAGCGGCTGCGGGCTCTGGTGGACACCTGGAAGGGGCTGCCGCGGCTGGACCGTAAGTCGGACGACGAGCTGTGGCACCGCTTCTCGCACGCCCGGTCGGCGTTCTCCAAGCGCCGCAAGGCGCACTTCGCGCAGCTGGACGCGCAGCGCGAGGAGGCCCGCAGGACCAAGGAGCGGCTGGTCGCCGAGGCCGAGGCCCTTTCGGGGTCGACCGACTGGGGTCCGACGGCCGCGCGCTACCGCGAGCTGATGTCCGAGTGGAAGGCGGCGGGCCGCGCCCAGCGCGAGCACGAGGACGATCTGTGGAACCGCTTCCGCGGCGCCCAGGACGTCTTCTTCGCCGCCCGCAGCTCGGTCTTCGCCGAGCGTGACGCGGAGCAGGCGGAGAACCTCAAGCTCAAGGAGGAGCTGGCCGGTGAGGCCGAGAAGATCCTCCCGGTCACGGATCTGAAGGCGGCGCGGGCCGCGTTCCGCTCGATCAACGAGCGCTGGGAGGCCATCGGCCATGTGCCGCGGGATGCCCGGCCGAAGGTCGAGGGCCGGATGCACGCCGTCGAGCGGGCCATCCAGGAGGCCGAGGAGGCCGAGTGGCGCCGCACCAACCCGGAGGCACGCGCGCGTGCCGAGGGTCTGACGGGCCAGCTCCAGGCCGCGGTGGACAAGCTGAAGACGCAGATCGAGCAGGCGCGCGCCCAGGGCA
This sequence comes from Streptomyces sp. NPDC127197, assembly GCF_042672405.1. Taxonomy (NCBI): domain Bacteria; kingdom Bacillati; phylum Actinomycetota; class Actinomycetes; order Kitasatosporales; family Streptomycetaceae; genus Streptomyces; species Streptomyces sp. NPDC127197. Next base: position 369,319 of record NZ_JBHXVG010000003.1, on the reverse strand, counting down.
ACAACGCCAGGGCCGACAAGCTCGAGCGGGAGCTGGAGGGCCGTCAGGCCCTGCTGGACCAGGCGCTGAAGGGCCTCCAGGAGTTCGGCGGCTGACCGACGCCCGGCAGGTATGACAGGGGCTCCCGTACCACCGACGTACGGGAGCCCCTGTCGTTTGTCTCGTGCGGCCCTACGACCTGCTGCGCGCCGACGTCACCCGGTACACGTCGTACACGCCCTCCACTCCCCGGACCGCCTTCAGGACATGGCCGAGATGTTTCGGGTCGCCCATCTCGAAGGTGAAGCGGGAGGTGGCGACGCGGTCGCGGGATGTCTGGACGGCCGCGGAGAGGATGTTGACGTGCTGGTCGGACAGGACCCGGGTGACGTCGGACAGGAGCCGGGAGCGGTCCAGGGCCTCGACCTGGATGGCGACCAGGAAGACCGACGACTGGGTGGGCGCCCACTCGACGTCGAGGATGCGCTCGGGTTCGCGGGACAGTGACTCGACGTTCACACAGTCGCTGCGGTGAACCGATACACCACTACCGCGGGTGACGAAGCCGATGATGGGGTCGCCGGGGACGGGCGTACAACAGCGGGCCAGCTTGACCCACACGTCGTCGACGCCCTTGACGACGACGCCCGGATCGGCGCTGGTGCGGCGTTTGCGGCTGCGTCCGCGCGCGGGCGGCACGCTCTCGTCGATCTCCTCGGTGGCGGCCTCCTCGCCACCGAACGCCTGGACGAGCTTCTGGACAACGTTCTGCGCGGAGACATGGCCCTCGCCGATCGCCGCGTACAGCGCGGAGATGTCGGGGTAGCGCATCTCGTGCGCGAGGGTGACGAGGGAGTCACCGGTGAGGATCCGCTGGATCGGCAGGTTCTGCTTGCGCATCGCGCGGACGATGGCGTCCTTGCCCTGCTCGATCGCCTCGTCGCGGCGCTCCTTGGAGAACCACGCCCGGATCTTGTTGCGGGCGCGCGGCGACTTCACGAAGCCGAGCCAGTCCCGGGAGGGGCCCGCACCGGCCGCTTTGGAGGTGAAGACCTCCACCAGGTCGCCGTTGTCCAGGGTGGACTCCAGCGGGACGAGCCGCCCGTTGACCCGCGCCCCTATGGTGCGGTGGCCGACCTCCGTGTGGACCGCGTACGCGAAGTCGACCGGAGTCGCGCCGGCCGGGAGCGCTATGACGTCGCCCTTCGGGGTGAAGACGAAGACCTCGTTGCGGGAGAGGTCGAAGCGCAGCGACTCGAGGAACTCGCTGGGGTCCTCGGTCTCCTTCTGCCAGTCGAGAAGCTGCCGCAGCCACGCCATGTCGTTGATGGCGTCCTTGTCCTTGCCCGACGCCTTGGGCACGTCGGTGCGCACCTTGGACGCGCCGGCCACCGCCTCCTGCTTGTACTTCCAGTGCGCGGCGATGCCGTACTCGGCGCGGCGGTGCATGTCGAACGTGCGGATCTGGAGTTCGACCGGCTTGCCGTTGGGGCCGATGACCGTCGTGTGCAGCGACTGGTACATGTTGAACTTGGGCATCGCGATGTAGTCCTTGAACCGGCCGGGGACCGGGTTCCATCGCGCGTGCACCGTGCCGAGGGCCGCGTAGCAGTCGCGGACGGTGTCCACGAGGACGCGGATGCCCACCAGGTCGTAGATCTCCGCGAAGTCGCGACCGCGGACGATCATCTTCTGGTAGACGCTGTAGTAGTGCTTCGGGCGGCCGGTGACGGTCGCCTTGATCCGGGCGGCGCGCAGGTCCTGCTGGACCTCGTCGGTCACTATCGCGAGGTACTCGTCGCGCTTGGGCGCCCGCTCGGCCACCAGACGCACGATCTCGTCGTACATCTTGGGGTAGAGGATCGCGAAGGCGAGGTCCTCCAGCTCCCACTTGATGGTGTTCATGCCCAGGCGGTGGGCGAGCGGCGCGTAGATCTCGAGCGTCTCGCGCGCCTTCTTCTCCTGCTTCTCGCGCTTGAGGTAGCGCATGGTGCGCATGTTGTGCAGGCGGTCGGCGAGCTTGATGACCAGGACGCGCGGGTCCTTGGCCATGGCGACGACCATCTTGCGCACGGTCTCGGCCTGCGCGGCCTCGCCGAACTTGACCTTGTCCAGCTTGGTGACGCCGTCGACGAGCAGGGCGACCACGTCGCCGAAGTCACGGCGCAGATCGTCCAGGCCGTACTCGGTGTCCTCGACCGTGTCGTGCAGCAGGCCGGCCATCAGGGTGGCCGGATCCATGCCCAGCTCGGCGAGGATGGTGGTGACGGCGAGGGGGTGCGTGATGTACGGGTCGCCGCTCTTGCGCTTCTGGCCGCGGTGCCAGCGTTCGGCGACCTGGTAGGCCTTCTCGATCTGCCGGAGCGTCGACGTCTCGATCTTGGGGTCGTTGCTGCGTACTATCCGCAGCAGCGGCTCCAGCACCGGGTTGTACGGGTTGGCGCGCTGGACGCCGAGGCGGGCGAGGCGGGCGCGGACGCGGTTGGAGGAGCCGGAGCGCGGGGTCTGCGGCGTCGCGGCGGGGCGGATCGGGGGCGTGGGCGCGGGGCGCTCGGCAGGGGCGGGCTTGGGGCGCGAGGACTCTGCTGCCTTGGCGACGGGCGCGGACTGGGCGTGCTCCACCGACCCGCGGGTGTCGTTCTTCGCGTGCGGCGCGGGTTTGGCCGCGGGCTCCGAGGCGCGCTCGGGCTTGGCGGCGGTCAGGTGCTGGGCCTCGTCTGGCAAGAGGGCTCCTCGTGCGCGATCCGGGTCCCCCGGTCAGGCTCCGGAGACCCCATGGTAGCGATCCTGAGCTCCAGGATCGCCCTCAGACCGATCTGAGGACCATGTACCCCGGTAACACCAGAGGCGGGCTCCGGATTCCTCCGGGCCCGCCTCAGCGGTGTCACACGGGTGGCGTGCGCCTTTCGCCTGCCTTGCGCGCAGGTGCCGGGCCGACGTCCTGAACGCCGGCTCAGACGGTGAGGAGCGCCTCCAGGGGTGCCCCGTCGAGGGCCGGTTCCAGGCGGGCGCGGCCGTTCAGGAACGCCAGTTCCATCAGGACGGCGACGCCTGCGATCTGGGCACCGGCCCGGCGGATGAGCTCGAGGGAGGCCTCGGCCGTGCCGCCGGTGGCGAGGACGTCGTCGACGACCAGGACACGGTCGCCTCCGGTCAGGTCCTCGGCGTGCACCTCGATCTCCGCGGAGCCGTACTCCAGGTCGTACGCCTGGCGGAGGGTGGCTCCGGGGAGCTTGCCCGCCTTGCGTACAGGGATGAAGCCGACGCCGGCCCGCACGGCGACCGGGGCGCCGAGGATGAAGCCACGGGCCTCCAGGCCGACGATCTTGGTGGCGCCGGTGCGCCCGGCGGTCTCGGCCAGCGCGTCGGTGAGCGCGGTGAACGCCGCCGGGTCCGCCAGGAGCGGGGTGATGTCCTTGAACATCACGCCCTGCTCCGGGTAGTCGGACACGTCGCGGATGCGGCTGAGCAGCAGCTCCTTGATGTCGGTCATCGGCGCTTCCCCGAGGGTCGGCCGCGGCCCCGGTTGCGGGACGCGGGCTGGTTGCGCGGGCCGACGACGGCCGGGGCTGCGTCCTCGGGCTCGTCGGCGAACGACTCGTCGGCGGTCTCGGCCTCCAGCGGCTCACCCTTCTCCCGCTTGGCGAGGACACGCTTCTTCAGGGCCTTCATCTGCGGCTCGCGCTCCTTGAGGTCGGCGACGAGCGGCGTGGCGATGAAGATCGAGGAGTACGCACCGGCCGCGAGACCGACGAACAGCGACAGCGAGATGTCGTTGAGCATGCCGGCGCCGAGGACACCGCCACCGATGAACAGCAGGCCCGCCACCGGCAGCAGCGCCACCACGGTGGTGTTGATCGAGCGGACCAGGGTGCTGTTGATGGAGCGGTTGGCGACGTCGCTGTATGTCCAGCGGGTCTGCTTGGTGATGTCCTTCGTCTGCTCCTTGAGGCTGTCGAAGACGACGACCGTGTCGTAGAGCGAGTAACCGAGGATCGTCAGCAGACCGATCACCGTGCCCGGTGTGACCTCGAAGCCGACGAGGGCGTAGATGCCGACCGTGATGGTGATGTCGTGGATCAGGGCGACGAACGCGGCGAGCGCCATGCGCCACTCGAAGGCGATCGCCAGATAGATCACCACGAGGATCAGGAAGATCCCGAGGCCCTGCCAGGCCTTGTTGGCGATCTGGTCACCCCAACTGGGGCCCACCAGTTCGGCGTTGATCCGCTCCGAGTCGACCTTCAGGTCCTCGGCGAGCGTTTCCTTGATCTGGTCGGACCTGTCGGTGTCGATACCGGCGATCTGGATCCGCAGGCTGCCGTTGCCGAGCCCCTGGACGATGGCGTCGTGACCGGACGCCTCCTCCGCGTACTCCTCGGCCTGGGAGACCGAGACGGACGTCTTCGGCGTGGTGAAGACGGCACCGCCCTGGAACTCGATGCCCATGTTCAGGCCGCGCACCGCCAGGCCGACGATGGCCGTGATGGTGATCAGGATCGAGATGCCGTACCAGATCTTGCGGTTGCCGACGAAGTCGTAACTGACCTCGCCTCGGTGCAGTCGGGCGCCGAGGTTGCCGAGCTTCGACATCTCACGCCTCCTTCGTTTCGACGGGGGCGGCGGGACGGCGGGTGCGGCGCAGCGGCGGCCGGGCACCGAGTCGCTTCGGGTCGAGACCGGACCACGGGTGGCCGCTGGCGAAGAACTTCCTGCGGGCCATGAGCGTCAGCAGCGGCTTGGTGAAGAGGAAGACCACCACGACGTCCAGCAGGGTGGTCAGGCCGAGCGTGAACGCGAAGCCCTGGACCTTGCCGACGGTGACGATGAAGAGCACCGCGGCGGCGAGGAACGACACGAAGTCGGAGACCAGGATGGTGCGCCGGGCGCGCGGCCAGGCCCGCTCGACCGCGGGGCGCAGCGAACGGCCCTCACGGATCTCGTCCCGGACCCGTTCGAAGTACACGATGAACGAGTCCGCCGTGATGCCGATCGCGACGATCGCACCGCAGACGGCCGGCAGGTTCAGCGCGAAGCCGATGGTCGGGCCGAGCAGCGACATGATCACGTACGTGAGGGCGGCGGAGACCATCAGGGAGAGGATCGCGATGAACGACAGGCCGCGGTAGTAGACCAGCAGGTAGAGGACAACCAGAGCGAGACCGATGGCACCCGCGATGAGACCGGCCTGGAGCTGCTCGCCGCCGAGCGCCGCGGTCACCGTGGTGACGCTGTCCTCCTTGAAGGTCAGCGGCAGGGCGCCGTACGACAGGATGTTGCCGAGGCTCTCGGCCTCCTGCTGGGTGAAGCTGCCGGAGATCTCGGCGTTGCCGCCGGTGATGGACTGGCTGACGTACGGGCTGGAGACGACCTCGCCGTCCAGGACGATGCCGAACTGGTTCTGCGGGGACTGGTTCTGCGCGAGCTTGCCGGTGACCTCGGCGAACTTCTTGGCGCCCGCGTCGGTGAAGTCCATCTGGACCTTCCAGCCGGCGCCGCTCTGGGTGTCGTAGACGGCCTGGGCCTTGTCGACCTCGGTGCCGTCCACGCCGGCCGGGCCGAGCAGGTACTTGTACCAGACGCCCTGGATCTCACCGCAGCCGACGGTCGACTCCTCGGGCTTGGCGCCGTCGCCGGCGGTGGCGCGGGTCGCTTCCTTGCTGCAGTCGAGGGCCGCGTACTGGGCCTGGAGCTTGCTGTCGTCGGTGGTGCCGCCGCTCGCCGATGGGGAGGCGCTGGGCGAGGCGGACCCCGAGGGAGTGGGAGTGGGGTCGGCCTTCAGTGCGTCGGTGGCGGCGCGGCCCTGCGTGGTGGCGGACGCCGAGGGGGTCGCGCTCGCCTTCTCGGAGCCGGAGGCCGACGGGCTCGCCGAACCGCTGGGGGAGGCGCTGGGCGAAGGCGACGTCGCGGGGCCGCCGGTTGCCTCGGTGGCGAGGACGGGACGGAAGTAGAGCTTGGCGGTGGTGCCGACCTGCTGCCGGGCTTCCTCCGAGTTGGTGCCCTTGGGGATGTTGACGATGATGTTGCGATCGCCCTGGGTCTGGACCTCGGCCTCCGAGACACCGAGACCATTGACACGGCGGTTCATGATGTCGACCGCGGTGTCCATGTTCTTCTTGTTGATCGCGGACTCGTTGCCGTCCTCGGGGACAGCCCGGAGTGTGATGCTCGTACCACCGGCCAGGTCGATGCCGAGACGCGGAGTGGTGTGGCCGGAGGCGAACATGCCCCCGGTGAGCGCCACGATGGCGATCAGGATCAGGGCCAGCGAGCGCCCCGGCTTGCTCGGGGCGCTCGCGCTCCGGCCCTTTTTAGGTGCTGCCACCTTCTCGTACTCCCTCTCGGGCCGCCGCACGCCGGGTCAGCGGGCGAGCGGCCATGACATGGTGTCGGGATCCCGTGCGAGATGCGCATGTCCCGGGGCGCGCGAGCCCGGCCCGCGCCTTCCGGGACATGACTACTTCGCGTCGGAGTCGCCGTCGGTCTTCTTCGGCTCGTCGTCCGTCCCGGCCGCGGTGCTGTCGGAGGGCTCCTCGTCCGCGTCCTTCTTGCCGAGGTCGACGGACTTGTCGGCGGAGGCGGCGGCGGACTCGTCGGTCTCGGTGAGGGAGGAGGCGTCGTCCGGGACGGAGTCCGCGTCGGACTTCAGGTCGTGCTCGATACCGTGGACGATGCGGTTGTACTCGTCGTCGGAGAGCACGGCACCGATCGAGTTCTTCGCAAAGAGGAGCTCGACGCCCGGGCCGGCGTCGAGGAGGACCGTGTCCTCGTTGACCTCCTTGACCGTTGCGTACATGCCCCCGATGGTGCGGACGCCGGAACCGGGCTGCATCTGATTCCGCATGTCGACGGCCTGCTGCTGCTTCTTCTTGGCCGAGCGGGTCATCAGGATCATGGCCCCGATGAGCACGATGAACGGGAGGAGGGTCACGAGGCTATTCACGGGACGAATTTTCCTTCGCACGACCGCGCAGGTGAGCGGCCTGATGGATGGGGGTATGTCTGCCGCCGGGGAAGGCGGCATCGGCGGAGTCTAAGCGAGTCCGCGCGCATGGAACAACGCTCAGCATGGCACCCGGGTTCCTGGTCCGGCCAATGCCCTCGCCGTCACGCCCCGAACAGGTCCTGTTGTCCGTTTCCCGCGGCTCCGGTGCGGGGCGGGGTGAGGCCGAGATGCGCCCATGCCGCGGGGGTGGCGACGCGGCCGCGCGGGGTGCGGGCCAGCAGGCCCTCCCGTACGAGGAAGGGCTCGGCGACCTCCTCGACGGTCTCGCGCTCCTCCCCCACCGCGACGGCGAGCGTGGACAGGCCGACCGGGCCGCCGCCGAACAGCTTGAGCAGGGCTTCGAGCACGCCGCGGTCGAGGCGGTCGAGTCCGCGGGCGTCGACCTCGTACACCTTCAGCGCCGCGGCCGCGATCTCGCGCGTGATGATCCCGTCGGCCTTGACCTGCGCATAGTCCCGTACGCGGCGCAGCAGGCGGTTGGCGATACGCGGGGTCCCGCGGGAGCGGCCGGCGATCTCGGCGGCACCGTCTGCCTCGATCTCGACGTCCAGCAGGCTCGCGGAGCGGTGGATGACGCGCTCCAGCTCGGCCGGCTCGTAGAACTCCATGTGCGCGGTGAAGCCGAAGCGGTCGCGCAGCGGGGGCGGCAGCAGGCCTGCGCGTGTGGTGGCACCGACCAGGGTGAACGGCGGCAGCTCAAGCGGGATGGCCGTGGCGCCGGGGCCCTTGCCGACGATGACGTCGACACGGAAGTCCTCCATCGCCATGTAGAGCATCTCCTCGGCGGGCCTCGACATGCGGTGGATCTCGTCGAGGAAGAGGACCTCGCCCTCCTGCAGGGAGGAGAGGATCGCCGCGAGGTCACCGGCGTGCTGGATGGCGGGGCCGGAGGTGATGCGGATCGGGGCACCCATCTCGGCCGCGATGATCATCGAGAGGGTGGTCTTGCCGAGGCCGGGAGCGCCGGAGAGCAGCACGTGGTCGGCGGTGGCGCCACGCGCGCGTGCGGCGCGCAGGACCAGGTCGAGCTGCTCGCGGACCTTCTCCTGGCCGATGAACTCGTCCAGGTCCTTGGGTCGCAGTGCGGCCTCGACGGCCTGGTCCTCACGGTCGGCGACAGAGCCCACCAGCCGCTCCGCGGCGGGGCCGACGGGCCGCTCGGCGGCGGGGGTGTCGGTCATGTCGTCCCAGTTCACTGAAATTCTCCTGCGGTGGGCGGTTTCCGGCTTCTCGGGGGCGATTTCAGGACGCTTCTGTCCCGTGCCCTGCGCGGCGCCCTCGTCAGCGGGCTCTGTTGAGCGTCTGCAGGGCGGCCTTCAGCAGCCGGCCGACCTGGGGGGTGCCGTCGGCGGCCTCGGCCTGCGGGGCGACCGCGGCGACCGCCTCGTCGGCCTCGCGGGTGGCGTAGCCCAGGCCGATCAGGGCGGCGTGCAGCTGGTCGCGCCAGCCGCTGGTGACCGGGGTGCCGACCGCGGGGGCGCCGATCGGCTCGCCCAGACGGTCCTTGAGCTCCAGCAGCAGCTTCTGGGCGCCCTTCTTCCCGATGCCGGGGACGGCGATGAGGGCCTTTTCGTCGCCGGTCGCGACCGCGCGGCGCAGGGCGTCCGGGGTGTGCACGGCGAGCATCGACTGCGCCAGCCGGGGGCCGACGCCGCTCGCGGTCTGCAGCAGCTCGAAGACCTGACGCTCGTCGTCGTCCGCGAAGCCGTACAGCGTCAGGGAGTCCTCCCGTACGACCAGGGAGGTGGCGAGCTTGGCGGGTTGGCCGATGCGGAGCGTCGAGAGCGTGTTGGGCGTGCACTGGACGGCCATGCCGACGCCGCCGACCTCGACCACCGCGGCGTCGGGGGCGAGGGCGGCGACCGTGCCGCTGACGAAGGCGATCATGCCGTACGGCCTTTCGGTGCTGTTGCTTGTGCGGTGTGCAGGGCGACGGCCTGTTGGAGCCGGTTCTGCGCGGGGGCGCGCCAGATGTGGCAGATGGCGAGCGCAAGGGCGTCGGCGGCGTCGGCGGGCCTGGGCGGTGCGTCCAGCCGCAGCAGGCGGGTGACCATGGCGCCGACCTGGGCCTTGTCGGCACGGCCGGTGCCGGTGACGGCGGCCTTGACCTCGCTGGGGGTGTGCAGGGCGACGGGGATGCCGCGGCGGGCGGCGCAGAGCATGGCGACGGCGCTGGCCTGGGCCGTGCCCATCACCGTGCGCACATTGTGCTGGCTGAACACCCGCTCCACGGCGACGAACTCGGGCCGGTGCTCGTCGAGCCACTGTTCGATGCCCTGCTCGATGGCGACCAGGCGGTGACCGAGGTCGGCGTCGACGGGCGTACGGACGACGCCGACGCCGAGCATCGTGAGCGGCCGCCCGGGAACCCCCTCGACGACACCGACACCGCACCGGGTCAGCCCCGGGTCCACCCCCAGTACCCGCACGGCCCCTCCCTTCTTTTCTTTGCGGCTGAACCGCCGCCGCTCTCGCGGACCTGGCCGAGCACCGTCGGGGTTCCTCAACTGCTGGTTGCGGTCCGTGGACGGTGATCTTTCGACTGTGCCAGGCTATCCGCTGCCACTGACAGCAGCGGCGGGCCGGTGGGACGTATCCCCACCGGCCCGCCGAAATCGCGGCTCACGCGGCAGCGTTACGCGCCGACCTTCTCCATGATGTCGTCGCTGACGTCGAAGTTGGCGAAGACGTTCTGCACGTCGTCGCTGTCCTCGAGCGCGTCGATCAGCTTGAAGATCTTCTTGGCGCCCTCCTCGTCCAGCTCGACCTGCATGGTCGGGACGAAGTTGGCCTCGGCGGAGTCGTAGTCGATCCCGGCGTCCTGCAGAGCGGTGCGGACCGCGACCAGGTCGGTGGCCTCGCTGATGACCTCGAAGTTCTCGCCGAGGTCGTTGACCTCCTCGGCACCCGCGTCCAGGACGGCACCCAGGACGTCGTCCTCGGTCAGCTCACCCTTGGGGACGATGACGACGCCCTTGCGGTTGAACAGGTACGACACGGAGCCCGGGTCGGCCATGGAGCCGCCGTTGCGGGTCATGGCGACGCGGACCTCGGAGGCGGCGCGGTTACGGTTGTCGGTGAGGCACTCGATGAGCACCGCGACGCCGTTCGGGCCGTAGCCCTCGTACATGATCGTCTCGTAGTCGGCGCCACCGGCCTCCAGGCCGGCGCCGCGCTTGACCGCGGAGTCGATGTTCTTGTTCGGAACCGACGACTTCTTCGCCTTCTGGATGGCGTCGTACAGCGTCGGGTTGCCCTCGGGGTCGGCGCCGCCCATACGGGCCGCGACCTCGATGTTCTTGATCAGCTTCGCGAAGAGCTTGCCGCGCTTGGCATCGATCACGGCCTTCTTGTGCTTCGTCGTGGCCCATTTAGAGTGGCCGGACATCTGCCTGTCTCCTTCGCGTAACCCATCTCTGCAACGACGCCAGAGATCCTACAAGGACTCCGCTGTCCGGTTCGCGCGCACCATGTCCACGAAGAGGCTGTGTACACGGTGGTCGCCGGTCAGTTCCGGGTGGAACGACGTGGCCAGCGCGTTGCCCTGACGGACCGCGACGATGTGGCCGTCGTGCTCGGCGAGCACCTCGGCCTCGGCGCCGACGGACTCGACCCAGGGGGCGCGGATGAAGACGCCCTCCACAGGATCGCCCGCGATGCCCTTCACGTCGACCGCTGCCTCGAAGGACTCGTTCTGCCGCCCAAAGGCGTTGCGGCGCACGATCATGTCGATGCCGCCGACGGTCTCCTGCCCCGAGCGCGGATCGAGGATCTTGTCGGCGAGCATGATCATGCCCGCGCAGGTGCCGTAGACGGGCATGCCGTCCCGCACGCGCGCGCGGAGGGGCTCCATCACACCGAACAGAACGGCCAGCTTGGAGATGGTGGTGGACTCGCCGCCGGGGATGACGAGGCCGTCGACCCCGGCGAGCTCTTCGGGGCGCCGCACCGGCCTGGCCACGGCGTCGGCCGCGGCCAGGGCGATGAGGTGCTCCCGTACGTCGCCCTGGAGGGCCAGGACGCCGATGACGGGGGTGTGGCTCATGGGTGTGGTGCCTTACCAGCCGCGGTTGGCGTAGCGCTCGGTCTCGGGGAGGGTGTCGCAGTTGATGCCGACCATGGCCTCGCCGAGGTTGCGGGACGCATCGGCGATGATCTTCGGGTCGTCGTAGAAGGTGGTGGCCTTCACGATGGCGGCGGCGCGCTTGGCCGGGTCGCCGGACTTGAAGATGCCGGAGCCGACGAAGACGCCCTCGGCGCCGAGCTGGCGCATCAGGGCGGCGTCGGCGGGGGTGGCGACACCGCCGGCGGAGAACAGCACGACCGGGAGCTTGCCGAGCTCGGCGACCTCCTTGACCAGCTCGTACGGGGCGCGCAGCTCCTTGGCGGCGGCGTACAGCTCGTGGTTGTCGTAGCCGCGCAGGCGGGCGATCTCGTTCTTGATCTGCCGCAGGTGGCGCACGGCCTCGACGACGTTGCCGGTGCCGGCCTCGCCCTTGGAGCGGATCATGGCCGCGCCCTCGGCGATACGGCGCAGGGCCTCACCGAGGTTGGTGGCGCCGCAGACGAAGGGGGTGGTGAAGGCCCACTTGTCGGAGTGGTTGACCTCGTCGGCCGGGGTGAGGACCTCGGACTCGTCGATGTAGTCCACGCCGAGGGACTGCAGGACCTGGGCCTCGACGAAGTGACCGATGCGGGACTTGGCCATGACGGGGATCGAGACGGCGTTGATGATGCCCTCGATCATGTCCGGGTCGGACATACGGGCCACGCCGCCGTCCTTGCGGATGTCGGCGGGCACGCGCTCCAGGGCCATGACGGCGACGGCGCCCGCGTCCTCGGCGATCTTCGCCTGCTCCGGCGTGACGACGTCCATGATGACGCCGCCCTTGAGCTGCTCGGCCATGCCGCGCTTCACGCGGGCGGTGCCGGTCGCAGTGTTCTCGTCGGGCTGGGCGGAGTTGGGGAGCGTGGTGGACACGGGTGACCTCACTCGATGGAAAGAGGGTTTCTTGCTGGACCGAGGAAACGTGACGGATGCAGGCCACAGCAAGGGCCAATGAGGAGGCGGTGGCTCGTTTTCCGGTACGGCGGGCTAGGACCTGTCCGCCAGGGCCGTCGGCGGCTCGTCGTCCATCTCGAAGGCCATGGGGAACGGGGCGTGGCCCGCGAGGCGGAACAGGCGGACCTTGCGGTGGCGGCGCAGGGCGCGGGCCGCGCGTACGGCGTCGTTGTGGAAGCGGCGGGCCATCGGCACCCGGCGGACCGCTTCCGTGAGCTCGCGGGCCGCTGCCTCGCCGCCGGGCGCCGCACCGACCGCCTCGACCTGCTGCGGGTCCGCAAACACGGCCCGCAGGGCCTGGCTCAGCTCGCTCTCGGCGACCTCCCGCTGGTCCTCCTCGGCCTGCCGTGCGGCGTGCGCCGCCTCGTAGAGCACGATCGACGCCGCCGGGTCCAGCACGCCGGACGTGGCCAGTTCCTGTGCCACCGAGGCGCGGCGCAGCAGCTGCGCGTCGAGCGCGGCACGGGCCGCGTCGATACGGGCGTGCAGACGGTCGAGCCGGCCCGCCGTCCAGCTCAGGTAGAGGCCGATCGCGATGAGGGCGACGAGGATCCAGATGAGGGTTGCGGTCACGGGCGGCAAGGCTACCGGGGCGCTCCGCCGGGTGAGCCGGCGCACTTGCAAGCCTCAAACGCCGGCCAGGCCGGTTTTTCCGCAGTCAGTCCCGTGCCAACCCCAGCCGTGCCCGCAACCCCGTGGTGCGTTCGTCGGCCGCCACCGCCGCGGCGCCGTCCGTGACCGTCTCGTAGACCGACAGGATGTCCGCGCCGACCGTCGACCAGTCGAACCGGCGGACGTGGGCGCTGCCTCGCTTGCGCAGTTCGGCGCGGCGTGCCGGGTCACCGAGCAGCCGCACCGCCGCCGCGGCGAGCGCGTCCGCGTCCTCGTTGGCGAACAGTTCTCCCGCCGCGCCCTGGTCGAGGACCTGCGCGAAGGCGTCCAGGTCGGACGCCAGGACCGGCGCGCCCGCCGACATCGCCTCGACCAGGATGATCCCGAAGCTCTCGCCGCCGGTGTTGGGCGCCACGTACAGGTCGATGCTGCGCAGGAAGCGGGCCTTGTCCGCGTCGCTCACCATGCCGAGGAACTCGACGCGCGAGCGGAGCTCCGAAGGCAGCGATGCCACCGCCTCCTCCTCGTTCCCGCGGCCCGCGACCAGCAGCCGGGTCTGCGGGCGCTCGGCGAGGATCGTGGGCAGCGCCCGCATCAGGACCGGCAGGCCCTTGCGGGGCTCGTCGATGCGCCCTATGAAGCCGATCGTGCTGCCCTCCCCTTCCGACTGCCAGTCGGGGTTGGGCTCGGCCTCGGCGAAGAAGTCGACGTCGACGCCGTTGGGGATGACGACCGCGTCCCCGCCGAGGTGCTCCACCAGCGTGCGGCGGGCGTACTCGCTGACCGCGATCCGCGCGCTGATCTTCTCCAGCGCCGCCTGGAGGATCGAGTACGCGGCGATCATCGCGCGCGAGCGGGGGTTGGAGGTGTGGAACGTGGCGACGATCGGGCCCTGTGCCGCCCAGCAGGTCAGCAGGCCCAGGGACGGCGACGCCGGTTCATGGATGTGGATCACGTCGAACGCGCCGTCGTGCAGCCAGCGTCGCACCCGGGCCGCCGACAGGAAGCCGAAGTTCAGCCGGGCCACCGAGCCGTTGTACGGCACCGGGACCGCACGGCCGGCCGAGACGACATATGGCGGGAGCGGGGTGTCGTCGTCGGCGGGGGCGAGGACGGACACCTCGTGCCCGAGGCGGATGAAGTACTCGGCGAGATCGCGGATGTGGAACTGGACGCCGCCCGGCACGTCCCAGGAGTACGGGCAGACGATGCCGATCCTCACGACGGCCCCTTCGCGGGGTCGAGGTCTTCGAGCCACAAGCGCTGCAGCATGTGCCAGTCCTCCGGATGGTCGGCGATCCCCGAGGCGAAGGCGTCTGCCAGCGCCTGTGTCATCACAGACGTCTTCTCGGCCCGGGTACCTGTCTCGGGTACCTCGATCGGGGGATGCACGCGGCCCTGCATGACGGGCGAGTCGTCGTACCAGAGCGTCACCGGCAGCAGCAGCGCGCCCGTCTGCTGGGCCAGCAGGGCCGGTCCGGCCGGCATGCGGGCCGTGTCGCCGAAGAACTTCACCTCGACGCCGGAGGCGGACAGGTCGCGGTCGGCGACCAGGCAGACCAGGCCGCCGTCGCGCAGCCGCCGGGCCAGCGTGCCGAACGCGGTGCCGCCGCTGTGCGGCAGGACCTCCATGCCGAGACCCTCGCGGTAGGCGACGAAACGGTCGTACAGGGTCTCCGGCTTGAGGCGTTCGGCGACCGTGGTGAAGGGGGTTTCCAGCTCTGTGGTGACCCAGGCGCCGGCGAGGTCCCAGTTGGCCAGGTGGGGCAGGGCGAGTACGACGCCGTTGCCGGCGGCGAGGCCGTCGGTCAGGTGGTGCAGATCCTTCGGGTCGAAACCGCTCTTGATGCGCTCGGCACTCCAGGCCGGGAGCCGGAAGGACTCCATCCAGTACCGCAGGTACGAGCGCATGCCCGCGCGGGAGAGCTCGGCAAGGCGCTCAGGGGTCGCGTCGGGCACCACGCGCGCGTAGTTGCTCTCCAGCCGCCGTACGCCCTTGCCGCGCTGCTTCCAGGCCAGGTCGGCCACGGTGTTGCCGAGCCGTACCGCGACCGGCTCGGGGAGCTTCTTGACCGTGCCCCAGCCGAGGCCGTACAGCGCGTCCGTCAGCCGCTCCTGAGCGCTCATTTCGCCGCTTCCGTCCCCTGAGAGGCATTCTCCGTGCTTTCCTGCCCGGCCGCCGCTGCCTCCGCCTCCGCGGACTCCCGGCGGACCGTGACGACCCGCTGGATCAGGGTGATCAGGCTGCCGACGGCAACGATCCACAGGGCGATGGGCAGCAGTACGTCGATGCCGGGCACGCCGAACTTGTGCATGCCCGCGAGCCCGGCGGCGACCAGGGAGATCACCAGCCGCTCGGCGCGCTCCACGAGACCGTTGACCGCGACCGGCAGGCCGATCGACTCGCCACGGGCCTTGGTGTACGACACCACCTGCCCGCTGGCCAGGCAGAAGATCGACACCGCGCACAGCGCGAGGTCGTCGCCGCCGCCCGCGTACCAGAGGGCGAAGCCGCCGAAGATCGCGCCGTCGGCGACCCGGTCCAGGGTGGAGTCCAGGAAGGCTCCCCAACGGCTGCTGCGGCCCAGCTGGCGGGCCATGTTGCCGTCGACGAGGTCCGAGAACACGAACAGCGTGATCACGACCGTGCCCCAGAAGAACTCGCCCTGGGGGTAGAAGACCAGCGCGCCTGCCATCACGCCGGCCGTGCCGATCAGCGTGACCGTGTCCGGGCTCACGCCCCGGCGGATGAGAAACGCGGCGAACGGTGTGAGGACACGCGTGAAGAATGCACGCGCGTACTTGTTCAGCATGGCCTTCCCGAGGGTCGGTGTCGCCGCGCGGCCCCTGCTGGCCACCGGCTGGCCCATCGTAGCCACGCGCGCGCGTGGGCGACGGCCGGGCACCCGCACCCCGTGAGGGGATCCGGCGTGCGGGACGCAACCGCCGGCGGGCGACGCCTTCCGGTCCTCCGTATGGACGCACCGTGACGAGAGTGGAAAGCTCGAAGAACCGCGGGCGTCGCCGGAGCCGCCCCGCACGGGTCCCGCGTGTCCGCGCCCACAATGACCTCACCGTGCACGGGAGGCAAGGCCATGGGCGACAAGGCGAATGCACACCCCGGAGCCGCCGGCAGGGCAGTGGCGGCCGACCATCCCGCGTCCGTACGGAATGTGGTGCTGGTCGGCCACTCCGGATCGGGCAAGACGACTCTGGTGGAGGCTCTCGCGCTGACCGCGGGAGCGGTGAACCGGGCGGGCCGCGTGGAGGACGGCGGCACCGTCTCCGACTACGACGAGATCGAGCACCGGCAGCAGCGCTCGGTGCAGCTCTCCCTGGTGCCGGTCGAATGGGACGGCATCAAGGTCAACCTTCTCGACACCCCCGGATACGCCGACTTCGTCGGGGAGCTGCGGGCCGGTCTGCGAGCGGCGGACGCGGCCCTTTTCGTCGTCTCGGCGTCGGACGGCGTGGACGGCTCGACCCGCATGGTGTGGGAGGAGTGCGCGGCCGTCGGCATGCCGCGGGCCATCGTCGTCACGCACCTGGAGGCCGCGCGGGCGGACTTCGAGGAGATGACGCGGATCTGCGCGGAGGCCTTCGGCGGGGACGACCCCGACGCGGTACTGCCGCTGTATCTGCCGCTGCACGGCCCGCAGGGGCCGGACGGGCACGCGCCCGTGACCGGCCTGACCGGGCTGCTGTCGCAGAAGCTCTTCGACTACGCGTCCGGGGAGCGCAAGGAGTCCGATCCGGGCGAGGACCAGCTGCCGCTGATCGAGGAGGCACGCAACCGGCTGATCGAGGGGATCATCTCCGAGAGCGAGGACGAGACCCTCATGGACCGGTATCTCGGCGGTGAGCAGATCGACGTCAGGACGCTCGTGGAGGACCTGGAACGGGCCGTCGCGCGCGGGACGTTCTTCCCCGTCCTGGCCGCCGCTCCCGCGGCCGAGGGCGCCCGGCAGGGGCTCGGCACGGTCGAGCTGCTGGAACTGATCACGCGGGGGTTCCCGACCCCGCTGGAGCACCTGACGCCCGGCGTCACCACGGTGGACGGCAAGCCACGTGAGCTGAAGACCTGCGATCCGGACGGTCCGCTGGTCGCGGAGGTCGTGCGGACCTCGTCCGACCCCTACGTCGGCCGTGTCTCTCTCGTGCGGGTCTTCTCCGGAACGCTGCGGCCGGACGAGACCGTGCACGTCTCCGGGCACGGACTGACCGACCGGGGCCACGAGGACCACGACGTCGACGAACGCATCGGCGCCGTGTCCACGCCGTTCGGCAAACAGCAGCGCCCGGTGTCGCACTGCGTCGCGGGCGACCTCGCGTGCGTGGCGAAACTGAGCCGCGCCGAGACCGGCGACACCCTGTCCGCCAAGGACGACCCGCTCCTCATGGAGCCGTGGGACATGCCGGATCCGCTGCTGCCGCTCGCCATCCAGGCGCACAGCAAACCGGACGAGGACAAGCTCTCGCAGGGGCTCGCCCGGCTGGTCGCCGAGGACCCGACGATGCGGCTCGAACAGAACCAGGACACCCATCAGGTGGTGCTGTGGTGCCTGGGCGAGGCGCACGCGGACGTCGCGCTGGAGCGGCTGCGCAGCCGGTACGGCGTCCAGGTCGACGTCGTACCGCACAAGGTCTCCCTACGGGAGACGTTCGCGACCAGGTCGGCCGGGCGCGGGCGGCATGTCAAGCAGTCCGGCGGGCACGGGCAGTACGCCATCTGCGAGATCGAGGTGGAGCCGCTGCCGGGCGGCTCGGGCATCGAGTTCGTGGACAAGGTCGTCGGGGGCGCGGTGCCGCGCCAGTTCATCCCGTCCGTCGAGAAGGGCGTACGCGCCCAGGCCGCCAAGGGGGTCGCCACGGGCAATCCGCTCGTCGACGTCCGGGTCACGCTGCTCGACGGCAAGGCGCACTCCGTGGACTCCTCCGACGCCGCCTTCCAGACGGCGGGCGCGCTCGCACTGCGGGAGGCCGCGGCCGACGCGAAGATCCATCTCCTGGAGCCGGTGGCCGAGGTGAGCGTCCTGGTCGGCGACGAGTACGTGGGCGCCGTGATGAGCGACCTGTCCGGGCGGCGCGGCCGTGTGCTGGGCACGGAGCAGACGGCCGGTGGGCGCACCCTCGTCCGGGCCGAGGTGCCGGAGATCGAGATCGGGCGGTACGCGGTCGATCTGCGCTCGCTGTCGCACGGCACCGCACGCTTCAACCGGCGATACGCCCGGCACGAACCCATGCCGGCTCAAGTCGCCGAGCGGGTACGGAAACAGGAGCAGGAGGCGTCATAGGAAGCGGGGAACAGGTGGGGGGCGGCGCGTAGTTGGTACGGGGGCGCGTGCAAGTGGCTTGCGCTGCAGCCTCCGAGCGGACTGCGCGGTGCGCTGCCCCGTGCGCCGGCGGGCGGCTTCGGCCGTCCGCCGCCGAATGTCCGTACCTGCGGATACGCTGATGACCTGATCAACAGGTGTGCAGAGCACGGAAGTCGGGAAGGCCGCAGGAGCGACAGTGGCGGCGATCGGGGGCGGGAATGACCGTTGACAGCGGTTACGCGGACATCTTCGGGCCGCAGGTACCGCGCACGGGCGACGAGGGGCAGACGGCGACGTTCGCGCTGGCCTCTGCGGCGTACCGGGACAACGAGGTCGAGGAGATACTCAAGGCCAACAACGAGTGGCACGAATCGACCGTGAAACCGGGCCAGAAGTGGGCGAAGATCTTCCGGCCCAATCTCGGTGAGGCGTTCTCCCGCGCGGTGGTCGACCGGATGCTCGGCTCCGACCGCAAGCCGCTGATCCAGTCCTTCGGCACCGAACCCCAGGTGGTCGTCGAGCACTGTCTCGCCGCGAACCGCATCCGCCGACAGCGCGACAACCTGCTCACGGTCGTCATGGTGCTGTGCGGGCTGCTCTTCCTGCCCGGCCTCCTGGTGTGGCTGATGGTGTTCACGATCCGCTCCACCATCGCCAAGCGCGAGGACAAACGGGCCTCGACGCTCGCGACCACGCTGCTCGTCGCGGTGGGCGCGCTCGCCGTGATCTTCCTGATCCAGATGCCCTTCACGGGATTCTGGGCCTGGTACGCGCGCGCGTCGGTCGTGCTGCCGGTGATCGGCTGGTTCTGGGCCCGGCAGATCTGCGAGCGCACAGCGAAGGACCTGCGGGAGCGCTGGGACAGCCTGCTCTCGGGCAGCAGCGTCGGCGCGAAGGTGCCCGAGGCGGTGCCGAGCAGCCCCGGGGAGACCGCGGCCGAACAGTTGCGTCAGTCCCTGGCCCGGCTCAGCGCCGAGCAGCAGTCCAACTCCGTCTTCTACGCCGGGCCCAAGGGCATACTCGGCATGGGCACGCGCTGGGGCAGCTGGCAGCTCGCCGAGGATCTGACGCCGGCCGATCCCGACCGGGAGATCCATCCCTTCCGCAGCTGGGACATCATCCGGTCGATCCACGACCAGCTGCGCATGCTGGAGCGCGGTCCGCTGAACACGGGTGGCTTCACGAAGCCGTCGATACGGCACTGGATCGTCACGCCGATCGGGGAGAACGCGAAGGAGGTGTCCCGGCCGGAGGGCACCGACGTGGACGCCTACCAGGTCAAGTCGCACGCCATACAGGACATCTGCAACAAGCAGCAGTTCGGCAGCGGAGACCGGCACTACCTGGGCGTGCAGTGGACGCTGTGGGACGGGCAGCTGGTGATCACCATGCTGATCACCGTGACCGTGCTGTACGAGACGCTGCGCATCGAGGTCACCGGGCATGCGCTGGGACCCGTGCACGCCCTGTTCACCTCGAAGCCTGCGGCCAAGGAGAAGTCGGTACAGAAGTCGCTCAAGCGGTGGGAGACGCGGACGGTGAAGCTTCCGCTGGTCGACACCGACGAGGTGGTACGGCTGGCGGCCCGGGCACCTCTGACCTGGTATCCCCCGCTGCTGAACTGGCTCGGCGGCACCCTCACCCTGCCGGAGCCGTTCGGCCTGCGGCACGCCTGGGCCGACAAGCCCTGGCGCCACCGCTTCATGGCCGACGACGCGCTGCGGGCGGCCACACCGGTGCTGCGGGTGGTGCACTCGGCGGCGATCCGGGTCCTCGAGGAGAACGGCGTGGACACGGAGAAGTTCGGCACCCGCTCGGCATTCCTCAGCACGGCGATCCAGGACCCGACACCCAAGAAGGCAGACCTCTACGACGCGTAGCCCGCCCCTTCGTCCTACCGCGGGCATTCGTGCCTCCCCCAGTGCCTTAAGGGCCTGGGGGACCCCCATGGGCGGCACGGGTGGGCGCGGGCGGCACCCCGTCAACGCCGGGTTGCGCGACGCCCCGCCCACCCCCACGCCGGCTGCATGAAAACCAGCGGCCTCACCCCGCCGGCCAGGCCTCCGCCAACATCTTGCGCGTATCGGCCAGCAACTGCGGCAGCACCCGCGTATGCCCCACCACCGGCATGAAGTTGGTGTCCCCACCCCAGCGCGGCACGATGTGCTGGTGGAGATGCGCGGCGATCCCGGCCCCGGCCACGGTCCCCTGATTCATCCCGATGTTGAACCCGTGTGCCCCGGACGCGGTCCGCAACGCCGTCATCGCCTGCTTCGTCAGCGCGGCCAGCTCAACGGTCTCGGGCCCGGTGAGGTCTGTGTAGTCGGCGACATGCCGATAGGGCACGACCATGAGGTGGCCGCCGTTGTACGGGTACAGGTTCAGCACGGCGTACACCTGCTCACCGCGCCGGATGATCAGCCCGTCCTCGTCGGACTTGGCCGGGATGGAGCAGAAGGGGCAGCCGTCGTCGGCCCCCGGACCGGTGGGCTTGTTCTCGCCCTGGATGTACGCCATCCGGTGGGGCGTCCACAGGCGCTGGAACGCGTCCTGCGTCCCCACTCCGATCTGCTGCTCCGGCTCACTCGTCATGCACTGCAGCATATGGCTTCGCCCGTTCGCGGCGTGTCGCCGGGGCTCGGTGAAAACCACCCGGGCGAAGCTGGGCCGGTGGACGACGACAACCGCACGGCCGGCTGGGAGCGGCGGATGGGGATCCCGCTTGCGGTGGCCTCTCTGCTCTTTCTCGTCTCCTACGGGGTGCGGGTCCTGGGCGAGGGGCTGCCCCAGCCGGTGCGCGATCTGTGTCTGGCGGTGACGTACGCGTCCTGGGCGCTGTTCGTCGTGGACTACGCGGTGCGGTGGCGGCTGAGCGGCGAGGGGTCGGCCTTCGTCCACCGGCACTGGCTGGACTCGCTGGTCGTGCTGCTGCCCCTGCTGCGGCCGCTGAGGATCGTGCGGGTCTACGACGCCCTGCAGGATCGCCGCCGGGGAGAACCCCGGCTGGCCCTGCAGACGCGGGTGATGCTGTACGCGGGCCTGGCATCCACATTGCTCGGCCTCTCCGCCGCCCTTGCCGTGTACCACTACGAGCACCGCGCCCCGGGCGCGACGATCCGCACGTTCGGCGATTCACTGTGGTGGGCCGCCTCCACTCTGGCCACCGTCGGCTATGGCGACGTCGTCCCGGTGACCCTGGTGGGACGGCTGATCGCGGTGGCACTGATGGGCTGCGGCCTCGCGCTGCTCGGCGCGGTGACGGGGTCGTTCTCGTCGTGGCTGATGCAGCGGTTCGCACGTGCCGGGGACGACGCGGGGCCCCCGGCGAGGTGAACTCGCCGGGGGCCCCGCATCACGTACGCGTCAGACCTGCACCCGCTCCTCGACGACCTTCGCGATCTTGGCGATGGCCTCGTCGACGGGGATGCCGTTCTCCTGCGAGCCGTCGCGGTAGCGGAAGGAGACGGCGTTGTTGGCCATGTCCTCGTCACCCGCGATGACCATGAACGGCACCTTCTGCTTCTGGGCGTTGCGGATCTTCTTCTGCATCCGGTCGGAGGAGGAGTCCACCTCGACCCGCAGGCCCTTCTTCCGTGCGGCCGTGGCGAACTTCTCCAGGTACTCGACGTGCGCGTCGCCGATCGGGATGCCGATCGCCTGGACGGGGGCGAGCCAGGCCGGGAAGGCGCCCGCGTAGTGCTCCAGGAGCACCGCGAAGAACCGCTCGATGGAGCCGAACAGCGCGCGGTGGATCATGACCGGGCGCTGCTTGGAGCCGTCCGCGGCCGTGTACTCCAGGTCGAAGCGCTCGGGCAGGTTGAAGTCGAGCTGGATGGTCGACATCTGCCAGGTGCGGCCGATGGCGTCCTTGGTCTGGACGGAGATCTTCGGGCCGTAGAAGGCGGCACCGCCCGGGTCCGGGACCAGCGGCAGGCCCTGCTTCTCGGCGACCTGGCGGAGGGTCTCCGTCGCCTCCTCCCAGGCCTCGTCCGAACCGACGAACTTCTCCGGGTCCTTGGTGGACAGCTCCAGGTAGAAGTCGGTCAGGCCGTAGTCGCGCAGCAGGCCGAGGACGAAGGTGAGCGTCTTGTCCAGTTCCTCGGACATCTGCTCACGCGTGCAGTAGATGTGCGCGTCGTCCTGGGTGAAGCCGCGGGCGCGGGTCAGGCCGTGCACGACGCCCGACTTCTCGTACCGGTACACGGTCCCGAACTCGAAGAGGCGCAACGGCAGTTCGCGGTAGGAGCGGCCGCGTGCATCGAAGATCAGGTTGTGCATCGGGCAGTTCATGGGCTTGAGGTAGTAGTCCACGCCCTCGTCGAGCTGCATGGGCGGGTACATGCCCTCGGCGTACCAGTCCAGGTGGCCCGAGGTCTCGAAGAGCTTCCCCTTGGTGGCGTGCGGGGTGTAGACGAACTCGTAGCCCTCTTCCTCGTGACGGCGCCGCGAGTAGTCCTCCATCACGCGGCGGATGATGCCGCCCTTGGGGTGGAAGACGGCGAGGCCGGAACCGATCTGCTCCGGGATGGAGAACAGGTCGAGCTCGGAGCCGAGCTTGCGGTGGTCGCGCTTCTCGGCCTCGGCGAGGAACTCCAGGTACGCCTTCAGCTCGTCCTTCGACGGCCAGGCGGTGCCGTAGATGCGCTGGAGCATCGGGTTCTTCTCGCTACCGCGCCAGTAGGCGGCCGCGTTGCGCATCAGCTTGAACGCCGGGATGAGGCGGGTGGAGGGCAGGTGGGGACCGCGGCAGAGGTCCTTCCAGCACAGCTCACCGGTCTTGGCGTCCAGGTTGTCGTAGATCGTCAGCTCGCCGGCGCCGACCTCGACGTCCGCGCCGTCCTCGGCGGATGCGGACCCCTTGAGGCCGATCAGTTCCAGCTTGTACGGCTCGTTCGCCAGCTCCTCGCGCGCGGCCTCATCGGTGACGACCCGACGCGAGAAACGCTGGCCGCGCTTCTGGATCTCCTGCATCTTCTTCTCGATGGCCTTGAGATCCTCGGGCGTGAACGGCTTCTCGACATCGAAGTCGTAGTAGAAACCGTCCTTGACCGGCGGGCCGATGCCCAGCTTGGCCTCGGGGAAGAGCTCCTGCACGGCCTGCGCCATGACGTGCGCGGTGGAGTGGCGCAGGATGTTCAGGCCGTCCTCGGAGGAGATCTCCACCGGCTCGACCTCGTCACCCTCGGTCACCGAGTACGCGAGGTCCTTGAGCTCGCCGCCCACGCGTGCGGCGATGATCGAGCGCTCGCCGGCGAAGAGCTCGGCGGCCGTAGTGCCCGTCGTCACCGTGCGCTCTTCCCGCTCGGAATCGCGTTGGATGATCACACGGACGTCTGACACCGGTCTCTCCTGACTGAAGGTGGATGCGGCGCCATACCGAGAGCGCGCGCAATAAGGGATCGTACCGACCCCGGACCACCCCAGGCGAAATCAGTCCCCGCTGCACGCCTCCTCGAAGAAGTCGAGATTCTCCTGCAGCGACTTCATCAGCCGGTCCCGCTCCGCCTCGTCCACCTGCACGGGTACGACGCCACAGGCGCCGGTCAGCCGGCGGAAGCCGCCCCTGCTCTCCAGCCGCCCGTGCACCCGCACCGGCAGTCCGACGAGGTGGGCCTGACCGGCGATCCGGTAGTCCTCCTCGTCCAGCGTCAGCCGGACGTGCGGGATCTCGGCCCCGGCGAGCACCCGCAGCCGTACGGTGCCCTCGCCGCGCCGCTCCGACCTGCGCATCCGGACCACCTCGCCGGTGATCCGCACCGGCACGGACGGCTCCTCGCGCAGATAGCGGGCCCCGGCCTCGCGCAGTACGGGCAGGTCGCCCGGCGAGAACTCGACCGCCTCGTCGGGGGCGGCGGCACCTTCGGGGACTCCGGCGCCCGGCGCCCACTCGACGGCGACCCGGGCACCCTCCGTCCCGCGGACGAGGGCGATGAGGGCCTCGGTGAGCTCGCGGCTGACACCGGCCTCGACGGCGCCGTCGAAGGCGTCCATGCCACCGGTGGCCCGCTGGTAGTCGATGGCCTCGCGGACGGCGTACAGCGCCTGGTGGAGGCGTAGGGCGAGCGGGCGCCCCGGGGCGACGGGCACGAACGCGGTGAGGCGGCGGCCGCCGGTCGCGGCGCCGACCAGGACGCTCTGCAGCATCGAGGCGGCGGTGCGCTTGTGCCGGGCACCGTAGTAGCCGGCACGCGCGCGGGTGGCGAGGGCGCCGGCGAGCAGCATCTGGCGGGCGGCGGTGCGCAGCTGTTCCTCGACGGTCCAGGACGCGGCTCCGGCCGGCCCGCTCGGTACGTCTCGCCACCAGCGGATCTCGTCGCTGGGCACGGTGAGCCCGACCAGCACCTCGCGCGCCGAGGGCGTCGCGCTGCGGGAGAGCGCGACGAGCGCCTCGGCGAGCAGGTCCTCGCTGTCGGGGAAGGCGCGGCTCTCCGGAACGAGCAGGCTGGTGCCGTTGCCGCCGGGTCCCGGCGGCGTCCAGCGGCCGTAGCGTCCGACGGCGCCGCCCCGGCGCTGCCAGCCGTGCCGGTGCAGCAGCGCGCCGAGCACGGCGGGGTCGACCTGGCCGGGCTCCGGCGGCGGCTCGTTCCACGGAGCCTGGGGATGCGGCCGGACCGGCCTCGCCGGCTCGTCGAGCGGGCGGTGCGTCACGGTCTGCCTCCCGTCCCGACCCGCGTCATGATCTCGCACAGCGCCCGGTCGTCGAAGATGCGTGAGGTCGGTATGCGGACGTTGGTCCGGTGCCGGCCGGTGATGGCGTGCCCGGCGAGGTTGACCCAGTAGCAGCAGTGTCTCAGGTCGAGCCGGTCGTGGCTGGCGCGCAGCCACTCGTCCTGCGACCGCGGGACGAGCATCACGACCAGGATCTTGTGCACCGAGACCGGAGTGCGGGCGAGTTTCACCAGGTGGTCGTTGTCGAGCGTGAAGGAGAAGAAGCGCCCGGGAGGGTTCGGTGCGATCTGGTACGTGGCCTTGAGCTGCACCTTGATGGTGACCTCGTCGTCGACCGTGTGCCCGGGCGCGCTGTGGCTGACGTGCCAGTCGATGCCGTTGTCCGGGAAGGGCTGGGAGAGCGAGCAGCCGGCGGCGGCCGCGACGGCGTGCAGATAACCCACCTGCAGTGTCTCCATGCAGGCGGTGGTGGCGAGTGAACCGCGATGGGGCCCCGCGCGTTCGGGCAGCAGCCCGCCCCGCTCGGGCTGCGCTATCGCCATGACCAACAGCCTTCCAAGCAAAGTGATTTCCCCGCGAGGGCCCGCTGAACTGCGCGGACCCGTACTTCTGTTGTCTCCTCCCGGCGTACGGCGCAAACAGCCCGGGTATCACCAAACGGGCAGAAGACGGGGCGTCAGCTGCCATGGGTGAACGAGGAGTTGTGTACGTATGACGTGCTGGTACGAGGGCCCTCTGGCGGCATTCGACACGGAGACAACGGGCGTGGACGTCGAGACCGACCGGATCGTGTCGGCCGCCCTCGTCGTCCAGGACGCCCCTGGCACGCGGCTCCGGGTGAGCCACTGGCTGGTGAACCCGGGCGTACCCGTACCCGCCGAGGCGACGGCGGTGCACGGGCTGACGGAGGATCACCTGGCGCGCAACGGCCGCTGGCCGGCACCGGTGATGCAGGAGATAGCCACCGAGCTGGCCGAACAGGCGTCGGCCGGGCGGCCGTTGGTGGTGATGAACGCACCGTTCGACCTGACGCTCCTCGACCGTGAGCTGCGTCGCCACCGGGCCTCGTCGCTGGGCCACTGGTTCGAGTCGGTGCCTCTGCTCATCCTCGACCCCCGGGTCCTGGACAAGCACCTGGACCGCTACCGCAAGGGCCGTCGCACCCTGACCGATCTGTGTGCGCACTACGGCGTCGCCCTGGACGGCGCGCACGACGCGGCCGCGGACGCGCTGGCCGCGCTGGAGGTCGTACGGGCCATAGGCCGCCGTTTCCCGTCACGGCTGGAACGCCTCACCCCCGCCGAGCTGCATCCACTGCAGGCGGTGTGGCATGCGGCACAGGCACGCGGCCTGCAGGCGTGGTTCGCCCGCAGCGGCAGCGAGGAGGCGGTGGACCCGGCATGGCCGCTGCGCCCGGACCTGCCGACGGCGGCGTAGCGGACATCAAAAAAGCCGGTCCGCTGCGGCGGACCGGCCTTTCCCGGTGGGCGATACTGGGTTCGAACCAGTGACCTCTTCGGTGTGAACGAAGCGCTCTCCCACTGAGCTAATCGCCCGGGAACGCACTGAACAATACAGGTGTCCGCGGGTCTGGTTCAAACCGCTTCGAGGTACGCCAGCAGGCCGCGCCGTCCGGCCCGCATCATCAGCCGGTGGTTGGCCCGGAAGACCGGCCGCCCCGGTACGGCGAACCGCCTGAGCAGCGGCTTGGCCACGTCGACCACCTGGTCGTAGCGGGCGAGACATCCACCGTCGGCCGACGTGACCGTCCAGCGCGCCCAGCCCTCGATGTCGTCGGACATCGCGACCTCCAGCACCCCGGCCGCCGGGTCGCGGCGCACCTCGCGGGCCGTGAAGGTCATGTCGTACGGGAGGAGCGACCGGATCCGGATCACGCCCGTGGTGTCGTCGACCCGCTGGACCTCGCGCACCTGACGCCACCAGCGGGGGTAGCCCTCCGGCCGCGCCAGCACGCCGTACACGGTGGCGGGCGGGGCGGGCAGGGGCCACAGGCTGCGGAAGCGGTAGTGGGTCCAGTCCATGCGAAGAGTGTGCCCATCCAGGGACATTCCCCTACCACGTCTGAGTACCTTCTGAGTACGCGTACTCATGGCGCACCGCGTGACGTGGGCCACACTCCAGAGCGAGCGCCGCCGCCCGTGCGGCGGCGCTCTTCCTGCCCCCGACCGGAGTGCTAGGACGGCATCTTGTCGCCCAGCAGCGCCAGGTTCTCAATGGCCGCGAGTCCGTACAGCGCGGTGTCGTTCGTGGACACCCAGGTCGCCTCGCTGCCCGGGACCAGCGAGACCGGGCCACTCAGCTCCTCCGTCTTCCACGGAGCCGACTCCTTGTAGCCGTCGGAGTTGTAGAACTTCTCCCACGCGCGCTTGGCGAGCTTCTCGTCGCCGGTCTGGACGGCGGCATACGCGTCGAGGCGCGAATGGCCCTGAAAGAGGATGAGGCTGCCGAAGTTGGAACCGTAGCGCGCCGCCTGCTCCGCCTTCGTCGCGTTGAAGTAGCGACAGTAGTCGAAGTACGCCTCGTTGAACTTCGGCATGTCGACCAGGTCGATGAGCTCGGCGCACAGCTCGTTGAGACCGAACACGGCGGAGAGGTGCGAGACACCCACCACCGGCTTGTCGGCGATGGCGAACTTGCCCGTGTCGAGGTCGTAGAGCCCACTCCCCTGCACGAAGCCGTTCGGCTGCGCGGCGATCGTCTCCATCGTCGACAGGACGCGCGCCTTGGCCTTCTCCCACTTGGGGCCCTTGCGCTCCCACTCCGTCAGCCACGCCGACACGAGCCCGCTCCAGTCCGTGCCGAAGCCGATCGACAGCGCGTGCCGGTCGGGCGTGTACGGCTCGGTGCGGATCTTGCGGATCGGGTCGAGGACGAGGAAGGTCTCGTCAGAGTCGACGTTGGCGTGCATGAGGTCGCCGACCCGCTCGTCCGCCGTGAGGAAGTAGTAGTAGCGGCGGTACGTGGTGTTGGCGATGCGCTGCTGCTTGGCGCTGTCGGCGTAGTGCTGTACGCCATGCCGGGTGCCGAGGCCGGCCCATTTGCCGAGGTGGTAGACGTCGACCTCGCCCGTGTGCCGGGTCATCGCCTCGGCGAACCGGAAGATGTCCGCGCGGCCGCTTCTCAGATACGCGAACCACAGCCAGAGGTCCGGCGAGAGCTCGGAGTTGTCCCAGGCGTAGCCGCCGATGTCGTACCGCCACTGGTGCCTGACGGTGTCGTAGGTGTGCATGATGTCGCCGTAGTCCCAGAAGCCGTACCAACGGCGCATCTCCACCTGGTCCTTGTAGTAGGTGAAGAGGAAGTCGAGGTGGTCCTCGATCTTGGCCTTGGCGGGTGTGGAACGGTCCGGCTCGGAGTAGAGCCCCGGCCCGAAGACCTTGGCCTTGATGAGCTGCTTGGGCGGGGCGGCGAGCTGCGGCAACACGCGTACGGCCTCGACCTGTTGAGCCAGAACTTCTGCTGAGGGCGTCGACTCGTTGGCCCAGAAGAGGAGTTCGGAGGTGCGGGCGATTCCGTAGGGGGTGCCGAAGCCGGGCTCGTAGTCCTCGTAGGTGATGTTGAGGCCCTCAAGCTGCTCGGGGTAGGTGTCCTGGCCCATGCCGTCGTGGTAGAAGCGCAGGTCCATGGGCTGCGCCTCGGGCGACCAGAGCCACATGGTGACCTCGGCCTCGTCGGTGTGGGCGTCGCGGATGTCGAGCTGCGCGGGGAACTTCTCCCAGAAGTCCCGCAGCCCGAAGGAGAATCCGCCGCTGACCCCACCGACGTAACCGAAGCCGGAGGCGCGCCGGCCACCGCCGGCGCCGATCCAGCCGTAGCCCTTCTTCGTGCGCTTGCGCAGGGTGAAGCCGTCGGCGGAGAGCTGGGAGAGGGTGTAGTCGCCCCACTCGGGGATGTACTGGAGCCGGGTCGTGACCCGCTGGTCCCAGGTGGACGGGTCGGGCAGCTTCTGCCCCGCGAACTGCGCCGCCTGTACGGCCGTCCCCGGGTCGCGGCGCAGTCCGGTGATGCCCTTGACGGCCTCGCGGAGCATGCCGGTGCCCTCGCCGCCGATGCGGATGTGGCGGTCGTACGACTCGTCGCGCATCGGCACGGTGAAGCGCACGCCGATGCCGCGGATGAAGTCGCCGCTCGCCTTGCCCGGCTCCTGGGTGCCGTCGTAGGTGATGGTGTGCACCATGCGGAAGGAGTCCGCGCCCGCGTAGAAGTACAACCGGATCGAGAACGGCATCCAACTCCGGTCACCCTTGCGGTGCTTGCCGTCGATGCGGACGACGGCCCGGACCGGGCCCTCCTGCTCGACGGCGACCTCGCCGATGGCTCCCTCGAAGCGCTCGTACTTCACCGTGCCCTGGTCGCCGTCCTCGATCTCCGGCTGGCGGAGCAGGACGAGGCGGCCGTTCTTGGCGATCTCGGTGGAGCCGCGGGTGACCGACTTGATCAGCGTGGCGCCGGACTTGCCGATCTTCGCGGTGATGACGCCGGTCGAGACGTCGATGGTGCCGCCGCTCTTGTCGACGGTGACCTTCTTGGCGGGCGCCTCTGGCGTGCCGGCCGTCAACGTCAGCTTTCCGGATCCCGAACTGACCGCGTGCGCGGTCCACTTGAGGGAACCGTCCGGCCAGTACGCGATGGGCCACGACTGCACGGGTACGGCCTTGCCGTCCGCGTCCGTCAGCGCGAACGTCTGGTCCTCCTGGTACACGCCCTTCGGCCAGGGGACACCGACGGTGGAGCCGGGGGCGGCACCCAGGCCGCCGTCCTCCAGCCAGTCCAGGATCACGGGAGCCGCGTCGGCGGCCTCGGCTCTGGGCGCGGCCTGCGCGTTCGAGCCGAGCGCCCAGCTGAACTGCGCGGCGGCTCCGGCGACCGCGGCCGCCTTGAGGAGGGACCTGCGAGGGATGGGGGACATGGCCTTTCCTTTCCGTGCGGGTGCAAGGGGGTGGTCAAGGGCATGACAGAGAGAGGTACGGCACCCAGGGCGCCGGCCTTGTGCGAGGCGCCACCCGTCAGCGGTGCCGGTACCGCTCCTCCACGGCGACGGCGGCCGCCGCGACGGCCCCCAGGACGGGGACCGCCAGCGGCGCGACGAACAGGGCGGAACAGGCGACGACCGCCAGTCCGCCGACGAGCAGGAAGGACCCGGCCGGGTCCAGGACCGTCCGGCGTCCGGCGTCCGCCAGCAGTGCCCGCCACCTGGCGCCCGGCGTCCACACCGCCGCCGCACGCAGCCCGGCGACGGCGAGCCCGATCAGCGCGAACAGGCCGACCGCCCCGACGAACGACCCGCCGGGAATTCCGGCGCGCGCGGCCTGGACGTCCACCCAGACCGCGGCCACCGCTGCCCACCCGGCGAGCCCGACGATCCACCCGCCGCGCACGGCCTCCCGGAAGTCCACGACGAACTCCCGCCAGCCACCGCCCTCGTGGGCCGTACTACGCCGCAGATGCCGCGCGCCGGCGGCGAAGGCCGCGGGGTAGGTGACGACCCCCAGGCAGGCCACGGCGATCCACACGCCGGTGAGCAGGCACTCGGCGAAGACCGCGAAGCGCTCGCCGAACACGGACTCCTTGCGCGGGGCGCGGGCCTTCACGCGTGCTTGCGCCATGGTGACCGCCTCAGCCCTTCAGTCCGGAGGTCGCCATACCGTCGATGAGGTAGCGCTGGAAGGCCATGAAGAAGGCGATGACCGGTATCAGCGCCACCAGCGACATCGCGATCATGCTGCCGTAGTTGGAGATGCCCTCCTGGTCGCGGAACATCATCAGGCCGAGCGAAACGGTGTACTTCTCAGGGGTGTTGAGGTAGATCAACGGCCCCATGAAGTCGTTCCAGGCGTTGATGAAGGTGAAGATCGCGCTGGTGATGATGGCGGGGCGGCTCAGCGGCAGCACGATCGACCAGTAGGTGCGCAGATGCCCGCAGCCGTCGAGCTTGGCAGCCTCGTCAAGTTCCTTGGGGAGCCCGCGCATGAACTGCACCATCAGGAACACGAAGAAGGCTTCCGTGGCCAGGAACTTGCCCGCGACGAGCGGCACCAGGGTGTCGGTGAGCTCGAGGTTGCGGAAGAGCACGTACTGCGGGATGAGCAGCACGTGGTACGGCAGCAGCAGCGTGCCGATCATCAGCGTGAAGAGCAGGTTCCGTCCGGCGAACCGGATCTTGGCGAAGGCGTACGCGGTCAGCGAGCTGGACAGCACGACACCGACCACGGCCAGGACCGCGTACATCAGCGAGTTGGTGAAGAAGCTGGTGATGGGGATGCCGGAGATGCCGTCGGCGAGCCCGGAGAAGTTCGCCCAGACCGGCTCGGTCGGCAGCAGGTCGAGGCTGGCGATGATGTCCTTGCTCGGCTTGAACGAGGCACCGATCACCCAGATCACGGGATACAGGACGACCGCGAGCACGACGAGCGCGCCCACGTGCCAGGCGATCGATCCGAAGCGCCGCCGCTCGTTCGCGGTGCGCAGGGCAGGGCTGGTGGCACTGGTCACTTGGCGGCCTCCTCGTAGTGCACCCACTTCTTCTGCGACCAGAACAGGACCGCCGTGACGAGCGCCACCGCGATCACCAGCGTCCAGGCCATCGCGGAGGCGAAGCCCATCTGGGCCTCCTTGAAGCCCTTCTGGTAGAGGTAACAGGTGTAGACGAGCGTGGCGTCGGCGGGCCCGCACCGGGTGTCGGAGACGACGTACGCGGAGCCGAACACCTGGAACGCGTGGATGGACTCCAGCAGCACGTTGAAGAACAGCACCGGGGAGATCATCGGCAGCGTGATGTTCCAGAACCGCCGCAGCGGACCGGCCCCGTCCACCTCGGCGGCCTCGTACAGCTCCTGCGGGACCTGCTTGAGGCCGGCCAGGAAGATGACCATCGGCGCGCCGAACTGCCAGATGCTCAGCGCCACCAGGGCGTAGATGACGTAGTCCGGGTTGCCGATCCAGCCGCCCACGTCGAGCCCGAAGATCTTCTGCGTGCGGTCCACGATCGCGTCGTCCGAGAACAGCGCCCGCCACACGAAGCCGACGGAGACGCTGGCGCCGATGAGCGAGGGCATGTAGAACGCGGCCCGGTACAGGCCCTGTCCGCGCCGCTTCTGCGCGAGCAGCAGCGCGACACCGAGCGCGAGCAGCAGCTTCAGCGGTGTGGCCACGACGACGTACTTCAGCGTGACCTCGACCGACTTCTGCCAGCGCGGGTCCTGGAACATCGTCGTGAAGTTGTCCAGCCCCACCCACTGGGGCGGCGTGAACAGGTTGTAGCTGGTGAACGCGTAGTACAGCGACGCGATCATCGGCCCCGCCGTGAGCAGCAGGAAGCCCGCGATCCACGGCGACATGAAGAGATAGCCGGCGAGGTTCTCGCGGCGCCGCCCGCGCCGCCCGGCGGCAGGAGCGGCGGGCCGCTTCTTCGCCGGGCGCGTGGGCGCTTCCTTGACGAGCGTCATGGTGGTACGTCCCCTCAGCCCGCGAACGCGGCCTTGGCCTCGCTGAACAGCGCCTTCGCGGCGTCGGCCGGCTTGGTCTTGCCCTGGGCGACCTCACCGCCGAGGCGCAGGAACGCCGCCTCGATGACGTCCGTACCGGACGGGTGCGGGGTGATCTTCCCGAGGACGCCGGCCGCGGCGACCTCTTCCTCGTACGCCTTGACACCCTTGTTGTTGTCGTCGGTGGGCGTGAACGCCTCGTACTGCTCGGTCGTGGCGAGGATGCCGCGGTCGTAGCCCATGATCTTGCCGACCTCGGGGTCGTGGACCATGAAGTCGATGAACTGGGCGACTTCCTTGGGGTGCTTGGTCCCGGAGAAGGCGCTCATCATCAGCGAACCGAGGTACTGGCCGGTGTCCTTGCCGTCCGTGGTGGGGATCGGCGCGAGCCCGTAGTCCGACTCGCCCTCGCCCTCGTAGCGGATGGAGAAGTTGTCCCAGGTGAACTCGGACGCGGCGAGCCCCGCCGAGAGCGCGGACTTGGGCTTGACCTGCTCAACCTTCTTCGGGTCGGCGACGAGCCCGGACCTCACGCGCTTGTAGCCGTCCTCCCACCACTGCGTCAGATCGTCCTCGGTGAAGCCGAGATCGGAGTCGGTGAAGAAGGCCTTGCCGTTCTGACGCAGGTACAGGTCGTAGAGGTACATGATGCTGAAGTAGCCGGTGTCACCAGCGATCTTCAGCTTGTCCTGGATCGTCTGCAGCGCGTCGAAGTACTCGTCCCAGGTCCAGCCGAACTTCGCCTCCACACCCGCCTTCTTGAAGGCCTTGAGGTCGATGACGAGCGCCATGGTGTTGGCGCCGACGGGTATGCCGATCTGCTTGCCGTCGACCTGACCGTTCGCCAGAACGCCGTTGCGGAAGTTCTCCAGGCTCAGATTCCCGGCGTCCGCCTGCGTCTTGAGGTCCATCAGAACGCCGCGCTTGTCGTACTTGCGCAGAAAGCCGACCGCATTCTGGAAGACGTCCGGCGGATTCCCGCCGGAGGCCTGGGTCTGGAACTTCTCCCAGAAAGCCTCGTAGTCGGTGAATTCCGGCTTGATCTTGATCTTCGGGTACTTCTTCTCGAAGAGCGCGATCGTCTTCTTGATGGCGATGGTGCGCGGCTCGCCACCCCACCACGCGTAACGGAGCGTCACCGTTCCGTCTCCGGAACCGCTGTCGCCACCGCACGCCGTCGTGGCACCCAGCCCGAGCGTGGCTGCCGAGGCCCCGGCCACCTTCAGGATCGTACGCCTCTCAACATTCCTGCTGGTTCCCATGGTTGGGCCCCCTCCCCGCAGCGTCATTGCCGACTGCATGAATCGTTTCAAGTAAGCGCTTGCTGGCACAAGCTACGAGGGGCCTCGGAGTGCGTCAATGATTCGGACAGGATTTTCTTGCGGAGCGGCTCCATGATCCGGCGCGATTCGAGGGCCGGGTGGCGGGAGGCATGAGGTGACGCCGCAGGTGAGACGGGTGCGGTCGGCTGGTCGGACGGCGGGCGGAGTGCCGTACGGGTGTGGCGTTCGACTGAAAGACGTCGGAGGGGTGGGCGTCGGCGGGGCGGGCGCGGGTGGTGAACCGATCCGTGACGAAGCGGGTGCGTCGACCCGCTCAGGCGCGACGAGGTGCGGGCCGCAGACGATGACCACCGCCGGGCTCGGGGAGCGGACGCCGCCGCCGACACTCGCCGGCACGAAAAACGGCGGCCCACCTGCACTCTCGCAGGTGGGCCGCCGTCTTCGGACGGTGGGCGATACTGGGTTCGAACCAGTGACCTCTTCGGTGTGAACGAAGCGCTCTCCCACTGAGCTAATCGCCCGGGCGCAGGAAGAACATTACCCCATGTCAGGCGGTGCCTGTCACCGGCGTCGGCTGGTACCTGCGCCCTTCCGCGGATCGGCGGATCACTGGTTCTCGATCTTCCACGGCATCATGAAGCCGAACTTCCAGAGGTAGACACCGGCGAGAACACCGATGATCACGCAGCCGATCGTCGTCAGGATGATGTTGCGTCGCCGCACCCTGGGATCGAGGGCGCGCTGGGCCGCCTCGGTGACCTTGCGCTTGGTCCAGCGCAGAACCAGCTGGGCCCAGACGAACTCGGTCGCCCAGATCGCCATGCCGCCGAAGATGATCACCCAGCCCGGTCCGGGCAGCGGCAGCAGGATGATGCCGCCGACCACGACCGCCAGGCCCACGAGGAAGACGCCGACCTGCCAGCTCACGTGGAGCAGTCGGCGCCCCTTGATGAATTCCGGTGCCCTCGAACCGAGCCCTTGCTCGCGCTGCACCTCGTCCCGCTTCGTCTCGTCCGCCGCCACGGCTGCCTCGCCAGGCTCGCTACTCCCCGTGTTCATACGGCCAAACCCTACCGGACCGAATCCGATCACCGGAATGGACGCACCCGACGAACGGGTTCTCCGCCGGAAGAGTTACGTAAAGGCACGCAAAACACTCAGAGGGGTTTACAACGGCACCGTAGGTGGCATGTCGATTTCGCCGACGTGCGAATCCCCGAGCGCACACTGAGCGAAAGGCCCTGGCGCTTATGAACACCACGGTCAGCTGCGAGCTGCACCTGCGCCTCGTTGTGTCGAGCGAGTCCTCCCTGCCTGTCCCCGCAGGCCTGCGGTACGACACGGCCGACCCCTACGCCGTGCACGCCACCTTCCACACCGGAGCCGAGGAAACCGTCGAGTGGGTGTTCGCCCGCGACCTCCTCGCCGAAGGGCTTCACCGGCCCACCGGCACCGGCGACGTCCGCGTCTGGCCGTCGCGCAGTCACGGTCAGGGCGTCGTGTGCATCGCCCTGAGCTCCCCGGAGGGGGAGGCGTTGCTCGAGGCCCCGGCGCGGGCCCTGGAGTCGTTCCTGAAGCGGACCGACGCCGCCGTGCCACCCGGCACCGAGCACCGGCACTTCGATCTCGATCAGGAGCTCTCGCACATTCTGGCGGAAAGCTAGGCGAGGCCTCACAGAGCTGCCCGACGCCGTCCAACTCGGGGAGACGGCTCGGGCCAGGACAACCGCATACGGCACACACCGACGTCGCCACCGTGAACCTCCGCGGGGCGGCGCCGGTGCGCGTGTTTCGCCGCCGCCCCGCCTTCCGGGAACCGCGCTGCCGCCGGCCGGCGTTCTACCGGCAGGCGCAGGCTGGTGCGGGGCGCAGGCAGTGGGGCGCCGTTCCGCGAGCCACTACCATCGGCCAGCATCGGCGGGCGCCTGCCCGACCCCCCAGGCCAGGGAGCGAAACGTGCTGATCACCCACGACACCCGGTGCGCGCTCGACACCGTGGTCGATCTGGTGAACACCGCACCGGAGGACGACACGACGCCGGACGGACTGCCGGATGTCGCGGCTCTCGCGGATTTTGTACGAAAGCACGAGATCAGCGACGTCGGAGTGCTCTCGGAGTTCGACCTCTCGGCAGTCCACAAGATCCGGAGCCGGTTCGCCGGGATCTTCGCGGCGGCGGACGCCCGGACCGCGGCCGGAATGATCAACGATCTGGTCGCAGCCGCCGGCACCACGCCCCGGCTCACGGACCACGACGGCTACGACTGGCACGTGCACTACTTCGCGCCCGGCGCCTCCGTGGCCGATCACCTTGCGGCCGACTGCGGCATGGCGCTCGCCTTCTTCGTGGTCGCCGGGGAACAGGAGCGGCTGCGGCGCTGCGAGGCCCCCGACTGCCGACGCGCCTTCGTCGATCTCTCCCGCAACCGTTCGCGCCGCTACTGCGACAGCCGCACCTGCGGAAACCGCCTGCATGTGGCCGCG
This sequence comes from Streptomyces sp. NPDC127197, assembly GCF_042672405.1. Taxonomy (NCBI): domain Bacteria; kingdom Bacillati; phylum Actinomycetota; class Actinomycetes; order Kitasatosporales; family Streptomycetaceae; genus Streptomyces; species Streptomyces sp. NPDC127197. The sequence goes on along the minus strand of NZ_JBHXVG010000003.1, from coordinate 333,404 downwards.
TACCGGGCTCGACGCAAGGAGGCGACGGGCTGACGGCGCCCGGCGGGACGGGCGGCGGTCGGGACGGGCGGTCGGCGGCGGAAGCGGGACACCGGTGCCGACGCGGTACCCGGCGGGTGGCGCCGGGAACCGCGCGTACGGCTCAGAGCAGCAGCAGATCGTGCAGCGCAGCCATGAGCAGCAGACACCCGATCACCGCAAGGAAGATCATCAGCGGTGGCTGGGAAAGGGCGAAAAGGCACCCGCGCGGCTCGTCCTGAGGCGGCGCGGCGTCGCTCTGTGTCGTGTCCAGCATCTCGCGGGCGATGATGGCGCAGCAGGCACCCCCGACGCGATCAACACGCTCGGAAGATACGGGAGTTCGCCGAATTCCATGATCTTGTGCACGATCGGTGTCTCAGGTCTGACGGCTTACGACCGCACGCGATCTCTGGTTCGTTTCAGTCATCGGGCCGACGTCATATGCCGTGCTTCTTCAGGATGGCCTCGATGTCGCTGAAGTCGTCCGCGGAATCGGCCCGGGGCCCCGGCTGGGGCCTGGCCGTCGCGCGGGAGGCCGGACCCAGCGAAGGCGCGGAGGCCTGCGGGGCCAGGGCGTCGGGCTGGGCCGCCGTGGCTGCCTTGCGCTCCTTGCGGGTGCCGCCCCGGCGCCGCTCCACCGCGCGTGTGCCGGCGAACAGCAGCCAGGCGCCGCCGAGCACGCCGAAGCCGGCCCAGGCCGTGGGGCTGAACGCGGTGTCGGCGGCCCACTGAACGACCCCGGTCATCACCAGACCGAGGGGGACGAGCGAGTAGGCGGCGATACGGGCGGCCGTGAGGAAGCGCTTGCGGTACGCCGTCACCGCCGCGATGCCCAGGCCGGCCGCGGCAACGGCGGAACAGACGGTCTCGGCAATCATCCGGTCCTCCATGCGGGCTCGGTCGGGCAGGGGCGCTTCGCCCCTTCCATCCTGCACCCCCCACGCCCTCGCAGGCCATGCTCCGACCGGACATCAGGGACATCTCCGGGTCAGCTCCTCCGCAGGTGCCGGTTCGGACGGACGACCGCACGCACTCCGGCAACCGGGGCCCGGTCAGTCCGAGGTCCCTGTTGGGTCGGTCGAGCCGCGGCTGGGAGACTGGGGTTCATGAACGACTCCTCCCCGACCCGCCCCGCGCCCGTCCTCGACATCTGGTGCGAACTCCAGTGCCCGGACTGCCGTAGCGCCCTGGACGACATCCGCGCCCTGCGCGCCCGCTACGGCGACCGGCTCGAGCTGCGGCTGCGGCACTTCCCGCTGGAGAAGCACAAGCACGCCTTCGCCGCCGCGCAGGCCGCCGAGGAGGCCGCGGAGCAGGGGCAGGGGTGGCCGTATGTCGAGGCCGTGCTGGCTCGGGTGGAGGAGCTGGACCGTAAGGGGGAGCCCTTCCTGGTCAAGGTGGCCGGTGAACTCGGCCTGGACGCCGAGGAGTTCGACACCGCCCTCGTCGACGGCCGGCACATCCTGATCGTGGACGCGGACCAGGCCGAGGGCAAGGCGATCGGCGTGACCGGCACCCCGACGTATGTCATCGGCGGGGAGCGTCTCGACGGCGGCAAGAGCCAGGAGGGGTTGCGCGAGCGCATCGAGGAGATCGCGGACCGGCTGCTGGCCGAGCAGGGTTGAGCCCGGAGCTGGGCTCAGAGCAGGTTCTTGTACAGGGAGTACCTCACCGGCACGTAGCCCAGTGACTCGTAGAGCCGCTCGGCCGGAGTGTTGCCCGCGAAGACGTTGAGGCGCAGGACTCCCTTCCCGGCGTCCACCGCCTGCCTCTCGGCCAGCAGCATCAGTGAGCGGCCGTGACCCCGGCCCCGGAAGCGCTCGTCGGCCTCGACGTCGTAGACGTACGCCATGTCCTCGGTCAGCGCGAGCCACAGGGTGCCGACCCTGGCGCCCTCGTGCTCCAGGACACTGAGCAGCATGTTCTCGGTCGCGACGCCGTGCGGGAGCAGCTGGGCATGGTCCCGTTCCGCCTTGGTCCATGCCTCGTCCTCGGCCACCCCGCGGTCGATCCAGCTCTGTGCGTAGTGGGCCTTGTTGTAGGCGAGCCACGGCCCGTACTCGGCGGGCGTCATGGGCCTGCCCCGGCTGCCCGCGGGCAGTTCGGGCGCCACGTCGCCGAGGGGTTTCTCCATGCCGCGGTTGCGTTCGACGTAGCCGAGCGCTGTGACGAACCGCAGCGCGGCGGCGTCGGCGGGCACCGTGATCTCGATCCGGCTGCAGCCCCAGCCGCGCGCCACCTCCTCGGCGGCCAGCGCGGCCACGGTGCCCCGGCCGCGTCTGCGGTCCGCCTCTTCGATGCGCAGGTCACGGATCTGGGCGACCTTGGGTCCGAAGAGGGCGTGTGTCGCGAGGTGTATCGCGCCGACGGGGCGGCCGTTCACGCACACGTGGTAGTGGCGGGACAGCGCCCCGTGGGCCGCGCGTTGAAGCGGCTCGATCGGCCGCAGGGTGGTGGTCATCAGGGGTGTTCTACCCGCCGCGGCGAGCCGGGTCAGCCGAATTTCCGCGGCATCTGCTGTCAGGGATCGAGGTCGTCCCCGGACCGCTCGTCGAAGACCCGCATGGCCTTGGCGGTCACCGGGCCCGGCGCGCCCGGCAGTTCCCGCTCGTCGACGCGGTGGACGGCCTGGATGTCGCGCAGCGTGGAGGTCAGGAAGACCTCGTCCGCCCGCTCCAGGACGTCCAGCGGGAGGTCCGTCTCCTTGGCGCCGGTCCACTCGACGGTCAACGCGCGCGTGATGCCGGCGAGGCAGCCGGAGGCGAGGGGCGGGGTGTGGATCTCGCCGTCGAGGACGACGAAGACGTTGGAGCCGGTGCCCTCGCAGAGCTGTCCGACCGTGTTGGCGAACAGCGCCTCCGACGCGCCCTGTTGGTGGGCGCGGGCCAGGGCGACGACGTTCTCGGCGTACGAAGTCGTCTTCAGGCCGGTGAGCGCGCCGCGCTCGTTGCGGGTCCAGGGGACCGTGATCACGGCGGTGGAATCCGGGCGGCGCCGGGTCTCGCCGAGGGCGACGACCAGGGTCGGGCCGTGCTCGCCGCGGTCGGAGCCGAGCGGGCCGTGACCGCCGGTGTACGTGATGCGCAGCCGGCCGAGCGGCATGGGGTTGGCCTCGAGGACGGCGGCGCAGCCGCGGCGGACCTCGTCGAGGTCCGGGTCGGGCAGGCCGAGGCCACGGGCCGAGCGGGTCAGCCGGTCGAGGTGCCGGGTGAGCGCGAACGGCCTGCCGTCGACCGCCTTCACCGTCTCGAAGATGCCGTCGCCCACGGTCAGCCCGTGGTCGAAGACGGAGACGCGGGCGGATTTGATGTCCTGCAGCCCGCCGTCGAGCCAAAGCTTCACTGGTCGCTTCCTCGCAAGTCGGTACCGGGGGCGTCGGACCGGCCGGGGGTCCAGGGGGTGTCCCCCGGGCCGGCACAGCACGTCGTCAGTCCCTCTCCACTCACCTCGTACGCCCCCGACGCTACCGCGAGCAGCCTGGCCGCCTTCAGTTCGGTCTCCCGCCACTCCCCCTCGGGGTCCGACCCCCAGGTGATACCCGCGCCCGTGCCGAAGCGCAGCACACCCTCCGCCCGGTCGATCCAGAAGGTGCGGATGCCGACGGCCAGCTCGCCCACTCCCCGGTCGGCGTCCACCCAGCCGATGCCGCCGCAGTACGGCCCCCGGGGTGCCGTCTCCAGCGCGTCGATGATCCGCAGGGCGCTCGACTTGGGGGCACCGGTGACCGAGCCGGGCGGGAAGGCGGCGTCGAACAGTTCCGGCCAGCCCGCGTCGGCACGCAGCTCACCGCGGACGGTGGAGACGAGGTGCACCAGTCCCGGGTGCTTCTCCACGGCGCACAGGTCGGGGACGGTCACGGTGCCGGTGGCGCAGACGCGCCCGATGTCGTTGCGGACCAGGTCCACGATCATCACGTTCTCGGCGTAGTCCTTCGCCAGGAGGTCCGCCTCGGTGCGCCCGGTGCCCTTGATCGGCCCGGACTCGACGGTGCGGCCGGCGCGGCGCAGGAAGAGCTCCGGGGACGCGGTGGCCGTCTCGACGCCGTGCTCCGGCAGCCGGATCGTTCCTGCGTACGGTGCCGGGTTGCCGCGGGCCAGCAGTGCGGTGAGGGCGTCCACGTCGGCGTCCGGCGCGACCGGCGCGGAGAGCACCCGGCAGAGGTTCGCCTGGTAGACCTCGCCGGCCGCGATGTGCTCACGGATGCGGCGCACGCCCGCCATGTACGCGGCGCGGTCGAGCGACGACGTCCAGTCACCGACGGCCGGCCCTCGCCACCTGCCCGGCACCGGGGCGGGTACCGGCTCCTCTCGTACGTCCGCGAAACGCGCGCAGGTCAGACGGCCCTCGAAGTCCGCGACGACGGCCCAGAAACCGGCGGAGTCCAAGGCCGAGGGATCGCTGGTGACATCGAGGAGGCCGGTGGCGACACGGTCGCCGAAGCGGGCGAGGGGAGGGAGGTCGAGCACGTTGCCGAGTCTATGGCGGGTGTCCCGCAGGTGGCCCGGGCGTGTCCTTCCCGGTGGTCCGACCACGTCCGTGACCAGGTGCAGGGCAGCACGCTGCACAAACGCGTTTTTGTACTGGCCCCGGAATCCGCTAGAGTTCAACACGTCGCCGGGACGCGCAAGCCGACCGAAACGACAGGCGGACGTAGCTCAGTTGGTAGAGCGCAACCTTGCCAAGGTTGAGGTCGCGAGTTCGAGCCTCGTCGTCCGCTCGAAGGAAGTGGGGATCCTCCCGGTCCCCTACACTCCTGGTGGAGTGGCCGAGAGGCGAGGCAACGGCCTGCAAAGCCGTCTACACGGGTTCAAATCCCGTCTCCACCTCCAAGGACGATTAGCTCAGCGGGAGAGCGCTTCCCTGACACGGAAGAGGTCACTGGTTCAATCCCAGTATCGTCCACTGGTCCGCAAGGACCTCGATCCGCAAGGATCCCCGCGCGATTAGCTCAGCGGGAGAGCGCTTCCCTGACACGGAAGAGGTCACTGGTTCAATCCCAGTATCGCGCACGCAGTGCCCGTGATCGGCTCCTCGGAGTGACGTGGAGTGATCATGGTCCCGAGGACGATTAGCTCAGCGGGAGAGCGCTTCCCTGACACGGAAGAGGTCACTGGTTCAATCCCAGTATCGTCCACACGCCCCGGAACCCCCGGCCGTCTCGTACGGCCGGGGGTTCCGTCGTGAGCACGTACTGTCGGGCTCAGCTGGAGAACAGCATGCGACCGAAGCTCTTGTGGCGGCGGCTGTCGTGGTGGCCCCCGTGGTGGCCGCCGTGCGGTGCACCCCAGGCGGGGGCGGGCGGGGCAGGGTAGGACTGCGCGGCGGGCGGGGGCGGCGGGCCCGGCTGGGACCACTGGGACTCGAGGCGGGTCAGGGCCTCCAGCTCGCCGTAGTCCAGGAAGATCCCGCGGCAGTTGGCGCACTGCTCTATCTGGACGCCGTTGCGGTTGTACGTGTGCATCGGCGCGTGGCACTTCGGACACTGCATGCTCGGCTCAACTCCTCGCCGTTCGGTCCTGCTTCGCGTATCGCCAGGACAGACTCTGTCCGGCTGCGGTCGGTTGCACCCTACTTCGCGAAGTTCCGGGGCAACTGGGCGGGGACGGAAGCCATTCGGGCACAGGCGTCGACGAGGGACTGCTCCACCTCGTCCAAGAGGCGGTCCGCCGCGACGGCCTTGACGATGGCGAGGGCGGCGGTCTGCACGGTGAGCGCGCGGGCGGGGACGTCCAGGGCGGGCCAGGGGTCGCCGGCCGTCGGGACGGCGGGGCCGTCGGCCGCACGGTAGGCGGTCAGGAAGCGGGTCCACTCGTCGGGCGTGAGCAGCCCGCAGGCGTACCAGGCGGCCGGGCGGGCCAGGTCCCAGGCCGCGGGGCCCACACCGAGGTCGTCGATGTCGATCAGCAGCCAGGGCCCGGCGGGTACGGGGTGGCGGACGAGCTGGCCGAGGTGGAGGTCGCCGTGGCAGAGGGTGCTGGTGTCCGGCAGGGGGGCCTCGGCGCGGGCCCAGGCGGGGAGGGCTGCCCAGGCGCGCAGGACCGGGGGTGCCGCGGGGTGCGGGCAGCCGGCAGAGCGGAGGCGGGCGATGGCACGGGCCGCCTTGGCCGGGCCGCGCATGGGTGGGAGGGGTACGGGGGGTGGGGTGCTGTGGAGGCGGGCGAGGAGGGTGGCGGCGGCCTCCCAGGGGGCCTCGTCCGGGGCGTCGGGGTCGACGGGGGTGCCGTACGGCCAGAAGGTGACGAGGCGGCCGTGCAGGGTGACTGGCGTCGGGCTGAGCGGGGGCAGCAGGACGTCGGGGATGCGGGTCGCTGTGGCGAGGCGGGGGGTGAGTTCGACGGGGTCGGTGCCCGGGGCGTGGGCCTTGGCGACGGTGGCTGCGTGCCGGACGACTGTGGCGTCGGGGCGGTCGGCGAGGGTGACGGTGGCTCCGCAGGGACAGGCGGATGCTGCCGAGTGGGCCTTGGCCTTGACTCGGGCGGTGAGGTCGGAGAGCAGGGTGCTTGTGGTCACGGGGCTCCTGGAGCGGACGGGGCTGTCGCCGAGGGTACGCAGGCTGCGCGGACGAGAGTTGCCAGGTGCCCGGCATCAGCGCCGGCCTCGCTGGGGGCTCCGCCCCCAGACCCTGGGCCCATGCCCACCCCACCACCCGACTCCGTCGGCCAAGAGGGATCCTCGAAGCCCTCGCAGCTGGACGACACCGGCTGCACAGAGCGGCGCCGGTCCAGGCGCAAAGCAATGCCGGCGCAGCTCCCCAGCTGCGCCGGCATTTTGCCGTCCGCCGCACCCCCGTCCCCACGGGGTTATGGGTGGATGTCCCCGCCCGGACCGCTCTTCCGGGCCTGGGGTCGCCGCTCAGCGCCCCAGCATCACGCCCACGGACGACGCCTGTGTGGCCACTGTCTCCCAGCCGTCGAAGACGACGAGGAGCAGGACCGCCAGAGGAAGGGCCATTGCCGTTGCCACCAAGGGGTGGCGGCGGCCCGTACGGCCGGGGCGGAACGCGGCGTACGCCTTGCGTCCCTGCGTGCGGATCGCCGTCCGCGGTGCCGTGAAGGCCATGGTCCCTCTCCTGACCGTTCTCAGTTGTCGTTGGCAGCGGCGGGTGTCTGACCTCGGGGGACGAGTGCTGCACCCGCCGCTTGACCTCAAATCTAGGGGCGCGGCGGGTGCGTGGCGTCATGCCCTCGTACCGATTGGCGGGCCTCCCGGAGGATGAGCGGTCACCTGGGGAGTACTCCCCTGGGTGGAGAGACGGTCCTAGGTCTCCGGGTCTTCCCGGAGGGGGCGTCCGATGTGTCCGGGCTTTTCCGAGCTGTCCTCGCGGGGTACTGGCTGCTCGACCAGAGCCAGGACCCGGTTCGCCATGAAGCGGGCGGTACGGACGACAGTCCCGCTTCGGGTGACTTCGCTCACTTCCACGACACCTCGGCGTACCGCCGTCTCCACCCGGCGGCCCGCCCTGCTCGCCACCACCTCGTACGTACGTGTCGTGTCCCCGGCGTCCACGACTATCTCGACTCGGTCACCCTTCACGGGCCCAATCCCCCTTCTACGACGGGTGTTTGGATGCGGGAGGAGGACGAAGGCGCCCTGTCCGCACGCTCCTTGACCACCCCTCAAGTCTCCCACCCGGCACTGACAATCCGTCGGGCCGAGAGGGCGCGGCCTCTGCGCGCACACGGCCACGGAAACGTAAGCTGTGCCACGTCACACGGACCGGGCAGCGGGGATGAAAATGGCGATGATGCGCCTGAGGCGCGAGGACCCGCGCGTCGTCGGCTCGTTCAGGCTGCACAGACGGCTCGGCGCGGGCGGGATGGGCGTTGTCTACCTGGGCTCCGACAAGAAGGGGCAGCGGGTCGCACTGAAGGTGATCCGGCCGGACCTGGCGGAGGATCAGGAGTTCCGGTCACGGTTCGCGCGCGAGGTCTCCGCCGCCCGGCGGATCCGGGGCGGGTGCACGGCCCGGCTGGTGGCGGCGGATCTGGAGGCGGACCGGCCGTGGTTCGCCACGCAGTACGTACCGGGGCCCTCCCTGCACGACAAGGTCGCCGACGAGGGACCGCTGCGCGCGGCGGACGTCGCCGCGGTCGGGGCCGCTCTTTCGGAGGGGCTCGTCGCCGTGCACGAGGCCGGTGTGGTGCATCGCGATCTGAAGCCCTCCAACATCCTGCTCTCCCCCAAGGGCCCGCGGATCATCGACTTCGGTATCGCCTGGGCGACGGGGGCCTCCACGCTCACGCACGTCGGCACGGCCGTGGGCTCGCCCGGTTTCCTCGCCCCCGAGCAGGTCCGCGGCGCGGCGGTCACTCCGGCCACGGACGTGTTCTCGCTGGGCGCCACGCTCGCCTACGCGTCGACCGGCGACTCGCCCTTCGGGCACGGCAGTTCCGAGGTGATGCTGTACCGCGTGGTCCACGAGGAGGCCCAACTGCACGGCGTTCCCGATGCGCTGGCTCCGCTCGTACGGGCCTGTCTGGCGAAGGACCCGGAGGAGCGGCCCAGCACGCTCGAACTGTCGCTGCGGCTGAAGGAGATCGCGGCTCGTGAGGCGCAGGGCCTTCTGGATGGACGGCCGCCGGCGCCGCGCTCCGGTGAGGCGGACCGGCCCACCGGCCGGCTTGCCGACACCTACCCCGACCGCCCGCTGCGCCGTCCGCCGGGGCAGGCGGGCGCGCCCGGGATTTCCACGACCCGGGGTCCGGGCGCGCCCCGGGGTTCGGCGCCGGTGCGGGGCGGAGCTCCCTCGCGCGGCACGTCGCCGCGGGCCGGCAACGCGGCCTCGCGGGGCGGGGGTGCACCGTCGGCACGGTCCGGGGCGGGGCTCACGCCGACGTCGAGGAACACGCCCGCTTCCCGCAGTACGACCCGGTCCGGCGGCGGGAGCCGGCCCGTGCCGCGCGGTACCGCAGGGCGTCCGGGGCCCCGGAACACCGGCGCCGGGCGGCGGCCGGCCAATCCGCGGCTGCTGCGTCAGCGGCTGTTCGTGTTCGTCGTCGTGACGCTGCTCGTTGCGCTCGGCATCGGCGTGGTGCAGGGCTGCCAGGGGCCGGCCCGGGGGCTCGGCGGCGAGCCGGGCGGCGAACGCGAGCGGCAGGAGCGCGTCCAGCCGGACCACCGGCCGCTGGACGAGGAGGCGTTGATGTCCGAGCGGTTCGAGTCGACGATCGAGCAGTCCGCGCCCGAGTAGGGCCTACGTCCGGGGGCGTCGGCCCGAGCAGGGCCTACTCCTGGGGGCGGCCGGTCGCCACCGCGTAGAAGGCGACCGCGGCCGCCGCGCCCACGTTGAGGGAGTCGACGCCGTGGGACATCGGGATGCGGACCCATTCGTCGGCGGCGACCAGGGCCTGGGTCGACAGGCCGTCGCCCTCGGCGCCGAGCATCAGCGCGACCCGGTCCATCCGGTGCGGGGCCGCCTCGTCGAGGCTTCTCGCCTTCTCGTCGGGGGTGAGGGCGAGGAGTGTGAAACCGGCCTCGCGGACCGACTCCAGGCCCTTGGGCCAGGTGTCCAGGCGGGCGTACGGCACGGAGAAGACCGCGCCCATCGAGACCTTGACGCTACGACGGTAGAGGGGGTCCGCGCAGTCCGGGGAGAGCAGGACCGCGTCCATGCCGAGGGCGGCGGCCGAACGGAAGATCGCGCCGATGTTGGTGTGGTCGTTGACCGACTCCATGATCACGACCCGGCGGGCGGTCTGGAGGAGTTCGGCGGCCGTGGGCAGCGGCTTGCGCTGCATGGAGGCGAGCGCGCCACGGTGCACGTGGTAGCCGGTGACCTGTTCGGCGAGCTCCGGGCTGACCGCGTAGACGGGGGCGGGGAGCTCGTCGATGACGTCGCGCATGACGTCGACCCACTTGGCGGAGAGCAGCATCGACCGCATCTCGTAGCCGGAGTCCTTCGCCCGGCGGATGACCTTCTCGCCCTCGGCGATGAACAGGCCCTCGGCGGGTTCGCGCTTGCGGCGCAGTTCCACGTCGGTCAGGCCTGTGTAGTCGTGCAGGCGCGGGTCGTCGGGGTCCTCGACGGTGATGAGATCGGCCACAGGGTGATACTGCCTTGTCCTGGGTGTGGTGCCAACGGCTCGGGACGAGTTGTGTTACCCGCGGTTACGCGGAGGGGTGCGGGCCTACGTTCACTACCGCGCCGACGACGATGACGGCCGGCGGCTTCACCTCCTGCGTATGCACCGCCTCGGCGACCGTCGCGAGGGTCGCGTCGACGCGGCGCTGGGCGGCCGTCGTGCCCTCCTGGACGAGGGCGACCGGGGTGTCGGCCGGCTTGCCGTGCGCGATCAGGGTCTCGGCGATCTTCCCGATCTTGTCGACGCCCATGAGGATCACCAGCGTGCCGGTCAGTTTGGCGAGGGACGGCCAGTCGACGAGGGAGCGCTCGTCGTCGGGAGCCACATGGCCACTGACCACGGTGAACTCATGGGCCACACCGCGGTGGGTGACCGGGATTCCGGCCGCGCCCGGCACCGAGATCGAGCTGGAGATGCCGGGGACGACCGTGCACGGGATGCCCGCCTCGGCCAGTGCCTGGGCCTCCTCCATGCCGCGACCGAAGACGAACGGGTCGCCGCCCTTGAGTCGTACGACCGACTTGCCCTGCTTGGCGTGCTCGATCAGCGCGTTGTTGATGGCCTCCTGGGCCATGAAACGGCCGTACGGGATCTTCGCCGCGTCGATCACCTCGACGTGCGGCGGGAGTTCGGCGAGCAGGTCGCGGGGGCCGAGGCGGTCGGCGATGACCACATCGGCCTCGGCGAGCAGGCGCCGGCCGCGGACCGTGATCAGGTCCGGGTCGCCCGGTCCGCCGCCGACGAGGGCGACGCCCGGGGTGCGGGTGCGGTGGTGGGGGGCGACGAGGGTACCGTCACGCAGGCCCTCGACGACCGCGTCGCGGATGGCGGCGGTGTGGCGGGGGTCGCGGGACTTGGTGTCGGTGGTGAGGACCGCGATGGTGACGCCCTCGCTGTGGCCCGTCGCCGGGGTCCAGGCCGTGGCCGCGTCGGCGTCGTCGGAGCGGACGCACCAGACGCGGTGCCGTTCCGCTTCGGCGGAGGCCTGGGTGTTCGCCGTGTGGTCGCTGGTGGCGATGAGGGCGTACCAGGCGTCGGCGAGGTCGCCGTCCTGGTATCGGCGCTTCGCCCAGGTGATCTCGCCCGATTCCGCCATCGCTTCGACCGAGGGGGTCGCTTCCGGTGATACGAGGAGGATGTCCGCGCCTGCCGCGATGAGGGCCGGGAGGCGGCGCTGGGCGACCTGGCCGCCGCCGAGGACGACCACTTTGCGGCCGGTGAGGCGGAGGCCTACGGGGTAGGCGGGGTGTTCGGCCATGAGGGTGCGGCTCCTGGTGCGGGGCGATGCGGGGCGATGCCTCTGCGGCTGTGCAGTGGTCTTTGACGTGCGGATTTTACGGTGCGGGCGTTTATCGCGGCACGGGTGTCCGGTGGCTGAGCGTCGTGGCCGGGTGCGGGTGCGGGGGTCCGTGCCCACCCGTTCCGCCCTGCGGAACGACTGCCCACGGGCCCCCGTACGAACCGGCGCTGCTCACGGGCCCCGGTACGAACCAGCGCCGCCCCACGGACCCCCGTACCAACACGCGTCACCCACGGGCCCCCGCACGAACCAGCGTCGTCCACGGGTCCGGTACGAACCGGTGTTGCCCATGGACCCCCGTACCAACACGCGCCGCGCACGGCCCCCCGCACGAACCAGCGCCGTCCACCGATCCCCGCACGAATCCGGCGGCGCCCACCGGCCCCCGTACCGACCGGCGGCGCCCTCGCGTCGGAATCAGTGGTCGTTACTTCTCGGTCACCCCGGCCGAATCGAACGTCGCCACCTCGTGCATTGCTCTCGCTGTGCTCTGGACCATCGGGAGGGCCAGTAGGGCGCCCGTGCCCTCGCCCAGGCGGAGGTCGAGGTCGACCAGGGGGCGCAGGCCGAGCTTGTTGAGGGCGGCCACGTGGCCGGGCTCGGCGCTGCGGTGGCCTGCGATGCAGGCGGCGAGGACCTCGGGAGCGATCGCGCGGGCGACCAGAGCCGCGGCGCCGGCGCTGACGCCGTCCAGGATCACCGGCGTACGAAGGGACGCTCCGCCGAGGAGGAGGCCGACCATGGCGGCGTGTTCGAGGCCGCCGATCGCGGCGAGGACGCCGATCGGGTCGGCCGGGTCGGGCTGGTGGAGCTCGATGGCGCGGCGCACGACCTCCGTCTTGCGCGCGAGGGTCTCGTCGTTGATGCCGGTGCCACGGCCGGTCACTTCCGCCGGGTCGGTGTCCGTGAACACCGAGATCAGGGCCGCCGAGGCCGTTGTGTTGGCGATGCCCATCTCACCGGTGAGCAGGGCCTTGTTACCGGCCGACACCAGGTCGCGGGCGGTCTCGATGCCCACCTCGATGGCCTGCCTGGCCTCCTCGCGGGTCATCGCCGGGCCGGTGGTCATGTCGGCCGTGCCCGGGCGGACCTTGCGGGGCAGCAGGCCCGGGGTGGCCGGGAGCTCCGCGGCGACGCCCACGTCGATGATGCAGACCTCTGCGCCCACCTGATTGGCGAAGGCGTTGCACACCGCTCCCCCGCCGAGGAAGTTGGCCACCATCTGCGCGGTGACCTCCTGCGGCCAGGGTGTGACGCCCTGGGCGTGCACACCGTGGTCGCCGGCGAAGATCGCGACGGCCGCGGGCTCCGGGATCGGCGGCGGGCACTGGCGGGACAGCCCGGACAGCTGCGCGGAGATGATCTCCAGCATGCCGAGCGCACCGGCCGGCTTGGTCATCCGCTTCTGCCGCTCCCACGCCTCGCCGAGCGCCTTGGCGTCCAACGGGCGGATCTGCGCGACGGTCTCGCCGAGCAGGTCGTGCGGTTCCTCGCCGGGCAGGGCGCGGCGGCCGTACGTCTCCTCGTGCACGACCCACGACAGCGGGCGGCGCTTGGACCAGCCCGCCTGCATCAGCTCCGGCTCGTCCGGGAACTCGTCGACGTACCCCACGCACAGGTAGGCGACGACCTCCAGGTGCTCGGGCAGGCCGAGAGCGCGTACCATCTCGCGCTCGTCGAAGAAGCTGACCCAGCCGACGCCGAGGCCCTCGGCGCGGGCAGCGAGCCAGAGGTTCTCGACCGCGAGCGCGGAGGAGTACGGGGCCATCTGCGGCTGGGTGTGCCGGCCCAGGGTGTGGCGACCGCCGCGGGTCGGGTCCGCGGTGACGACGATGTTCACCGGGGTGTCGAGGATCGCCTCGATCTTCAGTTCCTTGAACTGCTTCGCCCGCCCCTTCGGCAGCGACTTGGCGTACGCGTCGCGCTGACGCATGGCCAGGTCGAGCATCGCGCGCCGGGTCTCGGCGGAGCGGATGACCACGAAGTCCCAGGGCTGCGAATGGCCCACGGAGGGTGCGGTGTGGGCGGCCTCCAGGACGCGGAGGAGCACCTCGTGCGGAATGGGGTCGCTGCGGAAGCCGTTGCGGATGTCGCGGCGCTCGCGCATGACCTTCAGTACGGCCTCGCGTTCGGCGTCGTCGTAGGGGGGCGCGGCCGGGCGGGGGGACTGCCGTGCTTCTGCCACTTCGGCCGTGCCCTCTTCCTGGTCGGCGGCCCGGGTGTCCAGGTCCTCCGCGTGCTGTACGAGTTCCGCGAGTTCGGGGGCCGGCTCCGTGTCGGCCTCGCGGGGGGCCGGGACGGTGGCCACGGGTTCGGGACTCGCCGGGGTCTCGGCCCCCTGCTCCTGCGTGGGGAGGACGACAGGGTGCGGCGGGGTGGGAGCCAGGTGCGGGGTGGTCGGCACCGAGCCCTCCACCGGGACGAACTGGCCCACGGGCTGGTCCGGCTGAGGCTCCGACGGGAGACCGGCCGCGGCCACGTCCTGCGACTGCGCCTCCGCGGGCTGCTGGGCCGGGGCGGGGGTCGCCTCCGGGGCAGGCGTGGCTGCGGCCGCGTCCGCCGTGGGCTCGGGCTGCGGAACGGGGCGCTCCGCTGCAAGCTGGTCGGCGGTGTGGTCCGTGAGGGGGGCGGAAGGGTCTGTGGCGGAGGGACCGGTCACGTCGTGAGCCTCCCCCGCCGGGGCACCCGGCTGCGCGTCCTGCACGGGTGGCGTGGCCTCGGCCGTCTGCAGGGCCTGTTGCTGATCGGCGTTGGGGGGTTGGGGGGACGACGGTTCGGTGGAGGTGGCCGCAGCGGGAGCGGGGTGAGCGTCCGTGGGCTGGGGCTGCGCGGCGTCCGTGACGGCCGGGGCGCCGGGGGCCGTGTCCGGGAGCGGCTGCGCGGGCGCGGGGGCCTCGGGTGCGCTGTCGGATACGGCGGAGACGGGGGCCTGCGGCGCGTCGGGGGCGGCCTGCTCGGGCTCGGCGGCCTGCGGCGCGACCGATGCAGCCTGCTCGGGCCCGGAGACCTGCAGCACGTCGGGCGCAGCCTGCTCGGCCCCGGAGACCTGCAGCACGTCCGATGCAGCCTGCTCGGGTCCAGAGGCCTGCGGTACGTCGGGGGCGGCGGTCGCAGGGGTCTGCGCCGAATCGGGGGCAGCCGTGGCGGGAGCCTGGGCCGCATCATGGGCAGCCGTGGCAGCAGCCTGCGCCGCTTCGGGCGTGCCGGTTTCCGACGCGGACTCGGGCGCCACGGTCTCCGGCAGCTGCGCGACCTCGGATGCGGCCATCGCCTGTTCAGGAGTCCCGTCGGGTGCGGGGGCGGCTTCTACGGCCTGGGGGGGTTCAAGGGCGCTGGTTCCGGCATCCGGGAACTGTCCGGAGTCGGCGCCCGCAATCTCGGCAGCCGCGGCGGCCTGTCCGGCATCCGGCGACTGCACGGCCCCGGCACCATGTCCGGCACCCGTGGCCTGCCCATGTCCGGCACCCGTGGCCGGCACCGAGCCGTCCCCATGCCCGGCACCCGCGCCCTGCACAGACCCATCCCCATGCCCGGCACCCGAGGCCTCCGCGCCCCCCGGCACCTGGTCGGCGGGCCCGTCGGCCTGAGCCACGGCCGCCTGGTCGGAGCCCGCGGCAAACGCGGTCCCGGAAGGCTCTCCGCCCCCCGACTCCGACAGGCCGCCCAGCGCCTCCCCCGCGCCCACGGACGACGTCCCCTCAGCGGCCGGCCACGTCTGAGCGGCGTACGCCCCGCTGTGGCCGGAGGCCCCCACGGCCTCCGTCGCGAGTCGGGCCACCGCGGCCTGTGCGGCGCCCACCGGCTCGGTCTGGTGATGTGTGGTGGGGACAACCGTTTCCGCAGGCGTCGCCTCCGCGCCGACCGGCGTCTGGGCATGAGCCTGGCCGCCCCACGCCACCGCACCCTGCGGGGGCGTCTCGCCCACGC
The DNA here is from genome assembly GCF_042672405.1 of Streptomyces sp. NPDC127197. NCBI lineage: Bacteria > Bacillati > Actinomycetota > Actinomycetes > Kitasatosporales > Streptomycetaceae > Streptomyces > Streptomyces sp. NPDC127197. Next base: position 318,074 of record NZ_JBHXVG010000003.1, on the reverse strand, counting down.
GAGGGACGTCGAGGTACTCGGGGCCGACGGTCGGCGGGCTCGGCTGGCGCGCCGGCGCGCCCGCGGGACCGCGGTCGGCCAGGGAGCGGACCGGGCTCGCGGAGGCGTCGGGGACCGGCGGGCCGAGGTGCAGCGGGCGCCGGTGGGTCGACGGCGCGGCCGGTGTCGACGGCGGGGTCGGGTCGGGCAGCCGGACCCCGCCGAGGTCGACCGCACCGCTGTCGCGGCCGGACATCTCGTGCGCGTCGGGTTCGTGGACGGCCTCGACGACCGGCTCGGGCGGGGGCGGGGCCACTTCGTTGCCCCAGGCGCCCTGGGCGCCGGGGAGGAGCAGGTCTTCGTCTTCCGCGGGCGTCTCGGAGAGGTAGGTGTACGCGCCGGGCGCGAGGACGCCCGGCTGCTCCACCATGCCTGCGTTCTCCGGCAGCCCCTCGCCCGGGACCTGGCCGGTGTCAGTCATGCGTACCCCTCGCCCATCGGTTGATGCTCCTACGACCAGCTCACCCGGAACGGCGCACCGACCGCCCCGTAGTGAAGAACGAGCGTGCGTGCCCAGCGGCACGAACGACCCGCCGGAAAAGGCGACAAAGCCATTCAGTGGCATTGTCGCGGTCGTCCCTCCGCCACGTCAGCCTGATCCGCGACGGCCCGCTGTGGACTGCGCCACGTTGCGCGTCCTCCGGTTCTGCCGTACCACACCCCACCCAAAACGGGTGCGTTTTCCGGACATTGACCGACGAAGCGCCGGGCGTCCGAGTGCGGTACAACGATCGGCCAGCCTACCGCGCGCGGTACGACAACCGGATCACGGGGACGGCACCGGCATCAGGACGTGCGATCGGGCAGCACACCGCTGAGCAGGAACGCGACGCTCCGTTCCTTCTCCGTCCAGGCCCTGGTGTCGAGTTCGACGGACTGCAGGAGTGCGCACTCCACCTCGTAGCCGTGCTCGGTCAGGTCGCGGCCGACGAGTTCGGCCTCGTCCCGGGTGGCGGCATGGCTGACGATGCGCTGCGGGCGGCGGTCGGCGACCGCGGAGACCACGGCCGCTCCCCCGCCGCCGACCCGGACGACGTCCGGTTCGGGCAGGTTCTCCAGGACGTGCGGCGCGATGCCGTGCACGATCTGGAGCTGGACCCCGAAGCGGCGTGCGGCGGCCTCGGTGCGGGCGCAGGCGCCGGGGTCCCGGTCGACGGCGATGACGGCGGCGCCGGCCCGGGCGGCCTCAGTGGCGAAGGCGCCACCGCCGCAGCCGATGTCCCACACGAGGTCGCCGACGCGCGCTCCGAGCCGGGCGAGTTGGGCGGCGCGGAGCAGTTCGGCCTCCCCTTCGCCAAGCTCACCGTCGTACGCCTCGGCGGGCAGCGTCCAGCCGCGCGGTCCCGCGCCGGGGTCCCGTCCGGCAATCCAGCCGCCGCCCTCTCCGGCGCCGACCGGGCCGCCGATGACGATGACGACGTTCGGGTCGCGCCAGGTGTGGTCGGCGGCCTTGTCGGAGGTGACGACGGTGACCTGTTCGCGTCCGGTGCCGAGTTCCTCACAGATGACGAAGGTGCGGTGGATTCCGTCCAGGAGCAGGCCGAGTTCGGCGGGGCCCGCGCCGGGTGAGGTGAGAACCGCGACCTTGGTGTGGGCCCGGCATACATTCACCGCACGTCGCAGGGTGCGGGGGTGTGCGACGACCACCTGGGCGTCGTCCCACGGCATGCCGGCCCGGGCGAAGGCGGCGGCGACCGAGGAGACGGCGGGGACGACTTCCACCTCCAGGCCGAACTCGGGCGCGCGCAGGGTTCGTACGACACCGAAGAAGCCGGGGTCCCCGTCGGCGAGCACCACCGCCGTACCGCGATGGGCGGCGATGCGGCGGGCGGCCAGGGTCAGGCTGCCGAGGCGGATGCGCTCGGCGGTGGGCGGCACCTCCGGGAGCGCGAGGTGGTGGGCGGCTCCGGCCACGAGCGTGGCCGCGCCCAGGGCGCCGCGTGCCGCGGCGGTCAGCGGAGAGCCGTCCCAGCCGATCACCGTGACCCGGTCGGCCATCGTCGTCAGTCTCCAGGGGGTTTGCGCAGGTCGTCGGGGGCAGCCCGCGGGCAGGCGGGCTCCGTGAGAGTACCTGGTGCCACCCGGGCGCGCTCGCGCGGCGCCCCCCGTGCCATCAGTTCCAGTCCGAGTACGACGTGAAACCGCCCGTGTCGGCCAGCTGGTCCCCCGCACCCTCGATGTCCTCGGGCAGCAGGCTCCACACGATGTAGTCGGTGCGCACCTCCGCCCAGGCGCCGTCGTCGGTGCGGGTGCGCGCTATGCAGGCGTTGCGCAGAACCCCCTCGCTGATGCACCCGATCTTCTGGGCGACCTGCTGGGAGGCCGTGTTGTCAGCGGCCGTGCGCAGCTCGATGCGTTCGAATTTCTGGTCGCCGAACAGCCATTGGGCCGTGGCCAGCGCGGCCTCGGAGGCGTAGCCCTCACCGCGGGCCCAGGGGGCGATGATGTACGACATCTCGGTGGAGCGCACATGCCAGTTCGTCTTGCCGAGCTGGATGATGCCGACCAGGCGCTGTGTGAGGAACTCGGTGACGGCGAGGTCGAGGCCTCGGCCGGCGGCGCGCTCGGTGGGGGTGTATTCGGTGATCCAGGTGCGGGCGCCGTCCTCGGTGAAGGGCTGGGGGACGTCCGTCCAGGCCGCGACCTGCTCGTCGTTCATCATCTCGGCCAGGGCCGCGACGTCGTCCTCGTCGAGGGGACGCAGCACCAACCGCTCCGTGCTGATGGAGATGTTGGGGAAGGTGCTCGTCATGACGCCGCTCCGTAACCTTCGAACCGTCAGGCCTGCTGAACTGCCCAGCATGCAGCATGAAAGCACTGAACCACACACCCGGGGTCCACTCCGCGTGATGGAGTGGACCCCGGGTGCGAACAAAAGGGCGTCGCTCAGAAGGACGCGATGACCGAGCCGTCGTACTCGTCCTCGATGAACTTCTTCACCTCGGCGGACGTGAGCAGCTCGGCGAGCTTCTTCACGCGCGGGTCGTCCTCGTTGCCCTCCTTGACGGCGAGGAAGTTGCCGTAGGGGTTGTCCTCGGCGGACTCCAGGACGAGGGCGTCGTCGGCGGGCTTGAGGTCGGCCTCGATGGCGTAGTTGCCGTTGACGACCGCGGCGTCCACGTCGTCGAGGGAGCGCGGGGTCTGGGCCGCCTCCAGCTCCTTGAACTCGAGGTTCTTCGGGTTCTTGGTGATGTCCGCGGGGGTCGCTTCGTTGCCCACGCCGTCCTTGAGGGTGATCAGGCCGTTGTCGGCGAGCAGCTTCAGCGCCCGCGCCTCGTTGACCGTGTCGTTCGGGACGGCGATGGTGGCGCCGCTCTTCAGGTCGTCGGCGCTCTTGATCTTGTGGGAGTAGAGGCCGAGCGGCTCCAGGTGGACCGTGACGACGGGCACGATGTGGGTGCCGTTCTTCTTGTTGAAGTCGTCGAGGTACGGCTGGTTCTGGAAGTAGTTGGCGCCGACCGAGCCGTCCTCCGTCGCCGTGTTCGGCGTGACGTAGTCGGTGAACTCCTTGACCTCCAGGTCGAGGCCCGCGTCCTTCGCCAGGTTGTCCTTGACGAAGGTGAGAATCTCGGCGTGCGGGGTGGGGCTCGCGGCGACGACCAGGGGGCCGTCGGCGTCGGCGGAGCCGGAGCCGCTGTCGGAGGAGCCGCATGCGGTGAGCCCGAAGGTGAGGGCTCCGACGGCGAGGGCGGCGGTGGTGATCTTGGCGGTGTTACGCACGAAAAGTGCCTTTCCTTATGGGTGGAGCGACCCCGTCTTGGGTATACGGGGGGTTCTTGGGATGCTCAGGCGACCTTGCTGACGTCGGCTGCGGCCGGCTCCTTCGCCTTCAGCAGGCGGAGCTTGGGGCCGGGGCCGGAGCGGGCACCGCGGCGGTGCAGGGAGCGGGCCGCGTAGTCGCCGGCGAACTGGATGAGCGCAATCACGACGGCGAGGAGCGCCACGGTGATCCACATCAGCCCGGTCTCGAAGCGCTGGTAGCCGTAGCGGACGGCGAGGTCGCCGAGGCCGCCGCCACCGACGGTGCCGGCCATGGCCGAGTAGCCGATGAGGGCGATGACCGTGGTCGTCGTGCTGGCGATCAGCGAGGGCAGCGCCTCCGGGACCAGGACCTTGCGGACGATCGTCCAGGTGTTGCCGCCCATCGACTGGACGGCCTCGACGAGCCCGTGGTCCACCTCGCGGACGGCCGTCTCGACCAGGCGGGCGAAGAACGGGATGCCGCCGATGGCGAGCGGCACGATGGCGGCCTCGCTGCCGATGGTGGTGCCGGTGACCCAGCGGGTGAAGTTCATCAGCGCGACCATGAGGATGATGAACGGCAACGAGCGGCCGATGTTCACGATCTGCCCGATGACCTTGTTCGCCACGGTGTTCTGCAGCAGGCCGCCCTTGTCGGTGAGGACGAGCAGGACACCGATGGGCAGTCCGAGGACGACCGCGATCAGGGTGGACCAGCCGACCATGACCAGGGTCTCGGTACACGCCTGCTCCAGCAGGGGCTGCATCTCGGACCAGGTCACTTGGCACCTTCCTTCACCAGCACGGGCTCGTCGCCCAGGACGTCGATCTGCAGGCCCTGTTCGCGAAGGAAGCCGATCGGGACGACGTTGTCCTCGTAGCGGCCGGGCAGTTCGATGCGCATCCGGCCGACCTGGAGGCCGCCGACGGTGTCTATGGCGGCGCCGAGGATCGATATGTCGATGTTGTAGGTGCGCGACAGCTGGGAGATGACGGGCTGGGTGGCGGCCTCACCGTGGAAGGTGACGTCGAGGACGGTGCGGTCGTCGGCGGAGGCCTCGCCGCCCACCGGGAAGAGGGCCGCGGCCAGCTCCGAACCGGGGGTGGCGAGCAGCTCGCTGACGGTGCCGGACTCGACGATGCGGCCCTTGTCCATCAGGGCGGCCGAGTCGCAGATGCTCTTGACGACGTCCATCTCGTGCGTGATGAGCAGGACGGTCAGGCCGAGTTGCTGGTTGAGGTCGCGCAGCAGTTGGAGGATCGAGCGGGTGGTCTCCGGGTCGAGGGCGCTGGTGGCCTCGTCGGACAGCAGCACCTTGGGGTCGCCGGCCAGGGCGCGGGCGATGCCGACACGCTGCTTCTGGCCGCCGGAGAGCTGGGCCGGGTAGGCCTTGGCCTTGTCCGCCAGGCCCACCAGGTCGAGCAGCTCAAGTGCCTTGCGGGAGCGCTCCTTGCCCGACGTGCCGAGGATTTCGAGCGGCAGCTCGACGTTGTCCTGCACGGTCCGGGTGGACAACAGGTTGAAGTGCTGGAAGACCATGCCGATCCGGCTGCGCGCCCGCCGGAGCTCCTTGCCGGCGCGGGGTCCGCGCCCGGCGAGCGCGGTGAGGTCCTGGCCGGCGACGGTGACCGTGCCGGAGGTGGGGCGCTCGAGGAGGTTGATGCAGCGGATGAGCGAGGACTTGCCGGCGCCGGACTGGCCGATGACGCCGTACACCTCGCCTTCGCGGACGTGCAGGTCGACGCCGTCGAGGGCGGTGACCTCGCGGCCGCGTGAGCGGTAGACCTTGGTCAGGCCCGAGGTGGTGATCACGTGGTTTCCGTCACTGTCGAGTACGCGGGCGTGGGTGTGCCCTGGTACGGAGGTAAGAGGTGCGCGATGGGGGTCCCCCACGCCGTTCAGGCAGTGGGGGAAGCTGGGTCACGTACGGGCAGCGGGCGTACGGACATGCCACGGCGGCTCGCTTCGGGGCGCGAGGCTCAGGGAGTGCAGGGGCCCTCTAGAAGGCGCACATTCGACACATACAGCGAGCACCGGGCGTCATGGTCGCCTCGGTCGCAGGGATGCGGCTGCTCGTCGTGGTCATGCGATCAGTAAAGCAGACGTATGAACGCATCCGAGAACCGCTGTCCGCATGTCGGACAGCGGTGGACAGTCGTCAGTCCCGGACGGAGACCTCCACGCCCTCGGCGGTGACCAGCGCGGACAGGGCCGACAGGTCCTTCACCACCAGGTCGGCGGTCAGTTCATGGGCCTGGTGGGTTGTGGCCAAGGCCACGGTGGTCATCCCGGCGGCGCGGCCGGCCTGGAGTCCGGCGGGGGCGTCCTCGAAGACGACGCAGCGGGCCGGGTCGACGCCGAGTTCGCGGGCGGCGAGCAGGTAGGGCTCGGGGTCGGGCTTGCCGCGGGTGACGTCGTCGGCGGCGATCAGGGTCTTGGGGAGGATGCCGACGGCGTCGAGACGGGCCTCGGCCAGCCGGCGGGTGGCGGAGGTGACGACGGCCCAGCGGTCGGCGGGGAGGGAGTCGAGGAAGGCCTTGGTACCCGGCAGCAGGCGCACGCCTCCGTTGGGTACGTCCTCCACCTCCAGCTTCTCGATCCGTGCGACGGCCTCCGGCACGACGTCGGCGGGCAGCAGGTCGGCGGCTATCTCGGCGGCGGTACGCCCGTGCAGTTCGATCTGCGCGAAGTGCTCGGCCGTGATGCCGTACTCCCCGGCCCACCGGGTCCAGCAGCGGTTCACGGAGTCGAGGGAGGAGACGAGGGTGCCGTCGTTGTCGAACAGGAGTGCTTCAGCGCGGATCTTCATGTCCCCGACCCTACGGGGCACCGCGGGGGTGGCCGCATCAGGCCTTTTGGCCCGTAATAGGGTCGCTGCATGCTTGATGCCCTGACGCTGGCGACCGGTGTCGCCGCGCTGCTGCTCGCCGCGTGGTGCGGTTGGGCCGCGTACCGTGATCAGCCGACGAAGGACTGGCACTTCATCGGGATGGCCGTGGTGTCGGTGCTGGCGCTGGTCCAGCTGATTGTCGGGGTCGTGCAGTTGGCGCGGGGCGAGAAGCCGGAGCAGGGGACGACGATCTTCGTGGCGTACCTGCTGGGGGCGTTCGCGTGCATCCCGGCCGCGGGGTTCATGTCGCTGGCGGAGCGGACGCGGTGGGGGTCGGTGACGGTGGCCGCCGGCGGTGTGGTGCTGGCCGTCCTGGAGGTGCGGCTCTATGACATCTGGGGAGGCTGAGGTGGCCACGACGACCAGGACACGGCTGATCAGTGGGCCCGGCGTGCTGCTCGTGTGGTTGTACGGCGTGATGGTCGTGGGGGCGGTGTCGCGATCCGGGTACCAGATCGCGACGGAGTTCGACCGGGCACCGCTCGCCTATTCGCTGTCGGCGGTTGCGGGAGTCGTGTACGGGTTCATCACGTACTCGCTGGTGCGGGGTGGGGAGACGGCTCGCCAGGCGGCGGTGGTGTGTTGTGCCGCCGAGCTGGTGGGTGTGCTCATCGTTGGTACGTGGACGCTTGTCGAGCCGTCTGCCTTCCCTGACGCGACCGTGTGGTCGGACTTCGGCATGGGGTATCTGTTCATTCCGGTTCTGTTGCCGGTTTCAGCGTTGTACTGGCTGCGGAAGTCGCGTCGCGAGCTGCGGAGTTGATCGCCGTTGGCGGGTGCGGGTCTTCTGTGGCTTGTCGCGCCCACGGTGGGGGAGGAGCCGCAAATCGATACAGCCCCGTGCCCCTCACCGGCGTTGCACCTGACGCCCGTCAAGCGGTAGCCGCGTATGCCCCCGCCTGCTTCTCCAGGACGATCATCGGTACCCCGTCCGTACCCTCCGACGTGCCCACCGTCTCGTAGCCGACCCGGCGGTACAGGCGCAGGTTGCTCTCGCTGCGGTGGCCGGTGTGGAGGCGGAACTTCTTGGCGCCGCGTTCCTCCGCGAGTGCCGCCTCGGCCGCGCGCAGCAGCCGCGCGCCGATGCCGTGGCCCTGCATGCGGGGGTGGACGCACAGGCGGCTGATGGAGGCGGCGCCGTCCTCAGTCACCGCGCCGCGTACGGAGCCGACCACCTCGTCGCCGAGGCGGGCCACGAACACGCAGTCGGTGGCGACCTCCTGGCGGACGGAGTCGAGGGTCTGGACGAGCGGGTCGATGCGGTAGTTGCCGTACAGCGCGGCCTCGCTCTGGAAGCACAGGTACTGCAGCTTGAAGATCTGCTCGGCGTCCTGGTCGGTCGCCTCGGAGATGATCACGCTCATGCCCATGTGTGCACGCCTCCCGCTCACCTGTTGCCTGTCGTCCCTCACTCCTATCCCCGCGCTTCGCGAGCCGCAACCTCCGCTGCAAGCAATCGCCGTAGACATCCCAGACATCTGGAACGTTCCGGCCCCAGACTGCCCTGTGAGATACCCAACTCCCCCGCGATTTCCCGGTATGTGAGGTCCTTCGGCGACAGAAGGGCTTCGAGGAGCGTGGGGCAGCGGCCCGGCAGCCGGCGCACCGCGTCGCGCAGGGCGCGGCGGCGGGCGGCGGCGAGGGCGAGCTGTTCGGGGCCGCGGTCGCCGTCGTCGGCGGGTTCGCTGTCGTACGGTCGCTCGCGTCTGGTGGTACGGCGGGTGCGCCGGGCCTCCGAGCGGACGGCCCTGCGCAGCCAGCGCTCGGGGTCGTGGGGCGGACCGTCGGCGTCGAGGCGCTCCAGCAGGCGCAGCCAGACCGCCTGTTCCAGGTCGCCGGGTTCGGTGCCGGCGGCCGGCGCCTCGGCGGAGGCTTCCGCGGCGAGCAGCGGGCGCAGTGTGGTGAGCAGGTCGTGCGTCATATGCGGCACGACGCGGCCGCCCGGCGGTGGGTTGCCCCGGGCGGCCGGCTGTCACTCCGAACGGTGGCCGGGGACTCAGCCGTTGACGAAGTCCTCGCGGGCCAGCAGGCCGGTGTCGGGGTGGTCGGTGAAGATGCCGTCGATGCCGGTCGCGAAGTACGCCCGGTAGGCGCCGAAGACATCGCCGTAGGCGTCCGCGTCGGTGCCCTTGCGGAAGTCGGCCGGCAGGAAGGGGTTCTCGTTGCGCAGGGTCCAGGGGTGCAGGACCAGACCGACCTTGTGCGCGTCGCTGACGAGGGTGGTCGGCTCGGTGAGGTTGCCGGCGGCGTCCTTCGGGATGATGAGGTCGAGGGTGGGGCCGATGCCCTGCGCGTAGGAGGCGATCTCCCTGAGGCCGGCCGGCTTGATCAGGTCGGCGACCGTGCGGGGGTCACCGGTCTCGACGAAGTCCCAGGGGCGGGTGCTCGCGCCGGACAGCAGGACGACGAGCGGGTTGTCGACCAGCTTGTTGAGGCGCTGGATGCTGGTGGGCTCGAAGGACTGGAGGATGACCGGCGAGTTCCACTTGTTGCGCCCGTACTTGCGCAGCACCTTGGCGACCCGCTCCTCCAGGCCGAGGCCCAGCTTGCGGAAGTACGTGGGGTGCTTGAGCTCGGGGTAGATCCAGACCTGCCTGCCGCGTCGGCGGGTCTGCTCCTCCTGCCACTGGAGCACCTCCTCGAAGGTGGGGATCTCCCAGCGGCCGTTGTACAGGGTGTTGTGCGGCCGGTTGGCCGGGATGCGCTCGGTCGCACGCAGCGTCTTCAGCTCGGCGAGCGTGAAGTCCTCGGTGAACCAGCCGGTGGTGGAGACGCCGTCCAGGACCTTGGTGGTCCTGCGGTCGGCGAACTCGGGGTGGTCGGCGACGTCCGTGGTGCCGCCGATCTCCGGCTCGTGCCGGCAGACGAGGTGACCGTCCTTGGTGGGCACCAGGTCGCCGGCCTCGACGATGTCGGCGCCCATGTCGAGGGCCAGCTGGTACGAGCCGAGGGTGTGCTCGGGGCGGTAGCCGCTGGCGCCGCGGTGGGCGACGATCGTCGGCACGGGCAGGGACTTCATTCCGCGGCCTCCATGTCGCGCATCGGCTCTCGCCGTGCCGGACAGACCGAAAACGGCTCCGCTCGCGCCGAGCACGGCCGCGCCGAGGAGCGCCCGCCGTCCGGTGCCGGTGGCGTTCTCCTGCGCCTGCTCGTTCGACTCCTGCGGTCCCATCAGCGGCCTCCCTGCCGTCGACTCGTCGGTGCGCGCCGATCGTAGGGGGGTGGACGTGTCCGTCGGGAGGCCTCGGTTCGAACGCGTGGATGACGCTGGATGTCGTATGGGGTGCGTGTTCCAGCCACCCTATGACGGCCCGTCGGCGTCGGCCCCGCCCTCCGGGGTAGCCGGACGTTAGGCCTCCCGCGCGATGTCCGTCACATCGTCGCGTACGGGTTACGCGCCGCCCACGACGCGCCACCGCAGGTAAACGTACGTCAACAGTGCGTAAGGCCTCGGTGAACCCGATGTCCCCGATGTGCGCGACCCGTGCCGCCGCGAGTATCGTCCTCACCTGCACAGACATAGACCGAATCCCTTGACGTCCCTAGACACCCGTTGACACCGGAGGGTCCGTTGTCCCGCTTCGCGCTCATCAAGGCAGTGCTCGGTCCGATCATGCGCCTGATGTTCCGCCCCCGGGTGGAGGGCGTGGAGCACATCCCTGGCGACGGTCCGGTCATCCTGGCCGGCAACCACCTCACGTTCATCGACTCGATGATCCTGCCGCTGGTCTGCGACCGTCAGGTGTTCTTCATCGGCAAGGACGAGTACGTCACCGGCAAGGGCCTCAAGGGCCGGCTGATGGCGTGGTTCTTCACCGGCGTCGGCATGATCCCGGTCGACCGGGACGGCGGCAAGGGTGGTGTCGCGGCGCTGATGACCGGCCGCCGGGTGCTGGAGGAGGACAAGGTCTTCGGCATCTACCCGGAGGGCACGAGGTCTCCCGACGGGCGGCTGTACCGAGGGCGCACCGGCATCGCGCGGCTCACCCTGATGACCGGGGCGCCGGTCGTCCCGTTCGCCATGATCGGCACCGACAAGATCCAGCCGGGTGGCGCGGGCATGCCGCGGCCGAGCCGGGTGACGGTGCGGTTCGGTGAGGCGATGGAGTTCTCGCGGTACGAGGGGATGGACCGGGACCGGTACGTCCTGCGGGCCGTCACCGACTCGGTGATGGCCGAGGTGATGCGGCTGTCCGGGCAGGAGTATGTGGACATGTACGCCACGAAGGCCAAGGAAGCGGCGTAGCTCCGCTGGGTTCGCCGGGGGGTCGGGGGGCTGTGGGTGGTTCGTTGCCTGCGGGTTCGTTGTGGCTGGTCGCGCAGTTCCCCGCGCCCCCTCAAACCTCGCAGTTCCCGCGCCCCCTCAAACCTCGAGCATCCCCCCCGCCCCCTAGCGGCACTAGATCGGCGCGTGCTCCGGTGGGGCGCCGTTTGTGTGGGGCTGGCCTGAGGCTGGGAACCACAGGACGAATGTCGAGCCCTTGCCTACGCGGGAGAAGAGTCGTACCTGGCCGCCGTGGGACTCCACGATCTGTCGGACGATCGCCAGGCCGAGGCCCGCGTGGCGGTCGCGGCCGTTGCCGTTGCCTTTTGCGCGCCAGAAGCGGTCGAAGACGCGGGCCTGGTCGTCATCGAGGATGCCGGGGCCCTGGTCCTGTACGGCCGTCCACCGCCAGCCCTCGGAGCTGCCGGCCGCGACCGTGATGCGGGTGCCGGGCGGGGCCAGGCGGACCGCGTTGGAGAGCAGGTTGCCGACGGCGCGGCGCAGGGCGTCGTGGTCGCCGATGACTGTCAGGCCAGGCGCCAGTCGGCGATGCAGGACGAGTCCGCGTTCCGCGGCGAGTGGCGCGAACTCCTCGCAGGCCTCGCCTGCCGTGACCGCCAGGTCGACGTCGGCGTCGGCGAGGGCGGGCGCGCTGCGGCGGGCGGTGGCGAGCAGGTCCTCGACGAGCCGGGTCATCCGGGTGGTGGCCCGGTCCACGCTGCGGGCGGCGGCGCGCCGGTCCTCCTCGTCGGACTCCTCGGCCGTGAGGACGGCATCCAGGTTGGCGCGGATGATGGCGAGCGGGCTGCGCAGTTCGTGCGAGGCGTCGTCGATGAGCTGGCGCTGGGCGCGGAAGGCCTCGTCGAGCCGGTCGAGCATGGAGTCGACGGTGTCGGCGAGTTCGCGCAGTTCGTCCTTCGGGCCGGTGAGGCGGATGCGCTGGGAGAGGTCGGTGGCCTGGATCTCGGCGGCGGTACGGGAGATGGCGCGGACGGGGCGCAGGGCGCGGCCGGAGAGGATCCAGCCGATGACCGGGCTGGCGACGGCGAGGACACCGAGCACGGCGAAGGAGAAGTTGCGCAGGTTGCCGAGGGTCTCGTAGTTGACGGCCGCCTCGACCTCCTGGAGCTTCACGACGTCGATCTCACCGATGTAGACGTCGTTCACGTACTTCTTCGCCGAGAACTGGTTGCTGACCGGGTGGGCCTCGCCGCTGCGCTCGACCGCGAGGTAGGTGGCGCCGAGGACGAGGGCGGTGAGGACGAAGAGAAGGCCGGAGTAGAGGACGGTGAGGCGGAAGCGGATGGTGTGGGTGAAGGCAGGCAGACGCGGGCGGCGCGGGCGCTTCATGGCGTCTCCTTGAGGCGGTAGCCCTGCCGTATCACCGTCTCGATGAGCGGCTCGTCCTCGCCGGTGACCTTTCGGCGCAGGGAGCCGACCGTGACGCGGACGGTGTTGGTGAACGGGTCGGCGTGCTCGTCCCAGACGTGCTCCAGCAGTTCCTCCGCGGGCACGACCCGGCCGGGGCGGGTCATCAGATAGTGCAGGACGCCGAACTCCTTGGGGGTGAGCCGGAGCGGCCGGTCGCCGCGGAACGCCTCGAAGCGGGCGGTGTCCAGCCGTAGTTCGCCCACCTCGACGACCGCGGTGCCGCCGTCCTCGCGGCGCAGCAGGGCGCGTATGCGGGCGAGGAGTTCGGGCAGGGCGAAGGGTTTCACCAGGTAGTCGTCGGCACCCTCGTCGAGGCCGCGCACCCGGTCGGCGAGCCGGTCGCGGGCGGTCAGCATCAGGATGCGGGGCCCTCCGGGGGCGGCACGGATGGCCCGGCAGACGGAGAAGCCGTCGCCGTCGGGGAGGTTCAGATCCAGCAGGACCAGGTCGTAGTCGTTGACGGCGAGCTTCTCGGTGGCCGTGTCCACGTCGGGGGCGACGTCGACGGCATAGCCGGCCCGCACGAGCCCGACCTTGAGCGCAACGACCAGGTCCTCCTCGTCCTCGACCACGAGCAGTCTCATCACAACCTCCTGACCTGCAACGCCCCCACGCTCACCCGCCGTCGATGATCGTCCGCGCCGCATCCACCGCGTCACCCACAGGAATGGCGAACCCGATACCGATGGACCCACCCCTCTCCTGGTCCAACGTCGCAATGGCCGTATTGATGCCGACGACCTGCCCGTCGTCGTCGACCAGCGGCCCACCGGAGTTGCCCGGATTGATCGACGCGTCGGTTTGCAGCGCCCGCCGCTGGCCTCCCTCACCGAGCCGGACCGGGCGGTCGAGGGCGCTGACGATGCCGGAGGTGACCGTGCCGCTCAGGCCCAGCGGCGAGCCGATCGCCAGAACGGTGTCACCCACGGCCGGACGGCCGCCCGTGGCCAGCTCGGCCGCATCCAGCCCACGCCCCGTCTCCGGTTCGAGGACGGCGACGTCATGCGCGGGGTCGTCCCCGATCACCTCCGCCCGCAGCCGCCGCCCGTCCTGCAGCTCGACGGTCACCTCGGAACTCCCCTCCACCACATGGGCGTTGGTGAGCACCCGGCCGCGCTCGTCGAAGACGAACCCCGAGCCCTGTCCCCGCGCCGTCTCGACGGACACCACGCTGGGCAGGACACGCGCGGCGACGCCTTCGAGGTCGCCCGCCTGCCGGGCCGCCGGTGCGGCCGGGTCGGTGTCGCCGAGGGCCCCGGCCGCGTAGCCGGCGGCGCCGCCCGCGAGGACGGCGGCGAGGAGGGTGGCGACGAGGGGGCGCGGAGTGCGTGCGGGGCGAGGGGCAGGTGAGGGGTGGGGGGCGACGTACGGGGAGGCCGGCGGGTCGGGCCGGGGCACCGGCCGGCCGGGGAGAGAGGGCACGCTCCCGGACAGGAACGCCGGGCCTCGCGGGGCCCCCAGGCCGGGTTCCGTGCGGGACTGTTGCGTCGGCGTCCGCGGGCCGCTCGGGTCGTCTGTCACGGGCCTGTCTCCTTGTGATGTGGGCCGGTTCACGGGATCCGGGAGAACCACAGCAGTGACGTCGCGGCCGCGAGGAGCGCGGTGAGGAGACCGGCCGCCACGAACCACTGCCAGATCTCGCGTTCCTCGGTGCGGTGGCCGACGGAGCTGCCGATGTCCTCGTAGACCGCCTGGAGTTCCTCTCCGGTCGCCGCCTCGTGGAAGTCGCCGCCCGTCGTCGTGGCGAGTTCCTCCAGCGCGGGTCCGTCGACCGGGACGGGGACGCTGTCGCCGGACGGGAGGGTGATCGTGCCTTCCTGGGTGCCGTAGGCGATCGTCGACACCGGGATGCGGTCGGCGGCGGCCTCCCGGGCCGCCGACTCCATGGAGCGGCCCGTGGTGTTGGAGCCGTCGGAGAGGAGCACGATGTGGGCGGGCGGCGGTTCGGTCTCCGCCCGTTCGTCGAGCGCGCGGACCGCGTTCCGGGCGGCGACGACGGCGTCGCCGATCGCCGTGCCCTCGCCGGTGTTCAGGCGCTGGATGGCCGTGCGCAGCACCTCGCGGTCGGTGGTCGGCGGTACCGCGACCGTGGCGGAGCCGCTGAAGGGGACGAGCCCGGCGTTGAACCGCTCCGGCAGCCGGTCCACGAAGGCCAGCGCGGCGTCCCGGGCGGCGGCGAAGCGGGTCGGCTGCACGTCCGTGGCCTCCATGGAGGCGGATACGTCGAAGGCGACCACGATGGTGGCCCGCTCCCTGGGCACCTGGACCTCGGTGGTCGGCCGGGCGAACCCCACGACGAGCAGCGCGAGCATGCCGCAGAAGGCCGCGGCCGGGACATGCCGCCGCCAGCCGGGCCGGCTGGGCGCGACCTTGTCGAGCAGGTCGAGGTTGGTGAAGCGGACGGCGTACCGGCCGCGCCGGCGCTGTACCACCAGGTAGGCGACGATCAGCGCGGCGAGCGGCACCAGAAGCAGCAGCCAGCCCGGGGACCGCAGACTCATGCCGCCCCGCCTCCCGCCCGCCGCCGCTGCGTCTCGACGTACCGGACGATGTCCCGCACCCAGTCCCGGTCCGTGCGCAGCCGCAGATGCGCGGCGCCGGCCCGGCGTATCGACTGTCTGATCAGCGCCCGCTGCTCCAGCGCGGCCGCCGCGTACCGCTCCCTCAACCGCCGTGAGTAGGTGGGGACTTCGCGCCGCCGCCCGGTCTCCGGGTCCACCACCGTGAGCAGTCCGACGGCGGGCAGCTCCAGCTCCCGCGGGTCGACCGTCTCGACGGCGAGCACCTGGTGGCGGCGGGCCGCGGTGCGCAGCGGCTGTTCCCAGCCGGTCTCCAGGAAGTCGGAGACGACGGCGACCAGGCCCCGGGAGGGCAGCGCGCGCAGCGCGTGCAGGGCGTCGGCGAGGGTGTGCTGCGGGACGCCGGGGCCGACCCGGGGCCGGTCGAGGGCGGCGTGCAGGATCGCCAGCAGGTGGCGGCGGCCGGTGCGCGGCGGGATGCGGTGGATACCGGACGGGCCGGTGAGCTGTGCCCCGAGTCTGTTTCCGGCCCGCTCGGTGAGGAACGCGACGGCCGCCGCCGCGCCCACGGCGAGGTCCCGCTTCTCCATCGTCGCCGTGCCGAAGTCCATGCTGGCAGAGGCGTCGAGGACGATCCATGTGGTGAGTTCGCGGTCGGCGAGGGTGCGGCGGACGTGCGGGACGGTGGTGCGGGCGGTGGCGTTCCAGTCCATGCGGCGGACGTCGTCGCCGATGACGTACGGACGGGTCTCCGACACCTCACTGCCGGGACCGGGGACGAGGGAGGCGTGGTCGCCCTGGAGGAGTCCGTCGGGGCGCCGGGTGAACAGCAACTCCAGGTGTTTCAGGGCCTGTTCGGGGGTGAGTTCGCGCAGGGTCGGGGTGCTCATGCGGCGGCCTCCTCGGCGGCCTGGCGGGGGCTGATCCGGGGCTGCTCCACCGCCGCGAGCACCTCGTCGACGATCTCGCCGGCGGTGATGCCGTCGGCGAGGGCGTCGAAGGACAGGACCAGGCGGTGCGCGATGACCTCGTGCGCCAGGTCACGCATGTCGTCAGGCAGGACATAGCCGCGCCCGCGCAGCAGCGCCAGCGCCCGGGCGGCGGCGACCAGGCCGAGCGTGGCGCGCGGACCGGCGCCGTGCGCCACCCGGCTGCCGGGACCGGCGAGTTCGCGGGTGGCGACGACGAGCCGTACGGCGTACTCGGCGACCGCATGGTGCACGAACACCTCGTCGGCGGAACGCTGGAGGGCGATCAGCCCCTGGGGGGTGAGGACGCGGCGCGGGCGGGGCGGGTCGACGCTCATCCGGTAGAGGATGGCGAGCTCCTCGGACTCGCTGGGAGCGGCGATCTCCACCTTGAGCAGGAAGCGGTCGCGCTGGGCCTCGGGGAGCTGGTAGACGCCCTCGGACTCGATGGGGTTCTGGGTGGCGAGGACGAGGAACGGCTCGGGTACGGACAGGGTCGTGCCGCCGATGGAGACCTGGTGCTCGCCCATGACCTCCAGGAGCGCGGACTGCACCTTGGCGGGGGCGCGGTTGATCTCGTCGGCGAGTACGACGTTGGCCATCACCGGCCCCGGCTCGATGTCGAAGGCCTCCTGGGAGGGGCGGTAGATACGGGTGCCGGTGATGTCGGAGGGGACGAGGTCGGGGGTGAACTGCAGGCGGGCGAAGTGGCCGCCTGCGACCTGCGCGAGGGTCTTCGCGGCGAGCGTCTTGGCGACGCCCGGCACGCCCTCCAGCAGGCAGTGGCCGCGGGCCAGGATCGCGGTGAACATGCGCTCCACCATGCGGTCCTGGCCGACGATCACCCGCTTGACCTCGAAGAGGGCCTCCTCCAGGAGTTTGCCCTCGCTCGACGGGGCGGTCACAGCGCGGAGGAGGGGTCGCCCGACGGGGTCGTGGTGCCGCCGCCGTCCTTCCAGGGGCAGTCCTCGCGCCCGTCCGTGCCGCCCTCCTCGACGACGAACCTGATCTGCTCGCGCGGCGGCTCGTCACCGTCGGCGGCGAGCGCGACGCCGCCTCCGGCGAGGCCGACGACTGCGAGGGCTCCGCCGGTGACGAGGAACTTGCGTGTACGTCGTGTCATGGTCTGTGGCTCCTTCGGCCGTGGGGGACGACGTCGGGTACGGAGCCAAGACCATCAGGTGGAGCCGAAAACGGGCTTAAAGCCGGATGTGGGGGCTGGTCGGGGCTGCGGGGCGGGTGCGGGTGTGTGGGGGCTGATCGCGCAGTTCCCCGCGCCCCTAAGGTCGGTTGTCCAGCCGTTGGTTTCGCAGCATGAACCACGCCGCTGCCGCCGCTGCCAACAAGACCGCCGCTCCCGCGCCTGCAGCGATCGCGAGTCCGTCCACGAAGGACTGCCGAGCCGCGTCCATCATCGCCTCGGACGTCTGCGCCGGCATGCCCGCCGCCGCTTCCACCGCTCCGCCCAGCGACTCGTGCGCCGCGTCCGGAGTGCCCGCCGGTCCGGGGAAGCCCCGGTACACGCCGGTCACGATCGAGCCGAGCAGGGCGATTCCGAGGGCAGCGCCCAGTTCGTACGCCGTCTCGGAGACCGCCGACGCCGCGCCCGCCTGTTCCTTCGGCACGCCGGAGAGGATCACGTCGGCGGTCACGGTGAAGGAGAAGCCGGCGCCGATGCCCACGACCAGCAGGGCGGCGCCGAGCAGTGGGTAGCCGGTGGACTGGTCGATCACCGTCAGCGCGGCCAGTGCGAGGCCGACCGCCGCGAGCCCGCCGGAGACCACGGCCCGTACCGAGAAGCGCCGGGCCGCCCGCCCGGCGACCAGACCGGCCGCCACCGCGCCGATCGCGGCGGGCAGTTCGGCCAGGCCTGCCTCGAACGGCCGCCTGCCCTGTACGAGTTGCAGGTACTGCGAGAGGAAGAACACCAGGCCGGACAGGCCGAGGACGGTCAGCAGATCGGCCAGCACCGCACCGCTGAAGCCGCGGCTGCGGAACAGCCGCATGTCCAGCAGCGGGGTGGGCAGGGTCAGCTGGCGCCGGACGAACCAGTAGAGGGCGGCCGCACCCACGAGGCCCGCGGCGAGCGCCGCCCACCCGAAGCCGTGCGCGGCGGCCTCCTTGACGGCGTACACCATGCCGACCATGCCGACCAGCGACAGCACGACGCTGTACAGGTCCCACGGGCCGGGGTTGGGGTTGCGCGACTCCGGCAGCAGCTTGACGCCCACCACGACCAGCACCGCCATCACGGGCAGGTTGATCAGGAAGACCGATCCCCACCAGAAGTGCTCCAGCAGGAAACCGCCGACGATGGGGCCGACCGCCGTACCGGCGGAGGCGGTGGCGCCCCAGATGCCGATGGCGAGGCTGCGTTCGCGCGGGTCGTGGAAGAGGTTGCGGATCAGGGCGAGCGTGGACGGCATCAGGGTGGCACCGGCGACACCGAGCAGCGCCCGGGCCAGGATCATCATCTCCGGCGTCGTCGCATAGGCGTTGAGCACGGACACCGCGCCGAACGCCGTGGCGCCGACGAGCAGGATCCGCTTGCGGCCGATGCGGTCGCCGAGGCTGCCCATGGAGACGAGCAGACCGGCGATGACGAACGAGTAGACGTCGCCGATCCACAGCAGCTGGGTGCCGGAGGGCCGCAGGTCCTCGCTGATGTACGGGGTCGCGAGGCCGAGGACGGTGGCGTCGACGGCCACCAGCAGCACGGCGAGCACGAGGACGGACAGCGCGAGCCAGCGGCCCGGGCGCTTCACCGCCTCGGTCGCGGTCGCCGGCTGCAGGGTGCTGGTCATGATTCCTCTCTCCGCAGTGCGCCGCCGAGCAGCAGCTCGACGATCATGGTCTGGAAGTCCTTGGCTGCGACCTTGCCGTCATGTACGGACCAGGCCCCGGCGGCGATCAGGCCGTAGAGGGCCTCGGTGAGCCAGGCGGGGGTCAGGTCGATACGGAACTCTCCGCTGTCCTGGCCGCGCCGGAACAGGGCCGAGACCCGGGCGTCGAGCCGGGCCCAGCCCTCGTTCTGCTGCTCGCCCTCGAACAGCTGGTTCTCGCTGTAGAGGAAGGACAGAAGTCCGGCCGCGGGCTCCATCTCGCGGACCAGGCGCCGTACGGCGTCCTTCGCGCTGCCCTCGTCCAGGCGGGCCGCGTCCAGCGCGGCCTCGCACTCCGCGATGCCGAGCGACTCCAGCGCCCGGACCAGCGCGTCGCGCCCGGCGAAGTGGCGGTGCAGCGTGGCCCGGCTGATCCCGGCGGCCTTGGCGACCTCGTCCATGGTCGCGGTGGATTTGCGGGTCAGCAGGGCTGCGGCGCTGCGGAGTACGTGGTCTGGATCGATGGCCATGAGACAACGATAGCGCGCATGAGACATTCACGTCTCACTCTGGGCGTGCGTGGCTCAAAGCCCCAGGTCGGAAAACCCTCAGTGCCAGGGCAGCTGCCCGCGCCGCTCCCAGTACGCCTGCGGCTCCTCGACGAGCGCGGCAAGGCGGGTCAGCTGGTCGTCGTCCAGGTCGACGACGGCGGCGTGCAGGTTGGAGGCGAGCTGGGTGACGGTCGCCGCGCCGGAGAGAACGACGCCGGCCCACGGCTGGCGCAGGATCAGGGCGAGGGCCACGGCGTCGCAGCCGAGGGAGGTCTCTTCCGCTACGGCCTTCAGCGCGTCCGGCGCATACGGCTCAGCGAGCCGGCCGTTGGCCATGGCCTCCTTGACGATCACCGTGAGGCCGGCGTCGTGGGCCTCGGCTAGGGCGGAGGCGGCGGACGTCTCAAGGGCGTTGTACGTCGACTGCACAGTACGGAAGAGGGGTTCGCCGTCGACCGTCACTTCCAGCGCCGCCCGGATCGCGTCGGCCTGCGCGGGCCCGCTGGTGGAGAAGCCGATGGTGAGGCCCTCGGCCGCGGCGTCGGCCAGCCTGGCGTGCAGGTACTTGTCGGTGAGGGCCGGGCTGTCCGGGGTCACCGAGTGGATCTGGTAGAGGTCGAGCCGGTCGCCGAGCAGCTCGGCGCTCTCGGCGCGCTGCCGCTCGAAGGTGGCGACGCTGTGGTCCTTGACCTCGTGTTGTTCGGCGTCGGTGGTCCACTCGGCGGTGTAGGTGTAGCCCCACTTGCTGCCGACGACGATGTCGTCGATCTCGGGGTGGGCGTTCAGCCAGTCGGCGAGGAACTCCTCGGAGCGGCCGTAGGAGCGGGCGACGTCGAAGTAGCGGACGCCCTGGGCGTAGGCGGCGTCCAGGAGCTCGCGCGTCCGCTCGCGCAGGGCCTCGACACTGCGGTCGGCGGGGAGGTCCTGCTCACGGCCGAGGTTGATGTAGCCGGGGCGGCCGACGGCGGCGAGGCCCAGGCCGATGTGGCAGGTGGGAGTCGTTGCCGAGGCCAGTCGGGCGAAGGGCATCGCGGGCTCCGTTCGGTCGCTCCATACGGCGTGCGACCAACGTAACCCGCGATGCCCCCGTGTCACTTACGGGCGTTCGCCCACGCGTGCTGCGCGGTCACGTCCGCCTTGACCTCGGCCAGCTGGACGGCGACGGCACTGGGCGCCGTACCGCCGCGGCCGCTGCGGGAAGCGAGGGCGCCCGGCACGTTGAGGACGGAGCGGACCTCGGGGGTCAGGTGGGCGGAGATCTTCGCGAACTGTTCGTCGGTCAGCTCGTCCAGCTCCTTGCCCTCGGCCTCGGCGACCTTCACGCACTCGCCGGCGACCTCGTGCGCGACCCGGAAGGGCACGCCCTGCTTGACCAGCCACTCGGCGATGTCCGTGGCGAGCGAGAACCCGGCCGGGGCCAGCTCCTCCATGCGCTCGCGGTGGACGGTGAGGGTGGCCATCATGCCGGTGAAGGCGGGGAGCAGGACCTCCAGCTGGTCGATGGAGTCAAAGACCGGCTCCTTGTCCTCCTGGAGGTCGCGGTTGTACGCGAGCGGGAGCGCCTTCAGGGTCGCCATCAGGCCCGTCAGGTTGCCGATCAGACGGCCGGACTTGCCGCGCGCCAGCTCGGCGATGTCCGGGTTCTTCTTCTGCGGCATGATCGACGAGCCGGTGGAGAAGGCGTCGTGCAGGGTCACGAAGGAGAACTCCTTCGTGTTCCAGATGATGACCTCCTCGGCGATCCGGGAGAGGTTCACTCCGATCATCGCGGTGATGAAGGCGAACTCGGCGACGAAGTCACGGGAGGCCGTGCCGTCGATGGAGTTGCCGACGCTGCCGTGCTCGAAACCGAGGTCGCGGGCGACGGCCTCGGGGTCGAGGCCGAGAGAGGAACCGGCCAGCGCGCCCGAGCCGTACGGGGAGACCGCCGTCCGTTCGTCCCACTGGCGCAGGCGTTCGGCGTCCCGGGACAGGGACTGCACATGCGCGAGGACGTGGTGGGCGAAGAGCACCGGCTGGGCGTGCTGGAGGTGCGTGCGGCCGGGCATCGCGACGTCGGGGTGCGCCTCGGCGAGGCCGATCAGGGCGTCCTGGAGGTCGGCGATCAGCCCGCCGATGATGCGGGCGTGGTCGCGCAGGTACATGCGGAAGAGGGTCGCCACCTGGTCGTTCCTCGACCGTCCCGCGCGCAGCTTGCCGCCGAGGTCGGGGCCGAGGCGCTCCAGCAGGCCGCGCTCCAGGGCCGTGTGCACGTCCTCGTCGGCGATCGTGCCGGTGAAGGACCCGGCGGCCACGTCCGCTTCGAGCCGGTCGAGCCCGGCGATCATCCGGGTCAGCTCGTCCTCGGTGAGCAGCCCCGCCGTGTGCAGCACGCGCGCGTGCGCACGCGAACCGGCGATGTCGTAGGGCGCGAGCCGCCAGTCGAAGTGGACGGACGCGGACAGCTTCGCCAGGGCCTCGGCGGGACCGTCGGCGAAACGACCGCCCCAGAGCCGTACGTCACCGCTGTTGCTGCTCACTTGCTCGTACTCCTCGGGAGGTGTGGATGTGCCACCGCCTCCCCACGGCGCGAGTGAGGAGGCGGTTGTCAGGCTAGTGCGGGTGAGGTGTTCTACGACGTCTTACGCGAGGTCCCGCTTGGCCGCGATCTTCGACGACAGGCTGTAGATGTCGATGAAGCCCTTGGCCGCGGACTGGTCGAAGGTGTCGCCCGTGTCGTAGGTCGCGAGGTTGAAGTCGTACAGCGACTCCTGCGAGCGCCGGCCGGTGACGACGGCGCGGCCGCCGTGCAGGGTCATCCGGACGTCGCCGGAGACATGCTGGTTGGCCTCGTTGATGAAGCCGTCCAGGGCGCGCTTGAGCGGGGAGAACCACAGGCCGTCGTAGACCAGTTCGCCCCAGCGCTGCTCGACCTGCCGCTTGTAGCGGGCGAGTTCGCGCTCGACGGTGACGTTCTCCAGCTCCTGGTGGGCGGTGATCAGCGCGATCGCGCCCGGGGCCTCGTACACCTCGCGGGACTTGATACCGACCAGCCGGTCCTCGACCATGTCGATCCGGCCGATGCCCTGGGCGCCGGCGCGCTCGTTGAGCTGCTGGATGGCCTGCAGGACGGTGACGGGCTTGCCGTCGACAGCGACCGGGACGCCCTCCTTGAAGGTGATGATCACCTCGTCCTCGTCGCGCGGCGTCGCCGGGTTCTGGGTGTACTCGTAGATGTCCTCGATCGGCGCGTTCCAGATGTCCTCGAGGAAGCCGGTCTCGACGGCGCGGCCGAAGACGTTCTGGTCGATGGAGTACGGGGACTTCTTGGTGGTCGCGATCGGGAGGTTCTTCTCCTCGCAGAACGCGATGGCCTTGTCGCGGGTCATCGCGTAGTCGCGGACCGGGGCGATGCACTTCAGGTCGGGGGCGAGGGCGACGATGCCGGCCTCGAAGCGGACCTGGTCGTTGCCCTTGCCGGTGCAGCCGTGGGCGACCGTGGTGGCGCCGTGCTTCTTGGCGGCGGCGACGAGGTGCTTGACGATCGTCGGCCGGGAGAGGGCGGAGACCAGCGGGTAGCGGTCCATGTAGAGGGCGTTGGCCTTGATCGCCGGGAGGCAGTACTCCTCGGCGAACTCGTCCTTGGCGTCGGCGACCTCGGCCTCGACGGCGCCGCAGGCGAGCGCGCGCTTGCGGATGACGTCCAGGTCCTCGCCGCCCTGGCCGACGTCCACGGCAACGGCGATGACCTCGGCGCCCGTCTCCTCGGCGATCCAGCCGATGGCGACAGAGGTGTCCAGGCCGCCCGAGTAGGCGAGTACGACGCGCTCGGTCACGGGTTTCTCCTCACACTGCATTCGCTGACATGCATGAGTATGCAGGAGACTGCATGATTCGTCAATGCGGTGCCTGCGGGACCGGAAATCTCGTCGGCGGGTGAACATCCGAAACCGCTTTCTCGTACTTCCCACCGAACACCGGCGCCGGTTCTGTCAACGCACACCCCCGACCCAAGTGAGGCTTCCGCATGTCCAGGGCTCTTCCGAAGTACAACAAGCGCCGCGTCGCGATGATCGGCGGCGTGTCAGCGGTGGTGTTGTCCGGGGCACTGATCGCCGGCTCCGCCTTGGCCGGGGAGACGCCCGAGAACGGCGCGCAGGCGACGACGAAGGCGGCGGCCGGCACCATCAGCTGCCCCGAAGTGGCGTCCCGGCTGCCGGCGATCCCGGCCTCCGCACAGGCCGAGGTCGACCGCAACCTGGCACTGCTCACCACGCAGATCGACGAGGCCAACAAGCGCCTGAACGAAACCGTCGGGCAGGGCGGACCCAACTTCGTGCAGAACGCCATCCTCGGCCCGCTCGAGGACAAGCGCATCGCGACGCTGAACCGCATCGAGACCGCCATCGGCCGCGCCGCCGAGAAGCCCGAGGGCCTTGAGGCGTTCGCGACCTGCACGCTCGACGCCGGCGCAGGCGCCGGGGCCGGCGAGGGCGCGGAGGCGGGCGAGGACGACACCGCCACGGCGGAGCCGGAGGCCCCGGCCACGGAGGAGGCGGGCGGCGCCGAGGACGCGGGCGACGCGGCGGGCGGCAACACGGCCGCCGGCGCCATCGCCTGCCCCGACGTCGCCTCTCAGCTGCCGGCGATCCCGGCCTCCGCACAGGCCGAGGTCGACCGCAACCTGGCACTGCTCGACACCCAGATCGACGAGGCCAACAAGCGCCTGAACGAAACCGTCGGGCAGGGCGGACCCAACTTCGTCCAGAACGCCATCCTCGGCCCGCTCGCCTCCAAGCGCACCGCCGCCATCGACCGCATCGCCATCTCCATCGGCCGCACCGCCGAAAAGCCCCAGGGCCTCGACGCCCTGGCCGCCTGCACGCTCAACGAGTGACGTGACAGGTACTGTGGCCGCCCCGTTGGAGCGCCGGCCGGGGCGGCCGCGGTGACTCTCCTGGAAATCCTCGGGCAGGGAAACGACTTTCCTCGACAATCAGCGGTATGGGAAAGACGTATGAGCGCATAGACGGCCGACTCCGTACGTTCATCGAGGAGCAGCCCCTCTTCTTCACCGCGACCGCCCCGCTGTCCGGGGACGGCACGGTCAACCTCTCCCCCAAGGGCCTGAAGGGCTCCTTCGCGGTGCTGGACGAACACACCGTGGCCTACCTCGACTTCGCCGGCTCCAACGCCGAGACCATCGCCCATCTGCGGGAGAACGGCCGGATCACCCTCATGTGGTGCGCCTTCCAGGGGCCGCCGAACATCGTCCGGGTGCACGGCCGCGGGGAGCCGGTGTTCCGCGACGACCCGCGGTTCGGGGAGCTGCTCGCCCGCTTTCCGGACGTCGACCCGAGCCCGCACGGGCTGCGGGCGATCGTCGTCGTGACGGCCGAACTCGTCCGGGACTCCTGCGGTTTCGCGGTGCCCCACATGTCGTACGACGGGGACCGCGACCTGCACGCCCAGCGCTTCGCGCGCGAGGACGACGCCTCGCTCAGCGAGTACTTCGCCAAGAAGGACCACATCGCCACAAGCCTGGACGGGCTGCCCGGCCTGCCGCTGCCCTTGCCGCCCGTCCGTCCGAAGTAATCACTTCGGACGTCGGCCCGCCCGAATGGCTCTTCCGAACTGCCGCTGCCCCTGCGGCCCGTTAGCTTCACAGGCATGCGCTCTGGTGTCACAGCCGTCCTGTCCGTCCTCACCTCCGCCGCCCTGCTCGCCGTCGCTCCGGCAGGAGCCGCCCCGCTGCCCGACCGGATGGCCGACACCGGCGGCGGCAGCCAGCTGATCACCGCCGTGGCGCCGCGGGCCGGCTCGACGACGGGCACGGTCACCTGGTGGGACCGGCGGGACGGTCGCTGGGTGGAGGCCGGTTCCACGCCGGCCCGCTTCGGGGCGAACGGGCTCGTCGAGGGCGCCGCACGGAAGCAGGGCACGAACACGACGCCGACCGGGCTGTACGACCTGCCGTACGCCTTCGGCATCAAGGCGGCGCCGCACGGGACGACGTACAAGTACCGCTCCGTACAGCAGAACTCCTGGTGGTGCCAGGACGCCTGGTCCCGCTCCTACAACCGGTGGACCGAGCCCCGCCCCGCCGACTGCCGGGCCACCGAGGCCGAACACCTGGTGTCGTACGGGAACCAGTACGCGCATGCCCTCGTCATCGGCTTCAACTACCGCAAGCCGGTGCGCGGGCGCGGCGCCGGAATCTTCCTGCATGTCAACGGGCGCGGGGCGACGGCCGGTTGTGTGTCCGTGCCGGCGGACGCCATGCGGCGGATCCTCGATTGGGCCGAGCCGGCGCAGCGGCCGCACATCGCCGTGGGAACGGTGAGCGGCCGCACGGCGATCACTCAGTACTGACCTGAACACACGGCCACCCCCGCACGTATCTCTGGGCCAAGGGACTACGACACACCCGTTGCCCCCGTCCCCGGAGGAACCGTGACCACCACGCTCGCAGGCGGCCGTGCCGCCCGGCGTCAGACGATGCGCCGTATCCGCCCGCGCCGCTCCCCCGCCGTCCCGCTGCTGCTCGCCCTGTGGGCGGGCGCGGCCGGGGTGCTGTGGCTGTGGTGGGACAACACGCCGTCCATCGCCGACCGCACCGGTCAGATCCTGGCCGCGGGCCGGATCACCGGTCTGCTCGCCGGATATCTCATGGCGCTCGTGGTCCTGCAGATGGCCCGGGTGCCCGCCCTGGAACGGCGGGTGGGCTCCGACCGGGTCGCCCGCTGGCATGCGATGACCGGCCGCTACACCCTCTGCCTGGTCCTCGCCCATATCTTCCTGATCATGTGGGGCTACGCCCTGCAGGCCGGCAAGGGGCTGGGCGACATCGTCCAGCAGACGGTCGACTCCGTCACCCAGCTGCCGGACATGGGCAAGGCCGCCATCGGCACCGGACTGCTGCTGCTCATCGGCCTGGTCTCGATCGGCGGGATCCGCCGCAGGATGCCGTACGACACCTGGTACCACGTGCACCTGATGACGTACGCGGCGGTGTTCCTGACGTTCTGGCACCAGATCAGCTCCGGCAACGAGTTCGCCGTCGAACCCCTCGCCAAGACCTTCTGGTACGGGCTCTACGGGTCGGTCACCGCGCTCGTGATCTGGTACCGGATCCTCACCCCGATCCGGCTCAACCTGAAGCACCGGATGCGGGTCGAGGCCGTGATCGAGGAGACACCTGGGATCGTGTCGGTGCTGATCGGCGGGCGGAAGCTGCACCGGATGGGGGCGGAGGCCGGGCAGTTCTTTCGCTGGCGGTTCATGGCACCGGGCATGCGGTTCAGCTCCCACCCGTACTCGCTGTCGGCGGCGCCCCGCCCCGACATGCTGAGGATCACGGTGAAGGCGATCGGCGACCACAGCACCCGGCTGCGCGAGCTCCAGCCCGGCACCCGGGTGTGGGCCGAGGGACCGTACGGTGCGCTGACCGCGTCCCGGCGCAGCCGCGGCAAGGTGCTGCTGGTGGCCGGCGGTGTCGGCATCACCCCGATGCGGGCGCTGTTCGAGACGCTGCCCGGCGCGGCCGGCGACCTCACCCTGCTGTACCGGGCCAACAGCACCCAGGACCTGGCCCTGTGGAACGAGCTGGCCGCCATCGCCGACGAGCGGGGCGCCCGGCTGATGTACGCGGTCAACAGCCCGGACGGGGCACGCCCGGACATCTCCGCGGAGTCCCTGCAGCGGAAGATCCCGGACATCGACCGGCATGACGTTTTTCTGTGCGGGCCGCCCGGCTTCGCGCAGTCCGTGTACGAGGCACTGCGCGGCGCGAGGGTTCC
Organism: Streptomyces sp. NPDC127197; assembly: GCF_042672405.1. NCBI lineage: Bacteria > Bacillati > Actinomycetota > Actinomycetes > Kitasatosporales > Streptomycetaceae > Streptomyces > Streptomyces sp. NPDC127197. Next base: position 291,070 of record NZ_JBHXVG010000003.1, on the reverse strand, counting down.
CGCCCGCCGTATCCATCACGAGTCGTTCGAGATGTGAGCGACGGGTCATCAGGAGACCGGCAACCATGAAGAAGAGCCATCCCGTTCGGCGTGCCGTGCTCGCCACCGCCGCCACCGTGTCCGGCATCGTGCTGCTGCTGACGCTGAAGCCGGCGTCCGACCCCGGCTCCGCGGCCGCGGCGGGCGGTGCGGCACCGCCCGCCGCGGCCGCGGGACAGTCGCCCCAGGGCGGCGCCCAGGCCGCCGGCAGCGGCACGGTCACCGGCGAGGTCGCCCAGACCCAGTACGGACCGGTGCAGGTACGGCTGACCGTGAGCAACGGGAAGATCACCCAGGCAGAGGCGGTGCAGGCACCCAGCGGCGGCCGCAGCACCCAGATCACCGCCGACGCCGTACCCCAGCTCAACCAGGCCACCGTCACCGCAGGCAGCGCCGACATCGACGCCGTGTCCGGAGCCACCTACACCAGCACCGGCTACAAGCAGTCCCTGCAGTCCGCCCTGGATCAGATCCAGGCCGGGGGCGGCGGCGCCGCGGACCAGGGATCGGGCAGCGCCCAGGCCCGGACGGTCACGGGCGAGGTCGCCCAGACCCAGTACGGGCCGGTCCAGGTCCGGGTCACCGTCAGCGGCGGGAAGGTCACCCAGGCAGAGGCGGTGCAGGCACCCAGCGGTGGCCGCAGCAGCCAGATCACCGCCGATGCCGTGCCTCAGCTCAACCAGGCGGCCGTGGCCGCAGGCAGCGCCGACATCGACGCCGTGTCCGGGGCCACGTACACCAGCACCGGCTACAAGCAGTCCCTGCAGTCGGCCCTGGACCAGGCCGGTGGCTGAGCCGGTGGCCGAACCCGCACAGGCTCCCGCCGCGGTACGCCGGGCGGAGGAGGCGATGGGGACCGTCTTCTCCTTCGACGTCCGCGGCGGGGATCCCGGCACGGTCCGGGCGGCCCTCGACGAGGCGATCGCCGGACTCCACCGGGTCGACGAGGTGTTCAGCACCTACCGCGAGGACAGTCAGATCTCACGGCTGGCCCGCGGCGAGGTGACCGTCGAGGAGTGCGATCCCGACGTCGCCCTGGTGCTGGAGCTCGGCGCCGAGGCGGAGCGGATCAGCGAGGGCTGGTTCAGCATGTCGTACGAGGGACGGCTCGATCCGACCGGGATCGTCAAGGGCTGGGCCGTCGAGCGGGCGGCCCGGCGGCTGGCGGCGGCCGGGGTGAGCGGGGTGAGCGTCAACGGCGGCGGTGACGTCCAGCTGCTCGGCGCACCCGGCCCGCAGCGGCCCTGGCGGGTCGGCGTGTCGGATCCGCTGCGGCCGGGCGGGCTGGCGGCGGTGATCTCCGCCGCCGGACTGGACGAGCTCGCCGTGGCCACGTCCGGCACCGCCGAACGCGGCGCCCACATCGTCGACCCGCGCACCGGGAAGTCCGCGGTGACGGACCTCGTCGCCGTGACCGTGGTGGCGCCCCGGCTGACCTGGGCGGACTGCTGGGCCACGGCGGCCTTCGCGATGGGCTCGCGGGAGGGGCTGGCGTGGCTGGAGTCGCTGCCGGACGTGGAGGCTCTGCTGATCACCGCCGGTGACGAGGTGCGGTGTACTGGGGGGCTGGCGGCGCGGTTGGGTTGACCGGCGCTGTTGCTGAGGGGTGGGTTTTGCTCGCCGCGCTTGCGGGGTGCCTCCCCCACTCTCGGCTTCGCTCGAGCGGGGACCCCCATCGCCCACCCGTGCCGCCCTGGGGGTCCCCCCAGGCCCTTAAGGCACTGGGGGAGGCACGACTGCCCGCAGCTACGTCAGTGGCCGTTCTGGGCCAGCCGCAGCAGGTGCTCGGCGAGTGCCTGCCCGCCGTCCGGCTGCCGGCTGATCAGCAGCAGGGTGTCGTCACCGGCGATCGTGCCCAGGATGTCGTGCAGTTCGGCCTGGTCGATGGCCGAGGCCAGGAACTGCGCGGCCCCGGGCGGGGTGCGCAGGACCACGAGGTTGGCGGAGGCCTCCGCGGAGATCAGCAGCTCCTGCGACAGCCGCCGCATCCGCTCCTCCTTCGCCGACTCCCCCAGCGGCGCCCGCGGGGTGCGGAAACCACCCTCGCTGGGCACCGCGTAGATGAGGTCGCCGTCGGTGTTGCGGATCTTCACCGCGTTCAGCTCGTCCAGGTCCCTGGAGAGCGTCGCCTGGGTGACGGTCAGCCCGTCGTCGGCGAGAAGCTTCGCCAACTGGCTCTGGGAGCGCACCGGTTGCCGGTTGAGGATGTCCACGATCCGGCGGTGGCGTGCGGTGCGGGTCTGCGGCACGGCAGGCCCTGCGTGCCCGTGGTCCTGCGCGTGGCTCATCGTCGTCTCATTCTCCGGCTCGTCCGTCCCCGTGGCTTGCGTCGAGGATGCCGGGCAACGCCTGGAGAAGCGCCGCCACTTCGTCGTCGCCGAGGTTCAGCGGCGGCATGAGCCGTACGACATCGGGGGCGGGCGCGTTGACCAGGAATCCGGCGTCCTGAGCCGCCTGCTGCACCTGCGGCGCGAGCGGCTTGGTGAGCACCATACCCAGGAGCAGCCCCGCACCCCGGACATGGCCGACCAGCGGATGGCCCAGGGACTCGATTCCGTCCCGCAGTTTCTCGCTCTGCCGCTTGACGTTCTCCAGCAGACCCTCGTTCGCGATGGCGTCGAGGACGGCGAGTCCGGCGGCGCAGGCGACCGGGTTGCCGCCGAAGGTCGTGCCGTGCTGGCCGGGCTGCAGCAGCTCGGCGGCGCGGCCGAAGGCGACGGTGGCGCCGAGCGGCAGCCCGCCGCCGAGCCCCTTGGCGAGCGTGACGACATCGGGCAGGACGCCCTCGTGCGCCTGGTACTCGAACCAGTGGCCGGTGCGGCCGACGCCGGTCTGCACCTCGTCCAGGACCAGCAGCGATCCGGTGGCGGCCGTGATCGCGCGGGCCGCCTTCAGATAGCCGGCGGGCGGGACCACGACACCGTTCTCGCCCTGGATCGGCTCGATGATGACCAGCGCCGTCTCCTCGGTGACCGCGGCGGCCAGCGCCTGCGCGTCGCCGTACGGGACGTGGGTGACGTCACCGGGCAGCGGCAGGAACGGGTCCTGCTTGGCGGGCTGGCCGGTGAGCGCGAGGGCGCCCATGGTGCGGCCGTGGAAGCCGCCCTGGGTGGCGACCATGTGGGTACGCCCGGTCAGCCGGCCGATCTTGAAGGCGCCCTCGTTGGCCTCGGCCCCGGAGTTGCAGAAGTAGACCTTGCCGTCCCGGCCGAAGAGCTCCAGGAGCCGCTCGGCGAGCGCGACGGGCGGTTCGGCGACGAACAGGTTGGAGACGTGGCCGAGCGAGGCGATCTGGCGGCTCACCGCCTCGACGACCCCGGGGTGGGCGTGGCCGAGGGCGTTGACCGCGATGCCGCCGACGTAGTCGACGTACTCCTTGCCGTCGGCGTCCCACAGCTTCGCGCCCTCGCCGCGGACGAGGGGCAGTCGCGGGGTGCCGTAGTTGTTCATGAGCGCGCCCTGCCAGCGCGCGGTCAGTTCCTGGTTGGCACTCATTCGGCATCCCCCTCTTGTTCGTCGGGCACGACCATCGTGCCGATGCCCTCGTCGGTGAAGATCTCCAGCAGGATCGAGTGCTGGACCCGGCCGTCGATGACGCGGGCGGTGTTCACGCCGCCCCGCACGGCGTGCAGACAGCCCTCCATCTTCGGCACCATGCCGGAGGACAACTCCGGCAGCAGCTTCTCCAGTTGGGAAGCGGTGAGGCGGCTGATCACCTCGTCGGAGTTGGGCCAGTCCTCGTAGAGGCCCTCGACATCGGTGAGGACCATGAGGGTCTCGGCGCCCAGCGCAGCAGCGAGTGCCGCAGCCGCCGTATCAGCATTGACGTTGTAGACATGGTGGTCGTCCTGGGAACGGGCGATCGAGGAGACGACCGGGATGCGGCCGTCGGCGAGCAGTGCCTCGATCGCGCCCGTGTCGATCTCGGTGATCTCGCCCACCCGCCCGATGTCGACCAGCTCGCCGTCGATCTCGGGCTGGTGCCGGGTGGCGGTGATGGTGTGCGCGTCCTCGCCGGTGAGGCCGACGGCGAGCGGCCCGTGCTGGTTGAGCAGCCCGACCAGCTCCCGCTGCACCTGTCCGGCCAGCACCATGCGTACGACGTCCATGGCGTCCTCGGTGGTGACGCGCAGGCCCGCCTTGAACTCGCTGACGATGCCGTGCTTGTCGAGGGCGGCGCTGATCTGCGGGCCGCCGCCGTGCACGACGACCGGCTTGAGGCCGGCGTGGTGGAGGAACACCACGTCCTGCGCGAACGCGGCCTTCAGGTCCTCGTCGATCATGGCGTTGCCGCCGAACTTGATGACGACGATCTTGCCGTTGTGCCGGACCAGCCAGGGCAGCGCCTCGATGAGGATCTGGGCCTTGGGCAGTGCGGTGTGCTTACGCGTAGTGCTCATGACGAGTAGGCGCTGTTCTCGTGGACGTAGTCGGCGGTCAGGTCGTTGGTCCAGATGGTGGCGGTCTCTGCGCCCGCCGCGAGATCGGCGACGATGTGCACCTCGCGGTAGCGCATGTCGACCTTCTCGCGGTCCTCGCCGACGCCGCCGTTCTTGCAGACCCAGACGCCGTTGATGGCGACATTGAGCTGGTCCGGCTCGAAGGCCGCCTGCGTGGTGCCGATCGCGGACAGGACACGGCCCCAGTTGGGGTCCTCTCCGTGGATCGCGCACTTCAGGAGGTTGTTGCGGGCGATGGAGCGGCCCACCTCGACGGCGTCGTCCTCGGTCGCGGCGTTGATCACCTCGACCCTGATGTCCTTGCTGGCGCCCTCGGCGTCCCGGATCAGCTGCTGGCCGAGGTCGTCGCAGACGGTCCGTACGGCCTCGGCGAACTCCTCGTACTCCGGGGTGATCCCGGAGGCGCCGGAGGCGAGCAGCAGCACGGTGTCGTTGGTGGACATGCAGCCGTCGGAATCGACCCGGTCGAAGGTCACCTTCGTGGCCGCGCGCAGCGCCCCGTCCAGTACGTCGCTGTCGAGGTCGGCGTCCGTGGTGAGGACGACCAGCATGGTGGCGAGGCCCGGGGCGAGCATGCCGGCGCCCTTGGCCATGCCGCCGACGGTCCAGCCGTCCTTCGTCACGACGGACGTCTTGTGGACGGTGTCGGTGGTCTTGATGGCGATGGCGGCCTTCTCACCGCCGTGCTCGGACAGCTGCGCGGCGGCCGTCTCGACGCCCGGGAGCAGCTTGTCCATGGGGAGGAGTACGCCGATGAGGCCGGTGGAGCAGACAGCGACCTCGATGGCGCCCCGGCCGAGCACCTCGGCGACCTTCTCGGCGGTGGCGTGGGTGTCCTGGAAGCCCTTGGGTCCCGTACAGGCGTTGGCGCCGCCGGAGTTGAGGACGACCGCGGAGACCTGGCCGCTCTTGAGGACCTGCTCGGACCAGAGCACGGGCGCGGCCTTGACGCGGTTGGAGGTGAAGACGCCCGCGGCGGCGCGGCGGGGCCCGTTGTTGACCACGAGGGCCAGGTCCGGGTTGCCGTTCTCCTTGATCCCGGCGGCGACACCCGCCGCCGTGAATCCCTGTGCTGCCGTGACACTCACGGTGCGACTCCGATCGTGGAAAGGCCCAGCTCCTCGGGGAGCCCGAGGGCGAGGTTCATGCTCTGGACGGCACCGCCCGCGGTGCCCTTGGTCAGGTTGTCGATGGCACTGATCGCGATGATGCGGTGCGCGGCGGCGTCGAAGGCGACCTGCACCTGAACGGCGTTGGAACCGTGGACGGACGCGGTGGCGGGCCACTGACCCTCGGGCAGCAGGTGGACGAAGGGCTCGTCGGCGAAGGCCTTGTCGTAGGCGGCGCGGACGGACTCGCCGGTGACGCCCTCGCGCGCCTTGGCGCTGCACGTGGCGAGGATGCCGCGCGGCATCGGTGCGAGGGTCGGGGTGAAGGACACCGAGACCCGCTCACCGGCGGCCGCGCTGAGGTTCTGGATCATCTCGGGCGTGTGGCGGTGACCGCCGCCGACGCCGTACGGCGACATGGAGCCCATGACCTCGGAGCCCAGCAGGTGCGGCTTGGGCGTCTTGCCCGCGCCGGACGTGCCGGACGCGGCGACGATCACGGCCTCGGTCTCGGCCAGCCCCGCGGCGTACGCCGGGAACAGCGCGAGGGAGACGGCCGTGGGGTAGCAACCGGGCACCGCGATGCGCTTGGACCCCTCCAGCGCGGCGCGGGCGCCCGGCAGTTCGGGGAGGCCGTAGGGCCAGGTCCCGGCGTGCGGGGAACCGTAGAACTGCTCCCAGTCGGCGGCGTCCTTCAGTCGGAAGTCGGCGCCCATGTCGACGACGAGGGCGTCGGGGCCGAGCTGTTCGGCGACGGCGGCGGACTGGCCGTGCGGGAGGGCGAGGAAGACGACGTCATGCCCGGCGAGCACATCGGCGGTGGTCTCCTGCAGCACGCGGTCGGCCAGCGGCAGCAGGTGCGGCTGGAGCGCGCCGAGCCGCTGACCGGCGTTGGAGTTGCCGGTCAGGGCGCCTATCTCGACCTCGGGGTGCGTCAGGAGCAGACGCAGCAACTCGCCACCCGCGTATCCGCTCGCTCCGGCCACTGCGGCACGTACCGTCATGGGGGAACCCTCCTCCTCGATGGCATGACTATACGTTTCGCTGCACGTTTATGCAATCATGCGGTGCTCACAGGTCGCCGGAGCTGGAAGGAGAGCATCATGATCGCCATGACACCCGTCACCGGCCTTGACCTGACCGGCTTCACCGAGCGCGAGCCCGGCGTGTGGGCCGACGAGCGCTTCAAGGTACTGCCGCCCTTCGGGACGCCCGCGCGGGGCGCGTGACTCAGCTCGACGCCGGTGCTGGGCACGTCGTGCCACGAGTCACCCGGCGCCACCCCTCCCCGCTTCGCCGCATACGCCCGCGCCCGGTTGCCGCACTTCGTCGTGCACCAGCGGCGGGCGCCGTGCGAGCGCAGAAACCAGCGGGCGCAGCCCTGGGCGGCGTACGAGGACCGGCTCACCGCTTGTGCCCTGGAGTTGCTCGGGGAGATCCCCGGGGCGCACATCGTCGGCCCGTGCGATCCCACCGACCGGGGCAGCGCCCTCTCCTTCACGGTGGACGGCATCCATCCGCACGACGTCGGCCAGGTCCTGGACGAGCGGGGCATCGCCGTCCGCGTCGGCCACCGCTGCGCCCGCCCTGGCCGAGGGCGTGCGGGCGGCCCAGGCGTACTTCGGGGTGCCTGAGCCGCCCGCAGGGTCACCTCTGCTGGATCCTGAGGAACGTGACGGAGTTCGCCGGGAAGGTGTACGTGAACCTGTCCGCGACCCCCGAGAAGGTGGACGTGACCGGGGTGACGGGTGTGTCCGTCTCGGTGTTCACGTCCTCCGGCGCGGCGGCCAGCGTGGTCACCCGGGCCCGGGAGGCGGCCTTGGCGCCGCCCAGGTCGATCGCCGTACGGGCGGCGGAGGACTGGGCGTTGACGACCTTGACGATCAGGTCACCGGTCCGCTCGTCCTCGGTGACGACCTGACGGAACGGCTCGGCCGGCTTGTCGTCGGTGAAGCTGCCCCACAGCTCGCCGTCGAGGTAGAGGCTCACCTGGCGGCCCCGCACCTTGACGTCGATGTCGTACGTGCGGCCCGTCTCGATCGATCCGGCCTTGGAGATCAGCGTCGACTTGCCGCCGTCGACGGCCTGCTCGACGGCGGAGCTGGTGTTGTTCCAGCCGCCGAGGTTCCACCAGTAGTAGTTGCCGGTGTCCTTGACGCCGAAGGCGACGAGGAAGCCCTCCTTGCCGGACTTCTTGGTGGCCTTCACCTGCAGGTCGTAGTCCTGCCAGGCCGGGTCGCCGGCCGTGACCAGGGTGTTCTCGGCGGCGGCGTCGGTCTGGACGTACGCGCCGTCCTGGATGCTCCAGCTGCCGGTGCCGTGGTGCGTCCACTTCGAGGCGTCGCCGGAGAAGTCGTCGCTGAGCAGCGTCGTCCCGTCCGCGGCCGTGACCTTCACATCGTCGTACGCCGCGCTGGTCGCCCACGTCGACAGGCCGACCGCGCCGGTGATGGGGGCGTTGACGGTCGGAGTGCCGGTCGCCGAGGAGGGGACGACCCGGTCGCCGACGTTGGTCATGAACAGCTTCTGGACCTCGTAGTTGGCGGAGCCCCAGGAGGCGTGGTTGTTGAACCAGATCATGTCGGGGCGCCACTGCACGTAGTCCTCGTTGGCGAGCAGCGGGGCGTACGAGGCGAGCTTGACGATGTCGGCGTTGCGCTCCAGGCCGGTCATGTAGGCAGCCTCCGCGAGGGCGTTCTCCCAGGCGTTGCCCTGGGAGGCGTACTCGCCGAGGAAGACCTTGGGGCCGTTCCTGTCGTAGCTGTCGTAGCGGTCGTTGTTCTGCAGGAACCACTGCGGGCTGTTGTAGTAGTGCTCGTCGACCATGTCGACGTTCGCCTCGCGGTTGAGCTTCCAGGCGGTGTCGAAGGTCGCCCCCGTGTCGTCCGGGCCCGAGTTGGAGATGACGGTGATGTCCGGGTACTTCGCCTCGATCGCCGCACGGAACTTCTGGAAGCGGGCGAAGAACTCGTTCGGCAGGTTCTCCTCGTTGCCGACCGCGAGATGGGTGAGGCGGAAGGGCTTGGGGTGGCCCATCTCGGCGCGCTTCTTGCCCCAGGTGCTGGTCACAGGGCCGTTGGCGAACTCGATGAGGTCCAGGGTGTCCTGGATGTGCCGCTTCAGCAGCGCCTCGTCGTCGGTGGCGCGGTTCTGGCCGCATCCGGTGACCAGGGCCGGGACGACGGGCAGCGGCATGGCGCCGATGTCCTCGGAGAAGCGGAAGTACTCGTAGTAGCCGAGGCCGTAACTCTGGTTGTAACCCCAGAAGTTGGCGTTGGTGGCGCGCTCCTCGACCGGGCCGATGGTGTCCTTCCACTGGTAGGACCGCTTGCGCTGCCAGCCGGAGGCCTCGCTGTAGTCCTGCATGGAGCCGGTGTTGACCAGACAGCCGCCCGGGAAGCGGACGAACGCCGGGTCGAGAGCCTCGATCTTCTCGGCGAGGTCCTTGCGCAGGCCGTTCGGCTGGTTCTTGTAGGTGTCCCGCGGGAACAGCGACACCATGTCGAGGGCGGCGGCCTCGCTGGCGGCGACGGTGAGACGGCCGCGGCCGCTGGTGCGGGTCGCGGTGAAGGTGGCGGTGTACTTCTTCCAGCCACCCTTGACGGCCACCTGGCGGGCGCTCGCCAGTTCGCCGGCGGCGTCCTTCAGGGACACGGTGAGGGTGGTACCGGCCGCAGCGCGCGCCCAGACGGAGAAGTCGTACCTCTTGCCCTTCTCCAGCCGGATCCCGGTGTTGTAGCCGGCGTTCGTCACGGACGAACCGGCGTCCAGGGAGAGGTAGTTGCGGTTGCGCTCGTTGAGCCGGCCGTCGTCGTTGTGGACCTGCGCCGTGCCGCCGACCGTCCAGGAGGTCAGGGGGGTGTAGGAGGAGTGGTCGGCGGTGGAGTACTCGAAGGACCGGTTCTGCACGAGTTCGGCGTACAGGCCGCCGTCCGCGGCCCGGTTGATGTCCTCGAAGAAGACGCCGTACATCGTGTCGTCGATCTCGGCGCCGGTCCCGGCCGGGTCGACGGTGATCTCGTAGTCGGTGACGGCCTCGGCGTGCGCGGGGGCGGGCACGAGGGCGAAGGCCGTCAGGAGGGCGGTCGCGGTGAGACCGAGTCTCCGGCGGGTGCGGGTGGTGCGTGACATGGATACTCCGCGGCTCGACGATGGGAGCTGTTCGATATATCGGACATTGGTCAGCACTTCGAACGGCAAGATAGGGAGGGGGCGCAGTGGCGTCAATGGGTCGCGCAGCGACGGGCGGGACGGAGAGCGGGACGGGATGGGCGAGTTCTGGCCAGTACCGGATGTGCTGGCGTATCTGGCCGGGCGCTGGCGGGTGGAGCGCTCGGTGCGGGATCTCGCGAGCGGTGAGCGGGGCGAGTTCACCGGGACGACCCTTTTCAGCCCGCTGGAGAGCGGCGGGCTGCTGCACGAGGAGTCCGGCACTTTCGTCTGGCAGGGAGTGGCCCGGCCCGCCGAGCGGACGCTGCGCTTTCTGCCCGGGAGTTCGCCCGGCACGGCGGATGTCCGCTTCGCCGACGGCCGGCCCTTCCACGACCTGGACCTGACCGTGGGCCGTCACCTCGCCGACCACCCCTGCGCGGCCGACCTGTACCGGGGCGAGTTCACCGTCCTCGACGAGGACCGCTGGCGGTCGGTGTGGCGGGTGCGCGGGCCCGCGAAGGACCTCGTGCTCACCACCGGCTACGCGCGTGAACCCACTGTCAGTGCCCGCCTCTAGGGTGCTCGGCATGACCCAATGGACCCAGGACTCCTACGGCCACCACGAGGTGAACGTCGTCTTCGCACGGGGCACTTCACTCGACGCCCTCACCGGCGGCCTGCGCGGCCTCGCGCGCGAATCTCTCGACCACGGTGAGGGGAACGGCTGGATATGGGCGGTGCACGACATGGTCAACGAGGAGATCGAGGACTACGACCCCGTCGACTACCGGCGCGTGTGCCCCGACGGCACCGAGCTGGTCGTGATCGTGACCGAGCCGTGCAGCGTCAAGGCCTTCCCTCCCGACTTCCAGTACTACCGAGACGGCCGTCTGGTCCTCCGGTTCAGCTTCGAGGACGTGGAGCAGCGCGTGGGCGACAACCCGGACCACCTCTCCCCCGAGCTGCTGGCCGCGAACCTCATCGGCCCCGATGCGTACTGCCCGCACGCGGACGACGACGACCACGCCTGCTGGGAGCACGCGAGCGACGACCGGGAGCGGCTCATGAAGGTGATCGCCGACTTCTACGACCTGCCGTCGCCGCCGCTGGCCGTGGAGGTGACGGCGCGGTGACGTGGCTCGCCCCGAACACGTTCGTCACCTTCTGCAAGGGCATGGACCTGCCCACCCTGACCGGTGTCTTCACCCAGGCCGGACTGCCCGCCTCCGCCGCCGGCGAGTCGTCCGGCTGGGCCTGGGTGTCCCATGACACCCTCGCCGTGCCGCACGGCGGGAGCGTATGGAAGCTGGCGCGCGACATCACCGGCTTCCGCTACGAGGGCAACGCGGAGACCGTGTTCCTGGCCTCCACGCCCGCATGCGCCTGCCCGCACGGGCAGAGCTATCTGGTCCCGCACTGCCCCGAGCACCCGTTCCAGTTCACGTACAACCGGGGCGGGTTCGAGCAGCTGTATCTCAATGTCGGGGGGCGTCGCGAGTCGCGGCGCGGCGGCGGCATGGCCGATCTGCTGGTCCGCGAGCTGCTGGACGCGGGGATCGTCGGCCGGGACACCTCGCGCTACGACGCCGACCCCGAGTTCAACGCGGACGGCGCCCACACGATGCGGATCCTCGTCGAACACTTCGGGCTCCCGTCACCTCTACGTCCGTGAGGGCTGGGTCGGCACCCCGTCGAACCGCAGGTTCCAGCGGCCCGCCCGGCCGGTGACGGTCGTTGTCGACAGCGGACGGACGTCGAGGTTCCAGTACGTCGCGGGCGGCGCCTTCAGGGCGTACACCAGAGCGGCGCGGATCACCGAGGGCTCGGCCACGGCGACGACCCGGCCGCCGTCCTCCACGGGCCGGGTGTCGAGCCAGCCGCCGACCCGGGTGATGAACGCCAGCAGCGACTCGCCGCCGTGCGGCGTGCCGCGCGGATCCGCGAGCCAGGCGTCCACCGCCTCCGGCTCGCGGGCCATCGCCTCGCCGAGCGTCAGCCCGCGCCAGCGGCCCATGTCGCAGTCGCGCAGCGCGAGTTGTACCAGCGGCGCGTACCCGAGGGCGTCGCCGGTGGCGCGGCTGCGCGGGGTGGGTGAGCAGTAGCGCAGCTCGGCCGCCGACAGCGGCACCAGACCGTGGGCGACGCGCTGCACCTCGTCCCAGCCGGCCTGGTCCAGCGGACGGTCGTCCTCGAAGCGCTCCGCGAGCAGCGGGGAGCTGCGCGCCGCGGCGACGAACGTGACCCGAAGTGACATGCCGCGATCGTGATTCGCGAAAGTGCGCAGGTCAAGAGCTGCCACCTTCGAGTTACCCAGGGTACGCGAAACCTTACTTCCAGGTCAGGACCAGCCGGACAACCCGCTAGAAATGGAACGCCATCCATTGATTCGGTCAGCCGACTTCGGCGCAGGCCGCCCGCAGCCGCCGCACCCCTTCGGCGATCTCCCCCGTCCCGGCCACCGCCGCAAAGCTCAGGCGCAGGTGTGCGGCCGGGGGTTCGGCGCTGAAGTACGGGCGGCCGGGGGTGATCGCGACGCCCGCGCGGAGGGCGGCGGCGGTGAACGCCGACTCTCCCCCAGAGCCGAAAGCCTGGGAGGTGCCCCCAGTGCCCTCGGGCAGGCGGAGCCAGAGGTGGTAGCCGCCCGACGGGATGTGCGGCAGGGCGAGTTCGGGCAGGTGCAGCCGCAGCGCGGACGTCATCGCGTCACGGCGGGCCTTCAGCTCCGTCGAGACCGTCCTCAGGTGGCGCGGCCAGGCGGGCGAGCCGACGAGTTCCAGCGCGGCCTCCTGCAGGGGCCGGGGCACGAAGAAGGTGTCGACGACCTGGATGGCGCGCAGCCGCTCCAGGACCGGGCCGCGCGCGGCCAGGGCGCTCACCCGGAAGCTGGGTGAGGTCGCCTTGGTCAGCGAGCTGACGTGCACGACGACTCCGTCGGGATCGTCGGCGGCGAGCGGACGCGGCAGCGGCGGCGCGTCGGCGTGCACGAGCCGTCGTACGAAGTCGTCCTCGACGACGAAGGCCCCGGCCTCGCGGGCGATGCGCAGCACCTCGGCGCGGCGGTCGGGGGCGAGCACGGCGCCGGTCGGGTTCTGGAAGAGCGGCTGGCAGACGAACACCCGGGCGCCGGTGGCCCGGAACGCGTCGGCGAGAAGGGCGGGACGCACCCCGTCCGGGTCCACCGGGACCGGCACGGGACGCAGGCCCGCCGCCCGCGCGATGGCCAGCATGCCGGGGTAGGTGGGCGACTCCACGAGCACCGGCGCGCCGGGCGGCGCCAGTGCACGCAGGGCGATGGTCAGCGCCGACTGTCCGCCGGAGGTGACCAGCACCTCGGCCGCAGTGACCGCGCCGCCGATGCTGCGCGCGAACCACTCGCGCAGCTCCGGCAGCCCCTCCATGGGCGGTCTGCCCCAGGCACCGGGCCGACGCCCGGCCCGGGACAGCGCCGCCGCCATCGCCCGCTCCGGCTGGAGGGAGGGGTGCAGATAGCCGCCGTTGAACTCGATCACGCCGGGCGGCGGGGCGGCGAGCGAGACCAGGACGCCGGAGGCGTCCACCGAGCGCGGTACGAGCTCGGCGGCGCCGTCCGCGCTGAGGGAGACCTCCTGCCAGGAGGTGTCCCCGGCGGGTGCGGCCTCGGCGCGCGGCCGGGCGCGGAACGCTCCGGCGCCGGGCCGGGTCACGACCAGGCCTTCGGCCGCCAGTTGCGCGAGGGCACGCGAGACGGTCACCGGGCTCACCCGGAACCGTTCGACCAGGGCCCGGCTGGACGGGAGCTTTCCACCATATGAATAGCGGTCGAGTTCCCGCCGCAGCTGATCCGCCAGTTCACCGACACTGCTACGCTCTTGCATGAGAACACAGAGTAGCGCTACTGCTCCGACCAGGATAGCGGTCAGCGGCCCCACCAAGGCCTCCGGGGGCACCCTCCAGGCCGCCCTCGGCGTCATCGCCTTCTCGCTCACCTTCCCCGCCACCGCCTGGGGCCTGGAAGGATTCGGGCCCTGGTCGCTGGTCGCCGTGCGCAGTGTGCTCGCAGCGCTCATCGCGGGCGGCTGCTTGCTCGCGCTGCGAGTGCCGTTGCCCGCCCGGTCGCACTGGCCGGGTCTCGCGGTCGTCGCCGCCGGGGTCGTCGTCGGATTCCCGCTGCTCACCACGCTCGCCCTGCAGACCTCCACCACCGCGCACGCCGCGGTCGTGGTCGGCCTGCTGCCGCTGACGACCGCGCTGCTGTCCGCCCTGCGCGTCGGCACCCGTCCCTCGCGCACCTTCTGGACGGCGGCGCTGGCCGGCGCGACGGCGGTGGTCGCCTTCACCGTGCAGCAGAGCGGCGGCGCCCTCACCTCCGCCGACCTGTACCTGTTCGCGGCGCTGCTGGTGTGCGCGGCCGGATACACCGAGGGCGGGCGGCTGGCCCGGGTCATGCCGGGCTGGCAGGTGGTCGGCTGGGCGCTGGTGCTGTGCCTGCCGCTCACCGTGCCCGCCACGGCGCTCGCCCTCACCTACGAGCCCGTCCGGCTCACCGCGCACAGCGTGACCGGGGTGCTCTGGGTCGCGGCCGGCTCGCAGTTCCTCGGCCTGGTCGTCTGGTACCGGGGCATGGCCGCCATCGGCATCCCCAAGGCCAGCCAGTTGCAGTTGGCCCAGCCGCTGCTCACACTGGTGTGGTCGGTGCTGCTGCTGGGCGAGCACCTGACCGTGGCCGCGCCGCTGACGGCTGCGGCCGTGCTCGTCTGCATCGCCGTCACGCAACGGGCGCGAGGCTGAGCGGCGCGCACGCACCGGTACGGACCGGCGTCGCCCGCCCTAGACTCGAAAGTACGGACCGCTGCTCCGCACATGGTGAGGAGGCCCCAGATGCGCGCAAGCGTGGGCGACCAGCTTGTCCAGCACGGCAGGGTGGTCGGCCAACACGACAAGGTCGGCGAGATCGTCGAAGTGATGGGTCAGGAGGGCAACCCCCCGTACCGCGTCAAGTTCCAGGACGGGCACGAAGGCGTGTGCTCACCGGGCCCCGACACCGAGATCCGGCACAAGGAAACCACCGGACAGTGATTCAGCGCGGGGGAATCGCCGGCTGCTGATAGTGGTCGGCGACCACCCGCGCCATCGCCCCGAGGGCGTCGGCCTCCGCGTCGCGGGCGGAGAAGAAGACGTGCCCGCGCACCTCGGAGTGTTCGCGGGCGAAGGCCAGGTGCCGGGACAGCTCGGCCGGGTCCTGCCAGGCTTCGTGCTGCACCGGATCACCGGCCTTGTACAGCGCCTCCCCCACGTACAGCTGTGTGCCGGTACCGCGCGCCGTCTCCGCCCACCACGGCACGAGAGTGGCGTAGTCGGCGGCGGCGTTGCCGATGTGCCAGTACAGCTGTGGCGACGAAGAGCGGGGCTGGGGATTTTTAGGGCTCTGGTCGACATCTCGGGACGGTCACGATCGCCTCCGGTGGGGACTACGAGGCCGAGCAGGTCCGCCGGATGTACGCCGGGACCGGTGAGGACGGTCACCGTCGGTACGCCGTGCAGCAGATCACCGACGAACCGGGATCAAGCGCACCACCGTGTACGTGGCTCTGGCGCTGTTCCGCTGAAAGAGCTTCGGAACTCCCGCATCCCGCGCCAGTTGGAGGGAACCAGCCGTCTGACCCCCACCGCTCCTTGCGGTGGGGGTCGGAGGCACGAGTTCTGAGCCTGACCTCCTATTCGGTGCGCAGGGCCGTGGCTGTTCGGGCCCTGGCGGCCCAGCCGGCGGGCAGGAGCGCACCCAGGGTAGCGATGAGCAGGCCGCCGAGTGCGAGCGGGAGCAGTTCGGCCCCGTGGTAGACGGCGATGACGGAATCGGGGAGGCGGAGCCCCACGCTGTCGCCCATCGCGGGGATGACCCAGCCGTGCAGGGCCACGCCGAGCGGCACGCCCAGAGCGCCCGCGACCAGTCCGGTCACGACGACCGAGGTGAGGACCATCGCGACGGTCTGCCGGGGGGTCATGCCGAGCGCCTTGTGGACACCGATCTCCCGGACGCGCTCGCGGGTGTCGAGCAGCACGCCGTTCAGCACGCCGAGCGCGGCGACGGCGACGAGCATCAGCGTGAGGATCGCGGACAGCGCGTTGAGCGTGACGACCATGTCACCGCCGGCGTCGAGCCCGCCGGCCCGAGCGGCGACCCCCAGCGGTGCCAGGTCCCTGTTCAGCGCGTCGACGTAGCCGGTCACGTCGGTGCCTGACATGACCGCGATGTGATGGCTCGTCTCCGTCAGGTCGGGATGTGCGGCCGTCAGGGACGAGGCGTCCGTGAAGACCTGCATGCCGTCGTTACGGGGGTCTAGGACCTCACCGACGATACGGACCGTGACCGGCTCGGCCAGGCCGTTCAGGGTGACGGTGTCACCGATGCGAGTGCCGGTGGCGGTCAGGAAGGGGGTCGGGACCACGGCCTCGCCGGGCCTGTCGATCCAGCGGCCCGAGACCATCGTGTAACCGCCCCAGGAAGCGTCGCCGGTGAAGGCGATCACGTCGATAGTGCCGGTCAGGCCGGACACGGCCGCCCGTACCGTCGCGGCGCTGTAGTACTTCCCGGTTCCGGCGGCGGCCTCGATGGCCGCGGCGACCGCAGCGGGATCGGTCTTGGACGGCTTCTCGGTGCCGGATCCGGGGCCCTGGGGGCCGAAGTCCGGCAAGGGCGCGGGCACGACGGCATCGGCGGCGTCGTGGGCCCTGGCTTTCATCACCTGGCCGAGCGAGGCACCCATCCCCACGGTGAACGTGACGGCGATGGCGCCGAACAGGATCGCCGTGCCCATGGCCAGCGCGCGGGCGGGCCGCGCGAAGGGCCGCGCCAGGCCCAGGGCGACCGGCTGCGGCAAGGGCAGCCGTCCGGCCAGGCGGGCCGCCCACCGGCCGCGCCCCGCCGAAGCGGTACGCCCGACGGCGAGCGCATCGACCGTACGCAGCCGCCCGGCCCGCCAGGCACTCGCCCACGCGGTCACCGCCACCAGGCTGAGCACCCCGGCGATCACCGCCAGGTCGGCCCAAGGGGCGATGGCCAGGGACGAGGTGCCGTAGACCTCCCCGGTCTCGGCCAGTACGGGGACGGCGAACAGGTGGCCGGCGAGGACACCGAGGGCCGTGCCGACGGCGGCCGGGATCAGCGCCTGGCCCACATAGGCCCGAACGACCTGGGCGGGGGTGAAGCCGACGGCCTTGAGGATGCCGATGCGGCGCGTTCCCGTGCCGACGGCCGACGCGACGACGTTGCCGACGATGAGCACCGACATGACCAGGCCCAGGGCGCCGAACGCGATGAGGAAGGGGACGTAGAGGGCGGTGTCTTGCTCGGTGTTCTTCTTGACGGTGAGCCAGGACTGTTCGCCGACGGCCGTTCCCGGCGGCAGGGATTCCGTCACGGCCTTGCCGCCCGCGGTGATCTGCGCGGCGGTGCCCGCGTCGGTGAAGCGGTAGAGCATCTGGTAGCCGCCGCTGCCGGGCGCGGTGAGCGCCGGCATCTGGGACGGAACCACCCAGGCGTCAGCGGTCTGCGTGACCGAGCGGGCCACACCGACCACCGTCAGTGTCGGACCGCCGGACAGATCGGGGAAGGTGATCTTCATGCCCATGGTCGGGAAGAGCGCGGAGTTGGCGGACAGCACGATCTCGCCAGACTGCGTGGGCCACCGCCCGTCGAGCAGTGCCACCTCGTCCACGTCCCGGCCGGGATCGCCCCGGCCGACCACGGTCATCGGCCACCCGGGGCTGCCGTCCGCCCGCGGGGTGACCGTCGCCGTACGGAACGGCCCGGCCGCACTGCTCACCCCTTCGGCGTCCTTGGACTTCGACAGCTGCCCGGCACTCACCTTGCCCGCGTCGAACTGCACGGACAGATGCGCGCCGTTCTGCTTGGCGAAGGCGTCGTCGAAGGGCGCGCCGGACACCACGAGCAGCGTTCCGCCGAGGACGGAGGCGGCCACCGCCATCATCGTGGCGAGCCCGATCACCAGCGTCTGCACCCGGCGTCGTCTCACCCCCGAGCGCACCACCTTGGCGAGCGCGCTCATCGGACGGCCTCCGAGGCGACGGCCTGCGACCGGACGTCTTCGGTGATCCGGCCGTCGGCGATCCGGACCGTACGGTTCGTGCAGGACCGGGCCAGAGCCAGGTCGTGGGTGACCACGACGATGGTCTGTCCCTCGGCATTGAGGCCGGTGAGCAGCCTGCTGACGTCCTGTCCGGCGGCCGTGTCCAGGGCCCCGGTCGGCTCGTCGGCCAGGAGCAGCGCCGGCCGGTTCATCAACGCCCGGGCCACCGCGACGCGCTGCCGCTCGCCGCCGGACAGCCGCCCCGGGTAGGCGCGGGCGTGCCGGTCGATACCCAGCAGTTCCAGAAGTTCCGCCGTCCGGCGGTCTGCCTCGCCACGTGCCATACCCGCGAGGCGCGCGGGCAGGACGACATTGTCGGTGACGGTCAGATCGTCGAGCAGGTTGAAGAACTGGAAGACCATGCCGATCTTCGACCGCCGGTAGAGCGCCGATCCGGCTTCGCCCAGCTGGTCCACCCGCACCCCGTCCACGGTGACGGTCCCCGTATTGGGCCGGTCCAGGCCCGCGATCAGATTGAGCAGCGTGGACTTGCCGCTGCCGGAAGGGCCGAGGATCGCGACGGCCTCGCCGGGCTGCACGGTCAGCGACGCCTCGTGCAGAGCGGGCGGGCCGTCGTCGTATCGGCGGCTCACCTCGCGCAGTTCGATCACCGGCATGGTCATGAAAGGCTCCTTGGGTACGGGCAGTTGGCTGCGTGAACGCTAGGAGCGGGCCCGGCCCGCACGCGTCGCCCGCTCGAACCCATTGCGGTACAGCGCCGGGATGAGCCCCGGAAACGTCATCCCTGCGATGTAGGCGGGTGATGTATCCGGTGCGGTGGGAATGACCACCGGGACGGACTCCGCGAGTCCGCGCGGCGGCGAGAATGATCCGGTGATGGATGTACGTACGACGCTGGAGCGGCTACGGGAAGCCGCCCGCCGGACGGTCCGCGACGCCAGGCGTCCGAGCGGTCCACCGCTGCGGCCCACCCGGCGCGCCTGGCAGTTCGACGCGCTGGTGGCACTGGCACTCGGAATCGCCACCGTCTACTACGGCATCGACAACGCCAATAACGTCGTGGTGCGTGAGATCGCACCCGGCGTGGAGGTCGTCTTACCGCGCCCGTCCGGCCCCGGCGGCCTGGCCTTCATGGTGACCCTCGCGGTCATCGCCTCGGGTGCCCTGGCGCTGCGCCGCCGCTACCCGATCGCCGTGCTGTGCGTCGTGACGGCCGCGACACTGGCGACACCGCACAGCGTCATGCGGCTGACCTTCTACGCGTTCGTCATCGCCGTCTACAGCGCCGCCGTGTACAGCCCGTACCGGGTGGCGACCCTGGCGGCGCTGCCGGTGTCGGTCGTTCTGGTCGGCACCTCGGGGAACTCGGTGACACCGATCGTCCCCAACGAATACATCGCCCTGCTGATCCTGGTCCCGATGGCCGTGGCCGCCGTCGGCCTGCGTACCTGGAAACTCCGAACCGACGAGGGCCGCACCCGGCTCTCCGCCCTGGAACGCGAACAGGCCGAGGCGCTGCGTCGGGCCGTCGAGCATGAGCGGGCCAGGATCGCCCGCGAACTGCACGACGTCGTCACGCACAACGTCAGCGTCATGATCATTCAGGCGGGCGCCGCCCGCAAGATCATGAAAACCTCCCCCGAGCAGGCCGGCGAGGCGCTGCTCGCCGTCGAGGCGGGCGGGCGGGCGGCCATGACCGAGCTGCGCCACGTCATGGGACTGCTCACCATGGCCGACGAGAGCGAGGGGACGGACGCAGGTGCAGACCTGGCCGACACGGCGGCGGAGCTGGCCCCGCAGCCCGGCCTGGACCAGCTGGAAACGCTGGTCGGACGGGTCCGGGACACCGGACTGCCCGTCGACCTGACCGTGACCGGCCCGCTCCGTCCCCTCCCGCCCGGCCTCGAACTCGCCGCCTACCGCGTGGTCCAGGAAGCCCTGACCAACGCCGTGAAGCACGCCTCCGGCGCCACCGCCGCCGTGACCGTCGAATACGGCCCGGAACGGCTCCGGGTGGAAGTCACCGACACCGGTGGACACCCGGGCGCGGGCGCCGGAAGCGGCCGGGGTCTGATCGGCCTGCGCGAGCGCCTCGCCGTCTACGACGGAACCCTGAACACCGGCCGACGCCTGACCGGCGGCTACCGTGTGGAAGCACTGATCCCCTTGGAGACACCGTGACCGAGCCGCTGCGTGTGCTCCTCGCCGACGACCAGACCCTGGTCCGCACCGGATTCCGGTTGATCCTCGGCGCCGACGGCATCGACGTCGTCGCCGAGGCGACCAACGGAACCGAAGCCGTCGAAGCGGTCCGCCGCACACGTCCCGACGTGGTCCTGATGGACATCCGGATGCCCGAGATGGACGGCCTGGAGGCCACCCGCCGCATCCTCACCGGTGCCCCCGACAAACCCCGCGTCATCATCCTGACCACCTTCGACCTCGACCGATACGTCTACGCGGCACTGTCCGCCGGGGCCAGCGGCTTCCTCCTCAAGGACGTCACCCCCGAGCAACTGACCGCGGCCGTCCGCACGGTCCGTACCGGCGACGCCCTCCTCGCGCCCGCCATCACCCGCCGCCTCGTCCAGCGGTTCACCCAGCGTGGCAGCAACACCGCCGCTCTCCACCGCGACCTCGCCTCGCTCACCCCGCGCGAACTGGAGGTCCTCGGCCTGCTGGCCCGAGGACTGAGCAACACCGAACTCGCCACCCGCCTCCACCTGGCCGAGGCGACCGTCAAGACGCACGTCGCCCGCATCCTCGCCAAGCTCGGACTCCGTGACCGTGTCCAGGCCGTCATCGTCGCCTACGAGACAGGGCTGGTCAGCGTCGGCGAACGCGAGGCCGCCGAGCAGACGTAGAACAAAGCCGAGGCTTGGCCGGCCCCCGCGCTGTTGTGCGACGGACCGGAACACCAGTTGCCGACACCCCTCCCGAAGGAGGGGGCCTGCTCGCGTCTCTGCAGAGCCTCAAGGGGACTTGGACCCTTGTCTTTTGACGGCGACCTTGATGAAGCCACGGCCAGCCCCTCTATGGGGCAGCGGGGTGGGTCGGCGGGGCGGCTGCCGCTCATCCGGGGCAGCCGCAGGGCGGCGAAACAGCACGCCCAGTATCTGGGCCTGTTCCAACTCAGGATGCCGGCTCAAGATCTCCGTGAGCACCCTGTAGGGGGCCTGCCCCTCGATCATCGCAGCGTCCGCGCCGGCCGCTGGTAGTGGTCGGTAACCACCCGGGTCATGGCCCCGATCTTGTCCTGCCTGACTTCCTCGGCTGCAAAGAACACGTGCCCCCGCACCTCCGGGTGCTCCTTGGCGAGGGTGAGGTGTCGGGACAGTTCGGCCGGGTCCTGCCACTCCGCGGGCTGTGCCGGGTCGCCCGCCTTGTAGAGGGCTTCCCCGATGTAGAGCTGTGTCCGAGACCCCCTCGCGACCTCTGCCCACCAGGGCAGAAGGACGGCATAGTTGGTAGGAACCTGCTGGTCAAGCGGGTGTGCCGACCAATACAGCTGTGGGCAGATGTAGTCGATCCAGTTCTCACGCACCCACTTGCGGGTGTCCGCGTACAGGTCGTCGTACGTCTGCACGGACCGGGTGTCCGAGCCGAGCGGGTCAGTGTCGGCGTTGCGCCACACTCCGAACGGGCTGATCCCGAACCGCGTGCCGGGGCGGACCTCCTTGATGCCGGCCGCAGTGTCGCGCACCAGCCGGTCGATGTTGTCCCGCCTCCAGTCGGCCCGGTTCGTGAAGGCCGCGCCATGGATGGCGTAGGCCTCGTCGTCGTCGAAGCTCTGCCCGGCGACCGGGTACGGGTAGAAGTAGTCGTCGAAGTGGACGGCGTCGACCGGGTACCTGGCCACGGCGTCGAGCATCGCTTCCTGCACGAAGGCGCGTACTTCGGGAATCCCGGGGTTGTAGTAGAGCCTGCCGCCGTAGGCCACCACCCAGTCCGGGTTCTTGCGGGCCGGGTGCGAGGCGACGAGCCTCGTCGGGTCGGTGTGGATCGCCACCCGCAGCGGGTTGAACCAGGCATGCAGCTCAAGGCCCCGGGCGTGTGCCTCGTCGACCGCCATGCCGAGCGGATCCCACCCGGGGTGCTGTCCCTGGGTGCCGGTGAGGTACTCCGACCAGGGCTCGTACGGCGAGGGCCACAGCGCGTCGGCCGTCGGCCGCACCTGGAAGATCACCGTGTTGAGCCGGCAGCGGACCGCCCAGTCCAGGTGGGCGATCAGCTCGGCGCGTTGCTCCTTCGCGGTCAGGCCCATGGTGGAGGGCCAGTCGCGGTTGTTCACGGTCGCCAGCCACATGCCGCGCATCTCGGTGCTGGTGCGCGGCCGACGGGGGGCCGCACCCGCGTCTCGCGCCATCACGAGGGTCGACAGTGCGGCCAGTGCAAACACCCGACGAGACAGCTGTCCCACGACACGTACCCCACATACGCTGCGGATCCGCGCCGTCACGGATCGTCTCCGAAGCCCAAGGATGCCCCCACCCCGGCGATCGATCATCGATACTTACGGGTAACGTGCACGAATGGAGCAGGCACCGGAACCCGGCGACCTGCCTCGCGACTGGATCAGCGAAGGGGACGATGTGACCGACATCGAGCGCGTCGGAGTGGTGGGCTGCGGCCAGATGGGGGCCGGCATCGCCGAGGTGTGCGCCCGCGCCGGCCTGGACGTGAAGGTCGCCGAGACCACCGGCGAGGCCCTGGAGATCGGCCGCACCCGGCTGTTCAACTCCCTGAGCAAGGCGGCCGAACGCGGCAAGATCACCGAGGAGGAGCGGGACGCCACGCAGGCACGGCTGAGCTTCACCACCGACCTCGGTGAGTTCGCCGACCGGGATCTGGTCATCGAGGCCGTCGTCGAGAACGAGCAGGTCAAGACCGAGATCTTCCAGGTGCTCGACCAGGTCGTGACCCGCCCGGACGCGATCCTGGCCTCCAACACCTCCTCGATCCCGCTGGTGAAGCTGGCCGTCGCCACCTCGCGCCCCGACCAGGTCATCGGCATCCACTTCTTCAACCCGGCCCCGGTGCAGCAGCTCGTCGAGCTGATCCCCGCGCTGACCACCTCCGAGGGCACGCTCGGCCGGGCACAGCTGTTCACCGAGAAGGTGCTCGGCAAGCACGCCATCCGCGCCCAGGACCGCTCCGGCTTCGTCGTCAACGCGCTGCTGATCCCCTATCTGCTCTCCGCGATCCGGATGTTCGAGTCCGGTATCGCCAGCCGCGAGGACATCGACAACGGCATGGAGATGGGCTGCGCCCATCCGATGGGCCCGCTGAAGCTGTCCGATCTGATCGGCCTGGACACGGTGGCGTCGGTGGCGCATTCGATGTACGAGGAGTACAAGGAGCCGCTCTACGCCGCTCCCCCGCTGCTGCAGCGCATGGTCGACGCGGGCCGGCTGGGCCGCAAGAGCGGCTCGGGCTTCTACACCTACGGCTGATTACCGAGCGCGACGCTCCGCGGGCCCGGCACCTGAGGGGTGCCGGGCCCGTGTCATTCACACACCGTGTGCGCGTCGGGCCCGCATATGCCGCTCGCACACTCTCCCCAGGTGCCCACCAGGCGAGTTGACTCACCATGCGCATGCAAGGGACGTAAGACGACTACGGAAAGGAGCGGTTCGTGACCGCCGATCCCGAGCATTCCGTCGCCCAGGAGGAACTCGCAGAGTTACGTCGCCGTCTCGATGTGGCATACGCCCGCGTCGAGGGCGGGCTGGCACTGCTCTCCCATCGCACCGAGGAAACCGCCAAGGAACTGGACGAGTTGAGCACGCGGCTCATCACCCTGGAACACGCCCGATGGCCGCTGCCCTCGGTCACGGCCGTCACGGCTGTGGCCGCCCTCGTCGTGGCCGTCTGGCAGGCACTCGCACGCTAGGGCCTGCCCGGCGGATCATGCCGGACACGCCCTAGATGACGGTGTCCTGGCCCAGCCTGAGGTGGTGCAGTAAAAGCAGTGCGGCCGCCATGTTGGCGGCCGGGACCTCGCCGCGGGCGACCAGATCGGGGACGAGTTTGAGGGGGACCCATTCCCGCCGGTCCGACTCGAAGTCGTCCACGGGGTGCCCGATGTATTCGCCCTCGTCGGCCCAGTAGATGTGGTGCCGGGCGTCGGTGAGCCCGTTGGACGGCTCCACGCTCATCAGGTGGCGCAGGGGTCCCGGCCGCCAGCCCGTCTCCTCCTCGAGCTCCCGGGCAGCCGCGACCGCGATGTCCTCGCCGTCCTCGACCACGCCCGCCGCGAGTTCCCACCCCCAACTGTCGGTGATGAAGCGGTGGCGCCACAGGAGGAGGACCTCGTTGGCCTCATTCACCACCGTGGCCACGGCCACCGGCCGCAGCCGTATCAGGAAGTGGTCGAGGTGCCGGCCGTCCGGCAGCTCGACATCTGCGAGATTGACGCTGAACCAGCGGTTTTCATACACAGTTTGTTCGTTCTGTTTCGTCCACTGCACGGTTCTGCCACCTTCCGCCGAGTAAGTGGCAATATCGCAGCAGGAGCGTGCCCACAGCAGAGGGAAAGCGTGGCGTTGCCGTTCAGGCGGTGTCGCTACAGCGGTACGCGCAGTGCCCCGTCGATGAGTTCGGCGGCCTCGGCCGTGCCCGCGCCGCCGCTGCGCACCAGGTGCTCGCGCACCGCCCGGAGTCTGTCACGCAGCCGCTGGGACTCCATGCCGCGGGCCTGCTCGGCCATCTGCACCGCGGTCGCCACCGCCTTCTCGGCGTTGCCCTGGCGCAGTTCGATGGTGCTGAGCATGGCGAGCCGGTGCACCCGGCCCCGGTCGTGCGCGGGGTTGTCCACGGCGGCCGCGGCATGCTCACCGGCGGCGGCCAGTTCGCCGAGGCTGAGCAGTGCCTCCGCCACCTGGACGTTGACCAGGCCCGGCTGGACATAGCCGGTCTCGTCGGGTTCGTGTCCGCGCCGGATGCGTTCGGCGGCCTGCTCGGCCCGCCGTATGCAGGACAGGGCGCTCGTGCCGTCGCCGAGGTGGGCGTACGCCTTCGCCTGCATCGCGTACAGATCAGAGGCGAGGGCCGGGGTGATGTGCTTGCCTGCGGCCCGCAGCGCAGCCTCCGCGAAGGCGACGGCCTGACGGTACTCCCGCATGAACAGCGACTGGTTGACGAGCAACGCGATCACATAGGCACCGAGTCCCCGGTCGCCGCTGGCCTTGGCGAGCCGCAGCGCCTGGTGGAAGTAGCGCTGGGCGAGGCCGTGTGCGTCGGAGTCGTAGGCGCAGATGCCGGCGATCGCGACCAATCCGCCGGTGGCGCGGTGGATTTGGCGGCCGGTGGCGTCGGTGTAGCTGCCGCGCAGCAGGGGCGCCGCCTCGGAGTTGAGGAAGCCGACGATCCGGGTGCGGGTCGCGACGCCGCCGGCCTTGCGGTACATCTGCTCGTAGTGGGTGCGGGCGGAGCGCAGCATCTCGATGTCGGCCGGGGTGACCCGGTGCCGGCCACCGCGGGAGACGTCCACGTCCTCGGGCGGGTTCTCCCACTCCCACACGGGCATGACAGCCGGCGTGCCGGTGACGGCGGGGGCGCCGAGGACGTGCGGGCGCTGCTGTTCGTCGGAACGCCACAGGGCGGTGGCGCGTTCGACGAAGCCGGACAGCGACGTGCCGTGCGCGCCGGCCGACTCCCCCGGTACGCCGAGTCCGATGTCGTCGAGTGTCACCGGCCGGTGCAGCCGGGCGGCGAGCACCTCGCAGATCAGGTCGGGCACCTGGCCACGCGGCCGCTGGCCCTTCAACCAGCGGGCCACGGCGGTGTGTTCGTAACGGAGCGCGAGCCCGCGCGCCCGCCCGGCCTGGTTCACATGTGCCGCGAGGCCGGCGTGCGAGATCCCCGCCTCGTCCAGGATCGCGTCGAGCAGAGTGTTGGGCTGCATCGGAAAGGCCCCCCAGATGGCTCGGTGTCGACAGCGTAGTGAATTCGCCTTCACACGGGGTGTGAACGGAGTGCGCGAATCCGGGCTGTGCGCGCACTGTTGCGGAGAGTTTCCGGCCGGTTGACTGAAATGCCTCGCAAGAGGCCGGCCGGGCCGTCGGCTCCCCCTCGTACAGCGGCGGCCCGGCGGCGGCGCTGCGCTCGCTGTGCCGGGGACCGTAGGGCTAGCGGTGGGTTGTCGGCTGCGGGTGGGGGGTGGCTGGTCGCGCCCGCGCGGCGGAGCCGCATGTGTCACTGTCCCGCGCCCCTGAGGGGCGTCTGTGGTGCCGTTCGTTGCGTAGTGCCAGTAGGGCTATGTCGTCGGTGGGGCTGCCGCTGGTGTGGCCCAACACGCGGATGAAGACGGCACCCAGCATGGACTGCGGGGTGTGCGCGCCCTCGCGCAGAGCCTCCGTGAGTACGTCCGGCAGCGGAAAGAACCGGCCATGCACGTCTCGGGCGTCCTCGGCGCCGTCCGTGAAGAGGAACAGTGCCTCGCCGGGCCGGAGTTGGCCGAAGGGTGCGGCGGGCAGGTCGAGCGGTAGCGGGAACGAGCCCAGGGGTGGGAGGGGATCGGCTCGGGCGAGTGGTTCGACGTGGGTGCCGAGGAGCCGGTACGGCCAGGGGTGGCCGCAGTTGAGGGCCCGCACCTCGCCGTCCCGCCCGATCTCCAGCAGCAGGACGGTCACGAACTCCTCGGCCACAAGGCCGTCGGACCGCTCTCTCAGGTACCGGGCCAGGGCGCGGTCCAGCCGGCGCAGAACTCCGGCGAGTTCCGGCTCGTCGTGCACGGCCTCCCGGAAGCTGCCGAGGACGGCGGCGACGGTCCCTGTCGCGGCCAGCCCGTGCCCGCGTACGTCCCCCATCACAACGCGGACACCGTGCTCGGTGGCGACGACCTCGTACAGATCGCCGCCGACGGAGGAGCTGCGGTCGGCGGCGAGCTGGGCGGCGGCGACGCTCAGCCCGTCGATGCGCGGGGGCACGGGCCGCAGCAGCGCGTCCTGCGCGCCCCCCATGGTGGGAAGCCCCAGCGCAAACACCCTGCCGGGCACCCGCAGCTTACGGATCATACGGATGCCCCCATTGCAGGCCGTAACAGCGCAGACCGGCCTCGAAAGACCGGTCCGATTCTGTCGCCGTGTGCCCCGTAAGAGCCAGATCGCCCGAACTTGCCACCCGAACGAGTGAGGTGACCGATAGGGGGTGTGGGGGGCATGCCCCCCCCACAAGGGGCGCGGGGAACTGCGCAACCAGCCACGAACAACCCGCAGCCGCCCACCAACGCGCAGTCCCCGGCGCTACCGCGACCTAACTCCGCAGCACTGCCCCCGTACGCTCAGCGGCCAGCGCCACCGCCGCGTCCCGAGCCGCCGACGCCTCGTCGACCGTCAGCGTCCGGTCAGCCGCACGGAACCGCAGCGCGTACGCCAGCGACTTCCGCCCGTCGCCGAGCTGCTCCGCGTTCTCGTACACGTCGAACAGCCGGATGGACTCGAGCAGTTCACCGGCGCCCTCGCGCAGCGCGGCCTCGACCTCGGCGTGCGGGACCGGTTGGTCGACGACGAGCGCGACGTCCTGCGTGGCGACCGGGAACGTGGAGATGCGCGGCGCCTGCGGGGTGCCGTCGCCCACCTGCTCCAGGGCGTCCAGGTCGAGCTCCATCGCGCAGGTGCGGGCGGGCAGGCCCAGCGCCTTCAGGACGCGCGGGTGCAGCTCACCGGCGTGCCCCACGACCCGCTCGGTGCCGTCGGCGACGACCACGAGCTCGGCACAGCGACCCGGGTGCCACGGCCCGTACTGGCCCTTGCGCACGACGAGTTCGGCGCCCGCCTCACGGGCCACCGTGCGTGCAGCCTCGATCGCGTCGGCCCAGTCGGCCGGGCGGTCCTTGCCCCACCAGCCGGCCTGTTCACGTGCGCCCGCGAGGACGACGGCCACGTGCCGCGGCTGCTCGGGCAGCGCGGCGTTCAGCGTGGCGATCTCCTCGTCGGTGGGGCGACGGTCGACCGGCAGATGGGTGGCGACGCCCTGGTCCTCACGCGGATGGAACACCAGCCCCGTCTCGAACAGCGCCAGGTCGTGCGAGCCCCGGCCGTCATTGCGCCGCAGGGCACCGAGCAGGCCCGGCAGCAGCGACGTACGGAGCGCGGGCTCCTCGTCGTTGAGCGGGTTGACCAGCCGGACGACGCGGCGGGCGGGGTCGTCGGCGTCGAGGCCGAGCTGGTCGAAGACCTGCTCGCTGACGAACGGGTAGTTCGGCGCCTCGACGTAGCCCGCACCGGCCAGGGCACGGCCGACCCGGCGGTGCAGCCGCTGCCGGTGGGTCAGGCCGCGGCCCGACGGGGGCTTGGGCAGCGTGGAGGGCAGGTTCTCGTAGCCCTCGAGCCGGATGACCTCTTCGGCGAGGTCGTTCTGCTCGAGCAGGTCGGGCCGCCAGGACGGCACGGTGACGATCAGCTCGTCCTGCCCGTACACGTCGCAGCCGATCTGCTGGAGGCGGCGTACGACGGTCTCGCGGCCGTACTCGACGCCCGCGACCTTGTCCGGGTGGTCGGCCGGAACGGTGATGGTGTGCGGCGCGGAGGGAGTGATGACCTCGGTGACACCGGCCTCGGCGGTGCCGCCCGCGAGCAGCACCAGCAGGTCCACCGTGCGCTGGGCGGCGGCGGACGCGGCCTCGGGGTCGACGCCCCGCTCGAAGCGCCGGGACGCCTCGGAGGACAGCTTGTGCCGGCGGGCCGTCCGTGCGATCGACACCGCGTCGAAGTGCGCGGCCTCGATCACGATGTCGGTCGTGGCGCCCTCGGTGTTCTCGTGGTCGGCGATCTCGGTGTTGGCGCCGCCCATGACGCCGGCGAGCCCGATGGGCCCGCGCTCGTCGGTGATCACCAGGTCCTCGGCGTGCAGCGTGCGGGTGACCCCGTCGAGGGTGACGATCTTCTCGCCCTCCTCGGCCCGCCGCACACCGATCGTGCCCTGGACCAGTGAGCGGTCGTAGGCGTGGAGCGGCTGGCCGAGCTCCATCATCACGTAGTTGGTGACGTCGACGGCGAGCGAGATCGGACGCATGCCGACCTTCTGGAGCCGGCGCTGGAGCCAGATCGGGGAGCGGGCCTCGGGCCGCAGGCCGCTGATCGTGCGGGCGGTGAAGCGGTCGCAGCCGAGCGGCTCGGAGACCTTCACCGGGTAGCCGTAGGCGTTCGGCGCCGGTACGTCGAGCAGGGCCGGGTCGCGCAGCGGCAGGCCGTAGGCGATGGCGGCCTCGCGGGCGACGCCGCGGATGGACAGACAGTCGCCGCGGTTGGCGGTGACGGCGATGTCCAGCACCTCGTCGACCAGCTCGAGCAGCTCGATGGCGTCCTTGCCGACCTCGGTCTCGGGCGGCAGCACGATGATGCCGTGCGTGCCGTCGTCGCCCATCCCCAGCTCGCTGCTGGAGCAGATCATGCCGTGCGAGTTCCTGCCGTACGTCTTGCGCGCGGAGATCGCGAAGCCGCCGGGCAGCACGGCGCCCGGGAGGACCACGACGACCTTGTCGCCCTCGGCGAAGTTGCGGGCGCCGCAGACGATCTCCTGGGGCTCACCCGTGCCGTTGGCGGTGCCGACGTCGACGGTGCAGAAGCGGATCGGCTTCTTGAACTCCGTCAGCTCCTCGATGGTCAGCACCTGACCGACGACGAGGGGGCCCTTGAGGTCGGCGCCGAGCTGCTCGACGGTCTCGACCTCAAGACCGGCCGAAATGAGCTTGGCCTGCACGTCACGACCCGTCTCCGTCTCCGGCAGGTCGACGTACTCCCGCAGCCAAGAAAGCGGGACCCGCATCAGATCTCCATCCCGAACGGCCGGGTGAACCGGACGTCACCCTCGACCATGTCTCGCATGTCCTCGACGTTGTGGCGGAACATCAGCATCCGCTCGATGCCGAACCCGAAGGCGAAGCCGCTGTACTTCTCCGGGTCGACGCCGCAGGCGGTGAGCACCCGCGGGTTGACCATGCCGCAGCCGCCGAGCTCGATCCAGCCCTCGCTGGAGCAGGTGCGGCAGGGCCGGTCGGGGTTGCCGACGGACTCGCCGCGGCAGACGTAGCACACCATGTCCATCTCGGCGGACGGCTCGGTGAACGGGAAGAAGTTCGGCCGCAGCCGCGTCTTCATCCCCTCGCCGAACAGGGACTGGACCATGTGGTCCAGGGTGCCCTTGAGGTCCGCCATGGTCAGGCCCTCGTCGACGGCGAGCAGCTCGACCTGGTGGAAGACCGGGGTGTGCGTGGCGTCCAGCTCGTCGGTGCGGTACACGCGGCCGGGGCAGATCACGTAGACCGGCAGCTCACGGTCGAGCAGGGAGCGGATCTGCACGGGCGAGGTGTGGGTACGCAGCACGACGCCGGAGTCGCCGGAGCCGTCCGGGCCCTCGATGAAGAACGTGTCCGCCTCGCCGCGGGCCGGGTGGTCCGGGCCGATGTTCAAAGCGTCGAAGTTGAACCACTCGGCCTCGACCTGCGGTCCCTCGGCGACCTCGTAGCCCATGGCCACGAAGACGTCCTCGATGCGCTCCGAGAGCGTGGTGAGCGGGTGGCGGGCGCCGGCCGGTACGCGGTCGTACGGCAGCGTGACGTCCACGTCCTCCTCGACCAGCACGCGCGCGTCGCGCTCGGCCTCCAGCTCGGCCTGGCGGGCGGCGAGGGCCTTGTTCACGGCGCCGCGGGCCTGGCCGACGCGCTTGCCGGCCTCGGCCTTGGCGTGCGGGGGCAGGGCGCCGATCTCGCGGTTGGCGAGGGCCAGCGGGGAGGTGCCGCCGGTGTGGGCGACCTTGGCCTCCTGGAGCGCGTCGAGGGAGTCCGCGGCGGCGAAGGCGGCGAGCGCCTCGTCCCGCATGCGCTCGATCTCTTCCGGTTTCAACGTCTCGACCTCGACAGGGTCGTACGACTTATTCGGTGCCGACATCTCTTCCCGTGCTTCCGATTGGCTGGCTGAAGGTCCCCGTCACCGACTCACAAGGCCGTCTCCGGGACACAAAGGTGCCAAAGGCCGAGTCTAACGGGGTGGAGGTAGGCGAATGCGCCCGTGGGCCGCTCAGGTCAGATATGCCGGAGCGCTCACGGGCAACGTAAATCGAAACTCGGCGCCGCCACCGGCGGCGCGGCCGACCGTGATGGTGCCGCCGTGGGCCTCGACGATGCCCTTGACGATGTACAGCCCAAGGCCCGTGCCGCCGCGCTTGCTGCCCCGCCAGAAGCGGGTGAAGACGCGGTTCATGGACTCCTCCGGAATGCCGGTGCCCTCGTCGCTCACGGTGACCGACGTGCCGACGTCCTCTCCCTCGCGGGGGGACGTGGCGGGCGTTACGTCGATCGTGACGGTTCCCTCGCCGTGCCGCACGGCATTTTCGATGAGGTTGCTGAGCACCTGGTCGATCTTGTCGGGGTCGGCCCACAGGGCGGGCAGCGGCTGCTCGATGCGCAGCAGGAACCGGTCGGCGGACAGTCCGGCCGCGACGTACGCCTGGATGTGCCGGCCGACGGCGGCCCCGATGTCGACGGGCTGGCGGCGCACCTCCAGCCGACCGGAGTCGATCCGGGAGATGTCCAGCAGCTCCGCGATGAGCCGGGTGACGCGGTCGGCGTCGGCATCGACCGTCTCGAGCATCAGCCGCTTCTGGTCGTCGGTGAACCTCTCCCACTTGGCGAGGAGGGTGGCGGTGAAGCCCTTGACGGAGGTGAGCGGCGAGCGCAGTTCGTGGGCGACGGTGGCGATCAGTTCGGCGTGGCTGCGCTCGGTGCGGCGGCGGGCCTCGGTGTCGCGCAGGGAGACGACGACGCGGCGGACGGGGCCGGTGGGTTCCGTACGGACGTAGCGCGCCGAGACGAGCACCTCCCGGCCACCCGGCAGCAGCAGGTTCCGCTCGGGCTGCCGGACCCGGATGGCGAGCCCGCCGTAGGGATCGGTCAGCTGCCACCACCGCCTGCCCTCCAGGTCCTCCAAGGGCAGGGCCTTGTCGAGGCGCTGTCCGAGGACGTCCTGCGCGGCAACCGTGGTGATGCGTTCGGCGGCGGAGTTGAAGCAGATCACCCGCCCGTGCTCGTCCGCGACGACGAGCCCGTCGGGCAGTTCGTCGGGGTCGATGCCGAGCTCGGCAGGATCGCCGTAGCGGGGCTCGGGCGGGCGCCGTACGTCCCGTCCCCCCGGTGCGCTGCTCGTGCCGACACTCATCCCCGTACCCCACCTCTCAGACGGCGCAGGTGGCCCCCGAGCTGGTCACCCTACTAGCTGTCGGTGACGGAGCGGCAGCCTCCGGGGGCGCGCTGTGCACGGGCCGACGCGTAGAGACATACGGCCGCGGCGGTGGCGAGGTTCAGGCTCTCGGCCTTCCCGTGGATCGGGACGCGGACGACGGCGTCCGCGAGCGCGCGGGTCTCCTCCGGGAGCCCCCACGCCTCGTTGCCGAAGACCCATGCGGTCGGCCCGCCCATGGTCCCCTTGTCGAGCTCCTCGTCGAGGTCGTGCTCCCCGGCCCCGTCGGCGGCCAGGATCCGCACACCGGCTTCCGTCAATCCCGCCACGGCCCGCTCGACGGGCACACCCACGGCGACCGGCAGATGGAACAGCGAGCCCACGGAGGCGCGGACGGCCTTGGGGTTGTACAGATCGACGGAGGCGTCGGTCAGCACGACGGCCTCGGCCCCGGCGGCGTCCGCGCACCGCAGCACGGTGCCGGCGTTGCCGGGGTCGCGCACATGCGCGAGCACGGCCACGAGCTTGGGCCGCGCACGGAGGATGTCCTCGAAAGGCGTGTCGAGGAACCGGCAGATCCCGACGAGCCCCTGCGGGGTCACGGTCGTGGAGATGTCCGCGATGACCTCTTCGGAGGCGAGGTGGACACGGGCGCCGGTGTCACGGGCCAGGCCGATGATGTCCGCGTACCGCTCGGCGGCCTCCACGGTGGCGAACAGCTCGACCAGCGTGTCCGGCTGCGCACCTGCCTCCCGCACGGCCTGCGGCCCCTCCGCCAGAAACAGCCGCTCTTTCCCCCGAAAGTTCCGCTTGGCCAGCCGCCGCGCGGCCAAGACGCGGGGAGAACGGGGGGAGATCAGCTCGGGGGTGGGGGCATTGTTCACTTCAGTAACTCTCCGCTACGACGGCGATCGGTCGCTTCTTCTCCGCCGCAACGGCGCTCAGCCACGACGGCGGATTCCGGCGGTGCCGAACCAACCGGTGCTCATACCAACGGACCCGCAGGCATCGCCCACGGGTCCGTTCAGTCACGTCGGACGTCGGCCTGAGCCGGCGCAGCGATCACGCAGCCTTCGGCGCGTTGACGTCGGCCGGCAGCGCCTTCTGCGCGACCTCGACGAGCGCGGCGAACGCGGTGGCGTCGTTCACGGCCAGCTCGGCCAGGATCTTGCGGTCGACCTCGACGTTCGCGGCCTTCAGACCCTGGATGAAGCGGTTGTACGTGATGCCGTTGGCGCGGGCAGCGGCGTTGATGCGCTGGATCCACAGCTGGCGGAAGTCACCCTTGCGCTTCTTGCGGTCGTTGTAGTTGTAGACCAGCGAGTGGGTGACCTGCTCCTTGGCCTTGCGGTACAGGCGCGAACGCTGACCGCGGTAGCCGGAGGCCTGCTCGAGGATCGCCCGGCGCTTCTTGTGGGCGTTCACTGCCCGCTTGACGCGTGCCACTTTTTAACTCCTTGTAGCGGGGCCGCGGTTGGACTCACACGGCCCGGAAACGATTGGGTCCCGGTCCAGACGCAGGGCGCTCGGCGCGCCGCTGGGTCACTTGCCGAGAAGCTTCTTGATCTTCTTGGCGTCGCCCGGGGCCATCTCGGCGTTGCCGGTGAGGCGACGCGTCAGACGGGACGACTTGTGCTCGAGCAGGTGGCGCTTGCCGGCGCGCTCACGGAGCACCTTGCCGGAGCCGGTGACCTTGAAGCGCTTGCTGGCACCGCTGTGCGACTTGTTCTTCGGCATAGCGCCGTTCTCTCCTCGTCGGTGGCGCTCCGGTGCCCGGTCGCGAAACCGGGCACGGTGGAGCGTCGCTCTTGTATCGGTTGTGTCCTGGGACTGACGTCCCCGGGGTCACGCCTCGGCGGGCTCCTCGGTGGGGGCCTCGGCATCGGCGGGGTTCTGCGAGCGACCGGGGTTGGCCTTCGCGGACGCCTTGCGGGCCTCCTGCGCCTGGCGGGCCTCGGCCATCGCCTCGGTCTTCTTCTTGTGCGGACCGAGAACCATGATCATGTTGCGGCCGTCCTGCTTCGGGTTCGACTCGACGAATCCGAGGTCCTGGACGTCCTCCGCGAGACGCTGCAGCAGTCGGTAGCCCAGCTCGGGCCGGGACTGCTCGCGACCACGGAACATGATCGTGATCTTGACCTTGTCGCCCTGCTTGAGGAACCGGACGACGTGACCCTTCTTGGTGTCATAGTCGTGCGGGTCGATCTTCGGCCGGAGCTTCATCTCCTTGATGACCGTGTGCGCCTGGTTCTTGCGCGCCTCACGGGCCTTCATGGCCGACTCGTACTTGAACTTCCCGTAGTCCATGAGCTTGCACACGGGCGGACGGGCGTTCGCCGCGACCTCGACCAGGTCCAGGTCGTACTCCTGCGCAAGCTCCAGTGCCTTGGCCAGCGGGACAATGCCCACCTGCTCGCCACTGGGACCGACAAGTCGCACCTCGGGAACGCGAATCCGGTCGTTGATGCGGGGCTCGGCGCTGATGGATCCTCCTCGGTAGCACCACGCGACGGTCTGGCGGACAGCCGCGTAACGTCTCTGTTCGTTAGACCTAACCGCGCCGAAGCACAAAAAATGCCCCGGACGATCACAGGCGGGGCTCCTCGAACTACCGGAGCGACCGCCGCGGTGACCGCGGGGCGCACTTTCGGGCGGTGGCCGCCGCTGGGGACGGGACCGCCTGACCGGTGACCCGCCGCCCTGAGGGCGGCCAGGTGGGAGTTCGAAAGCCTCCACTTGTAGGTCGGTCACACTTACACACATGCGTGTCCGACCGGTCGTTACACAAGGTTAGCAGCCTCGGCCGGAAAGGGCTAACTGAGGCCGACTGGGGCTGGTTGTCCCTCTGCCCCTATGGTGAACGGCATGAGTGAAGAGACGCCCGACTTCAACGCCATGACCCGCGACATCGCCGAGGTCCCCGCGGTCGAGGTGATCGTGACGGTCGCCGTCAACCTGATGAGCGCCGCCGCGGTGAAGCTCGGTCTGACCGAGGAGGGCGAGAAGCACAAGGACCTGGACGAGGCCCGCAAGCTGATCCACGCCCTGGCCGGTCTGCTGGACGGGAGCGCGACCGAGATCAGCTCGTTCCACGCGGCCCCGCTGCGCGACGGCCTGAAGTCGCTCCAGCTGGCGTTCCGCGAGGCGTCCCTGGTCCCGGACGAGCCGGGCCAGGGTCCGGGCGAGAAGTACACGGGCCCGGTCTACCGCTGACCTAACCCTTTACGTACAGGGGCTCGCCCGGTGGCGTCGTCCCGGCTGGCAGCAGTGCCAGGTCGAGGCCGCGTACCAGGCGGGCCCTCAGTGTTTCGTCGGCGGCCATGCGCCGGGCCACCGCGCGGGCGGCATCGGCCGGGGCGGCGGCCGGATCGAGGACGAGGGCCAGGGTGCCGTCGGCCTGTCCCGGGCCGAGGTGGGCGCGCAGTACGGCCGGCTCGGCGGCGACCGCGGCCCGTACCGCCGCGACGACGGCGGGGTCGGCGAGCGGGTCGGTGGTCGTACGCCCCTCGGCCAGCGCCAGCAGTGCGGGACCGGTCAGCTCGAACGGCACCGGTCCGGCGAGGTCCAGCACCACGGTGTCGGCCTTCTCGTGTGCGGCCGCCTGGAGAGCCTGGTGCAGAGGTACGGCCACCGGCCGGGCCTGCGGGTCCCAGCGGGCCAGCGAGTCGGTGGACGTGAAGGCGGGCAGGGCGGTGCGGTCACCGGCCTTGAGGGTCGGTACGGCCATGTCGCTGGTCTTCTCGCGGCGCAGCCCGTTCTCGTCCTCCTCGACCTCGCCGAGCACGGCCACCACGGGGACGAGCAGCCGGGCGCCCTTGAGCGCCGCCAGCACCGGTCCCACGGCGGTACGGTCCTCGGCCCAGGCGGCGAGCGCCGCGCTCAGCCGGGGATCGGCCGAGCCGTCGTCGTCGGAGAAGCCGGGGTCGGGAATGTTCTTGTTCGCCACGGTCACCGACCCTATAGGGGGGATGCTGCTGCGCTTGTGCGGGCCCGGTAACGCGGCCGTGACACCGCTCACGGGTTTCCCGGCATTTCTGACACACATCTAACGTCCGTCTAACGGCCCGCACAGGTGCCGCCGTCAGCATCGCGGCATGGAGTCCCGCAGAGCCCGCCGCACCCGTACCTTGATCTGCGCTGCCGCTGCCTCTGCTGTCGTGATGGGCGGTACGGCCTACGTGACGGCGCAGGCGCACTCCGGAGTGCCGGCCGTATCGTCGGCCGTGACGCCGTCGGCCCCGGCGTCGGGCAACGCCTCGGCGTCGGACATCGGGGAGGCATCGGTGGAACCTGTGGCGCGGCCGACGGTGGATCGTGACGCGCTGCTGGCCGAGGCCGTGCGGGGCGTGCCGGTCGAGGACGGCGCGGACGTGTCGGTGGCGGTGCTGGACGTGGACTCCGGGGAGGGTGCCTCGTACGGGGAAGGCAC
The DNA here is from genome assembly GCF_042672405.1 of Streptomyces sp. NPDC127197. Lineage (NCBI taxonomy): Bacteria > Bacillati > Actinomycetota > Actinomycetes > Kitasatosporales > Streptomycetaceae > Streptomyces > Streptomyces sp. NPDC127197. Next base: position 254,617 of record NZ_JBHXVG010000003.1, on the reverse strand, counting down.
CTTCGACACCGCGAGCATCGTCAAGGTGGACATCCTGGCGACGCTGCTGTTGCAGGCGCAGGATGCGGGGCGGCAGCTGACGGCGGCGGAGCAGGCGTACGCCACGGCGATGATCGAGCACAGCGACAACGACTCCGCGTCGGCCCTGTGGCGGACGATCGGCGGGGCGGAGGGGCTGGACGCCGCGAACGAGCGGTTCGGGCTGACCGGCACCGAGGGCGGCGGCGGCCTGCTGTGGGGCCTGACCCAGACCACGGCTGTCGACCAACTCACCCTGCTCCAGCAGGTGTTCGGAGAGGAATCAGAGCTGCACGCGGCCTCGCGGTCGTATCTCCGGGAGCTGATGGGGCGGATCGCCGCCGGTCAGCAGTGGGGTGTGTCGGCCGCCGGGGACGACACGGCGTGGGCCCTGAAGAACGGCTGGCTGCCGCGGACCGCGACGGGTCTGTGGGACGTCAACAGCATCGGGCGGGTGACGGTCGACGGCCGTGACTACCTGGTGGCGGTGCTGTCGGACGGCAACTCGACCAAGGAGAAGGGGATCGCACTGGTCGAGGCGGCAGCGCGAGCGGCGGTGTCGGTGTTCGCCGGGACTTCCCTGCCAACGTCGTCCGCTGCCACCGCTGGTTAGCGCGTCAGGCCGTACCTGCGGCGGCCGCGCCACAGGACGACCGCCGTGATCAGCAGCACGCCGCCGGCGCCGCCGGCGAGCGGGGCGGCCCACCTCGTGGCGTCGTCGTCGGAATCCGCCGTGTCCGGGCCGGAGCCGAAGTACTTGTCGCCGTACGCCGCGGACTGCAGTCCCTCCGGCTTCAGCCGGCCGGCCTCCTCGATGGCGGCGGCCGGGTCGACGAAGCCGAAGCCGCGGGAGTCGTCGCGGCCGTCGGCCGGGGCGTTGCGGGCCGTGTCCTGGAGGAGCCGCTTGATCTGGGCGGGGGTCAGGCCCGGGTGGGCCGACTTGACGAGGGCGACGGCGCCGGAGACGAAGGCGGCGGCTGCGCTGGTGCCCCAGCCCTCGTAGTACCTGCGGTCGGGGTCGGCGATGACGACGTCGACGCCGGGGGCGCTGACGGTGGCGTACCAGCGGCGGGTGGAGAAGGAGGCGCGGGTGCCGAACTTGTCGACGGCGGTCGCGGCGATGACGCCCGGGTAGGCGGCCGGGTAGGAGATGTGGTCGCCCTTCTCGCCGCCGTTGCCGGCCGAGGCGACGACGACGGAGCCCTTCTTCAGGGCGTACTGGACGGCCTCGTCCTCGGCGGGTTCGGGGTGGGCGGAGGCGGAGTCGTCGCCGAGGGAGAGGTTGATGACGTCGGCGCCGTGGTCGGCGGCCCAGCGGATGCCGTCCGCGAGGGCGTTGCCGCGGGTCTTCCGGGCCTTGGCCCGGGCCGGGTCGCCGTCTTCGAGGATCACGCGGACGGGGAGGATCTTCGCCTCGGGCGCGATACCCAGGACGCCGTCGCTGTTGCCGGCGCCATGGCCGTGACCGGCGATGATCCCGGCCATCGCGGTGCCGTGGCGGGCCCAGGCGCGGTCGCCGGGCTCGGCTCCGAAGCGGATCATGTCCTTGCCGTCGAGGACGTTGCCGACGAGGTCGGGATGGTCGGCATCGACGCCCGTGTCGAGGACGGCGACGGTGATGCCCTCGCCCTTGGTGGTCTGCCAGGCCTGCGCGGTGTGCATGGCGTCCAGCGCCCACTGCTCGGCGCGGATGCCGTCGGCGTGCGCGGCGGTGGGCGGGACGAGGGCGACCGAGGCGGCGACGAGGACGCTCACGAGGCCGGCCCTGCGGGCGGCTGCGACGGGCTTCATGAGGGCTGTTCCGTGGACGAGGTGACGGACTTGCGCAGGCTGCGCTCGACACGGTCGGCGAGGCCCTTGGCCTCGTGGCCGAGGCCCGCCTGGGCGGGGGCGCTGGTGGCGCCGGAGCGCATCGCCTCCGCGGCGGGCTGCGGTTCGTCGACCGTGCGGGCGTCGGCCCAGCCGGAGACGGCGTAGACGACGACGGGGGCGTCGGTGAGGACGGAGACGGTCCACGAGGCACGCTGCTCGGCGCCGAAGCCGGCGGCGACCGTGCCCTTCGCGGCGTACGGGCGGGGCATCAGGTCGCTGCGGCGGTCCAGGCGCTCGTCCTCGAAGCGGACGTCCAGGGAGCGCATGGCGGCGGCGTCGGCCTTGGTGAAGAGCAGGCCGACGGTGGTGACGTAGCTCTGGGTGGCGTCGGTATAAGTGGCGCGCAGCAGGCGCTGACAGCCGACCGGGGCGAGTGCCCTGCGCAGCAGGGGGTCGAAGGCGTCCGCGCAGCCGCTGTCCGGGGCGACGGCGATACGGGTCCAGGTGCGGTCGGCGCCACCGGGGCCGGCGCCGCGCCCCTGCACGGTGGGCGGGAACAGCTGATCCACCGGCACGCTGTGCCACAGGCTCCCGGCTGCCGCAAAGGCCCCGCGTTCCCCGGCCTCTCCTGAGTCCCCGATCAGCCAGCTCCCCGTCACGGCGCCCCCGATGAGCCCCAGCCCGAGCACGACACAGGCGGCGACCGCCACGATACGCCCCCGTACCCGCACGCCGAACGACCGCGGCCGCGCCGACTCGTCGTACCCCTCGGGCTCCCCGAACGTGACGACCGGCCGCTGGGGCACCGACTGGGTACTCCAGGAGAACGCGGGGTTCGGGGAGACGGGGGTGGCGTTTTCCGGTGCGGATGACGTGGGCGAACCGTGCCGCCGCTCGCGTGCCGGGGCCGGGTCCGCAGGGATCGGGCGCAGACGCCGCGTCGTCTCCGAGGGCGCCTCGGCGGGCACACCGACCGGCCGCGGCGGCACGGGCCGACGGGTCGGCCGAGGCGGCACACTGCTCGGGGCGGCCGAGCCGGGGGCGGCTCCGGGGCGTGCGGGCACGGTGGGGCGGTTGCTCGGATCCGTCGGCCTCTCAGGACGCGCGGGCGCACTCGGCCGATCACCTGAACGCGGCGGCACGGCTCTCCGCGTGGTCGTTCCGCCGCTCTCACCCCGGGTCGGCGGTGGTGCGTCCGGGAAGCGGGCGGATGCGGGAGGCGGGGGCGGGGTGAAGGGGCCGGTGTCTCCGGCCGCCGTGGCCCGGCGTCCGCCGTCCCGGTCGCCGGCGTCCGTCCGGGACGGAGCGTGCAGGCCCGGGAAGGTGGTGGTGCTGCCGTTGCGGGGTGGCGGGGGGTCGCCGGCCGCTGTGGTGGGCGTCGGCGGCTCGGTGCGGCGTTCGGAGGGCGCCGCAGGGTCGGGCTCGTTCCCGGGGGTCGGCGGGTGGGGCGGACGGGGAGGTGTGGCCGGGCGGGGAGGTATGGGCGCGTGCCGCGCTTCCGTGCTCATGCACCCCCCGTTTCCTCGTGCCCGGTCCCGTGTCCTCGTACGCGGGCCGTCGTCGTCAATTCGCACGCATACCCGCACCGGCGGACCGGCATCCGGCGCGAGTGGCGCGCAGAGTCGTTCCTCCGTGCGTGCGCGTCACTCTACGGGTTGCCCCGGGTCGAACGGGAACCAGTCCACGAGCCCGGGGGATCTGCCCGGAACATCCCCCTACCCTGCGGTAATCCTGTCTGGCAGGCTTCGTTCATGACTGCGCGCGCCGCCGACCGGGCCCGTTACGACCGGGCCACCGCCCATCTCGACGCCCCTCTCGCGATCGTGGACCTGGACGCCTTCGACGCCAACGCGGACGACATGCTCCGCCGGGCGGGCGGGAAGCCGATCCGTGTCGCCAGCAAGTCCGTCCGCTGCCGTGCCCTGCTCGAACGCGTCCTCGCGAAGGACGGTTTCGCGGGCATCATGTCGTTCACCCTGGCCGAGTCCCTGTGGCTGGCGCGGTCGGGGTTCGACGACATTCTGCTCGCCTACCCGTCGGCCGACCGCGCCGGATTCGCCGAACTGGCCGCCGATCCCAAGCTGGCCGCCGCGGTCACGGTGATGATCGACGACCCCGCCCAGCTGACCCTGATCGACGGGGCGCGCGACGGCGGCCGTGAAGTGGTGCGCGTCTGCCTGGAGTTGGACACCTCGCTGAAGCTGCTCGGCGGGCGGGTGCGCGTCGGGGCCCGCCGCTCGCCGCTGCACTCTCCCGCCCAGGTCGCCGACATGGCACGGGCGGTGGCCCGGCGGCCGGGGTTCGAGGTCGTGGGGATCATGGCGTACGAGGGGCACATCGCCGGTGTCGGGGATGCGGTCGCCGGACGGCCGCTGCGCTCGCGTGCCGTGCGGTTGATGCAGGCCACCGCCCGCCGGGAGCTTGCCGAACGGCGCGCCGCGGTGGTGCGCGCGGTGCGGGCCGTGGTGCCGGGGCTGGAGTTCGTCAACGGCGGCGGCACGGGCAGTGTGCAGCACACGGCGGCGGAGGACGCGGTCACCGAGATCGGGGCGGGGTCGGGGCTGTACGTACCGCGGCTGTTCGACAACTACACGTCCTTCACCGGGCGTCCGGCGGCGCTGTTCGCGCAGCCGGTGGTGCGCCGACCCGGCGTGGGGGTCGTGACCGTGCTCGGCGGCGGCTATCCGGCCTCCGGCGCCGCCGGGGCGGACCGGCTGCCGGTGCCGTATCTGCCTCAGGGGCTGCGGTACGACCCCCAGGAGGGTGCCGGCGAGGTGCAGACCCCGCTGCTCGGTTCCCCCGCCGACGATCTGCTGATCGGCGACAAGGTGTGGTTCCGGCACGCCAAGGCCGGTGAGCTGTGCGAGCGGTTCGACGCGCTGCATCTCGTCGAGGGCGACCGGGTGACGGCGACGGTTCCGACGTACCGGGGTGAGGGCCGCACCTTCTTGTGAGGGGTCAGTTCGACGGGCCGACGCTGCTGCCCACGCCGCCACCGGCCTCGTCGCCGATCGACCGGATCCCCTTGGTGATCCGGTCCATGTCGGCCAGCGGCGGGCCGTCCTCGCCCGCGTCGAAGACGTAGCGCACGATGACCGGCGACTCGGTGCCGACGCTGGACTGGAAGGCGAGGGACTGGACGTAACCGCCGGGCCCCTCGGCCGTTCTGACGCGCCAGCGCACGAAGTACCCGGCGCGGCCCGCCACCGCGACCGGCCCCGACGCGACGAGTCGGTGGGACTCGATGCCCCCGTAGGGGCGGCGGCCGACGACGTCACGGTCGTAGGCCTCGTCGGCGGCGTCCGGGATGTCCGCCTTGGCGAGGGCCTCGGGGGACGTCTCGTCGTTCTCGGTCACCGTGCGCGAGATGACCAGTCCGTGCCGGCAGAAGCCGCCGTCGCCGGGGCAGTCGTAGGTGCCGTCCGTCGTCATCATGACGTTGTCCGTGGTGACGTTCTCCGGCCTGACCCAGCCGTCGAGCAACGGCACGGTGATGCCGTTGAGTTCGTCGACGACGACGGCCGGATCGTCGGCGGACGGTTCGGAGGTGGAGACCGACGGTTCGGGGGTGGACGCCGACGGTGCAGGTGTTCCACTGGTCGTGGCTGTGCTGGGTGCTGCGGGATTCGCCTCCGTGCCGCCCCCGTTGCCGTCGTCGCCGAGGACGACCGCCCCGGTGACGATCGCGGCGACCAGAACCACCCCGGCGGCGGTGAGGGCGACGGCCTTCGCGCGCGTGGACGTGCCGGCCGTCGGGGACGGCGGGCCGGGGACCTCCGGTGTGCGCCGGTGGTCCGTCCAGGCCGTGCCGTCCCACCAGCGTTCGACGTGCGGGGCCGACGGATCGCGGTACCAGCCGGGCGGGGGCGTCATGCTCATCCCGGCACTGTAGGACGACTCCTACAGCGGTGTGACGTACGCCCCCGAGATCCCGCCGTCCACCAGGAAGTCGGTGGCGTTGACGAAGGAGGAGTCGTCGCTGGCCAGGAACGCGACCGCGGCGGCGATCTCCTCGGCTTCGGCGAACCGGCCGAGCGGGATGTGGACGAGCCGGCGTGCGGCGCGCTCCGGGTCCTTGGCGAACAGCTCCTGGAGGAGCGGGGTGTTGACCGGGCCCGGGCAGAGGGCGTTCACGCGGATGCCCTCGCGGGCGAACTGCACGCCGAGTTCACGGGACATGGCGAGCACGCCGCCCTTGGAGGCGGTGTACGAGATCTGCGAGGTGGCCGCGCCCATGCGGGCGACGAAGGACGCGGTGTTGATGATGGAGCCCTTGCCCTGGCGCCGCATGTAGGGGATGGCCGCCTTGCAGCACAGGTAGACGGAGGTGAGGTTGACCTCCTGGACGCGCTTCCAGGCCTCCAGGCCGGTCTCCAGGATGGAGTCGTCGTCGGGTGGGGAGATGCCGGCGTTGTTGAAGGCGATGTCGACGCTGCCGTAGGTGTCGTACGCCGTCCGGAACAGGGCCTCGACCTGCTCGGGGTCGGTGACGTCGACCTTCGCGAAGAGGCCGCCGACCTCCTCGGCGGCCGCTTTGCCGCGCTGCTCGTCGACGTCGCCGCAGACCACGTGCGCGCCCTCGGAGGCGAGCCGGCGGGCGGTGGCGAGGCCGATGCCGCTGCCGGCTCCGGTGACGACGGCGGTGCGGCCGACGAGCCGGCGGCAGATGATGTCTTCGCTCACTGTGCGGGGCCCTCCGTGCTGATGAAGACGTTCTTGGTTTCGGTGAAGGCGGCCAGTGCGTCCGGGCCGAGTTCGCGGCCGATGCCGGACTGTTTGAAGCCGCCGAACGGGGTCCAGTAGCGGACGCTGGAGTGGGAGTTGACGGACAGGTTGCCGGCCCGGACCGCCTGCGAGACGCGCAGGGCGCGGCCGATGTCGCGGGTCCAGATGGAGCCGGAGAGGCCGTAGTCGGTGGCGTTGGCCAGGCGGACGGCGTCGGCCTCGTCGTCGAAGGGCAGGACGACGGCGACGGGGCCGAAGACCTCCTCGACGGCCACGCGCGCGTGCGGGTCGACTCCGGTCAGCACGGTCGGCGGGAACCAGAAGCCGGGGCCTTCGGGGGCCTTGCCGCGGATGCCCTGGGCGTCGGTCGGGACGTAGGAACGGACGCGCTCCAGCTGGGCCTTGGAGATGAGGGGGCCCATGTCGGTCTTCTCGTCGGCGGGGTCGCCGACGGTCACGGCCTCGATCGCCGGGGCGAGCAGCTCTAGGAACCGGTCGTGGGCGGAGCGCTGGACGAGGATGCGGGTGCGGGCGCAGCAGTCCTGGCCGGAGTTGTCGAGGAAGGACATGGGTGCGGCGGCGGCCGCGGCTTCGAGGTCGGCGTCGGCGAAGACGATGTTGGGGCTCTTGCCGCCGAGTTCGAGGGTGACGCGCTTGAGGAGGGCCGAGCCCTTGGCCAGCACCTGTTTGCCCACGGCCGTTGACCCGGTGAAGACGATCTTCGCCACGCCCGGATGCTCGACGAGCGCGTTCCCCGTGACAGGGCCGTGTCCGGGCAGCACCTGGAACAGGCCCTCGGGCAGGCCCGCCTCCAGGGCAAGTCCGGCCAGGCGGAGTGCGGTGAGCGGGGTTGTCTCGGCGGGCTTGAGGATGACCGCGTTGCCTGCGGCGAGCGCCGGTGCCGTGCCCCAGGCCGCGATCGGCATGGGGAAGTTCCAGGGCGCGATGACACCGACCACGCCGAGCGGTTCGAGGATCGTGACGTCGAGGCCGCCCGGGACCGGGATCTGTCGTCCGGTCAGCCGCTCCACTCCCCCGGCCGCGTAGTCGAGCAGATCACGGACGTTGCCCGCCTCCCAGCGGGCGTTGCCGAGGGTGTGTCCGGCCTCGCGGACCTCCAGCCGGGCGAGTTCTTCGAGGTGTTCGTCGACCGTGACGGCGAACCGGCGCAGCAGGCGCGCGCGGTCGCCGGGTGCGCGGCCCGCCCAGTCCGCCTGCGCCCGGGCGGCGCGCACGACGGCCGCGTCGACGTCGGCCGCGGTCGCGCCGGGGACAGTGGCGACGACCTCCTCGGTCGCCGGGTTCAGCACCTGGAGTTCGTACGACAAGAAGGGCCTCACATGCGTTCGAAGGAGCGGCGCAGCTCCCAGTCGGTGACCGCGGCGTCGAAGGCCTCGAGCTCGACCCGGGCCATGTTGCGGTAGTGCGCGACGACCTCGTCGCCGAAGGCGGCCTTGGCGATCGGGCTGTTCTCCCAGAGCTCGGCGGCCTCGCGGAGCGTGCCGGGGACGTGCGCGAAGTCGGCGGTGTAGGCGTTGCCGGGGCAGGGCTCGGGCAGCTGGAGCTTCTGCTCGATCCCGTACAGGCCCGCGGCCACCATGCCCGCCACCGCGAGGTGCGGGTTGACGTCCCCGCCGGGCAGCCGGTTCTCGAACCGCAGGGAGCGGCCGTGGCCGACGACGCGCAGCGCGCAGGTGCGGTTGTCGTACCCCCAGGCGACGGCGGTCGGGGCGAAGGAGCCGGGCTGGAAGCGTTTGTACGAGTTGATGTGGGGCGCGTAGAGCAGGGAGAAGTCCCGCAGCGCGGCGAGCTGCCCGGCGAGGAAGTACCGCATGACGTCGGACATGCCGTCCGGCGCGCTGCCCGGCATGACGTTCCTGCCGTGCTCGTCCGCCAACGACAGGTGGATGTGGCAGGAGTTGCCCTCCCGCTCGTTGTACTTCGCCATGAAGGTGATCGACATGCCCTCCTGGGCGGCGATCTCCTTGGTGCCGGTCTTGTAGACGGCGTGCTGGTCACAGGTGACCAGGGCCTCGGCGTAGCGGAACGCGATCTCGTGCTGGCCGGGGTTGCACTCGCCCTTGGCGGACTCGACGGTCATCCCGGCGCCGGCCATCTCGTTGCGGATCCGGCGCAGCAGGGGCTCGATGCGGCCGGTGCCGAGGACCGAGTAGTCGATGTTGTACTGGTTGGCCGGGGTGAGCCCGCGGTATCCGGCGTCCCAGGCCTGCTCGTAGGTGTCCTTGAAGACGATGAACTCCAGCTCGGTGCCGACCTGGGCGGTGAGGCCGAGGTCGGCGAGGCGCTCCAGCTGGCGCCGCAGGATCTGCCGGGGCGCGGCCACGACCGGGGAGCCGTCGCTCCAGGCGAGGTCGGCGATCACCATGGCGGTGCCCTCGTTCCACGGCACCCGGCGCAGGGTGCTCAGGTCGGGGTGCATGGCGAAGTCGCCGTAGCCCCGGTCCCAGGAGGACATCTCGTAGCCGTCGACGGTGTTCATCTCGGTGTCGACGGCGAGGAGGTAGTTGCAGCCCTCCGTGCCGTGTTCGAGCACCTCGTCGAGGAAGAAACGCGCGGCGAACCGCTTGCCCTGCAGCCGTCCCTGCATGTCGGGGAAGGCCAGGACGACGGTGTCGATCTCGCCGCCCGCGACGAGGGCGTGCAGCTCCTCGACGCTGAGCGGGGGTGTGCGGTCTGCCACGGGAGGGCCTCCTTGGGGCATCTTCCGTCGTCTTTCCGGCTTCTGCGCGCTTCTTCGGACGGCGCCGAGAGCCATAAGGTATTGCTGAGAACCATTGCTTGGGAAGGGGGCACGGCCATATGCCGGTGGATCCGGTCGGCGGCCCGGACGACCCGCTGACGCCGGTACTGCGGCCGGTGCGGGCGGGCAACGGCTTCGAGGAGGCGCTGGAGCAGATCCTCCAGGTCGTACGGCTCGGTCTGGTGCCCGGCGGGGAGCGGCTGCCCGCGGAGCGGGAGCTGGCGGAGCGGCTCGGGATCAGCCGGGTGACGCTGCGCGAGGTGCTGAAGGTGCTCCAGGACCAGGGGCTCGTGGAGTCGCGGCGCGGACGGTACGGCGGAACGTTCGTGCTGCCCCGCACGGACGCCGCCGGCGAGAGCGAGCTGCGGCGGCGGGTCGCCGCGGTCGACATCGAGGACGTGCTGCGGTTCCGGGAAGTGCTGGAGGTGGGCGCGGCGGGGCTGTGCGCGGCACACGGGCTCGACGACGAGCAGGCGGACCGGCTGCGGGACGCGCTCGCCCGCACGCACGACGCCCCGCTCGCCGACTACCGGCGCCTGGACACGCTGCTCCACCTCACCCTCGCCGAGCTGTCCGGATCGCCGACGCTGACCGCGCAGTACGCGGCGGTACGGGCGACGGTGAACGACCTGCTCGACTGCATCCCGCTCCTGGTCCGCAACCTGGAGCACTCGCAGCGCCAGCACACCGCGCTGGTGGAGGCGGTGCTCGACGGCGACGCGGACGGGGCGCGGGAGATCATGCGGGAGCACTGCGCGGGGACCGCGGCACTGCTGCGGGGGTTCCTGGCCTGAGGCCTTGTGCCGTACCGCTGCCGACGGCAAAGGTATGAGGGCGATCCATTGAGGGCAGCGGGAGGACGTATGACCGGCAGGCCGCTGATCGGCGTCAGTACGTATCTGGAGGCCGGGGCGCGCTGGGGCGTGTGGGAACTGGACGCGGCACTGCTGCCGGCCGGGTACCCGCGGCTGGTGCAGCGCGCGGGCGGGCTGGCCGCGATGCTGCCGCCGGATGCGGCGCAGCACGCGGCGGCGACGGTGGCCCGCCTCGACGCTCTGGTGATCGCGGGTGGCCCGGACGTCGAACCGGTCCGCTACGGCGCGTCCCCCGACCCCCGCACCGGGCCGCCCGCGCGGGAACGGGACGCCTGGGAACTGGCCCTGATCGAGGCGGCGCTGGCCGCGCACGTACCGCTGCTGGGGATCTGTCGGGGCATGCAGCTGCTGAACGTCGCCCTCGGCGGCACGCTCGTCCAGCACCTCGACGGGCACGCGGAGGTGGTGGGGGTCTTCGGCCACCATGCGGTCAAGCCGGTGCCGGGCACGCTGTACGCGGGTGTCGTCCCGGAGGAGACGTCCGTACCGACGTACCACCACCAGTCCGTGGACCGGCTCGGCACCGGTCTCGTTCCCTCGGCGCACGCGGCGGACGGCACTGTGGAGGCGATCGAGCTGCCGTCCGCGGAGGGGTGGGTGCTGGGGGTGCAGTGGCATCCGGAGATGGGGGAGGACTTGCGGGTGATGCGGGCGCTGGTCGACGCGGCGGCTTCTTGACCTGCGTGCGCGGTGCCCAAGAACTCGGTTCCGACTGCCGGATGGCGGCTGCGGGTCTTGGTGGGCTGGTCGCGCCCACGCGGCAGAGCCGCACAATGTCACAGCCCCGCGCCCCTTCAGGGCGCTGTCCCGGCCGACGGGTCCACGAAACCGGTGTCAGCCCCGTCGCTCCTTGGCCGGCGACACCCGCGTCAGCCCCAGCAGCTCCCGGGCCGGTCCCGTCGGTCGGTGGCCCGTGCGCCAGACCGCCCGTAGGTCGCGGCGAAGCCGTGCGCCGTCCACCGGGACGCTGACCAGGCGCCGGGTGGACAGTTCCTCCCCGACCGCCAGTTCGCTCAGCACCGCCGGTCCGGCGCCGCCGACGGCGGATGCCTTCACGGCCGTCGTGGAGGACAACTCGATCAGCGGCCGGGCGAGGCCGCCCAGCGCGGCGTCCAGGACCTGGCGGGTGCCCGAGCCCTTCTCCCGGAGGACCAGCGGCGTAGCCGCCAGTTCCTCGGCCGAAAGGGGGCGGCGTCGGCGGGCCCAGGGGTGGCCGGGTGCTGTGACGACGATCAGGTGGTCGTGGGCGATGACGACCGAGTCCAGTCCGGTCGGCACCGACAGTCCCTCCACGAAGCCCAGGTCGGCCTCGTCGGCCAGCAGCCGCTCCGCCACGGCCGCCGAGTTGCCCGCGAGCAGTGACACCGCCGTGTCCGGTCGCTGTGCGCGCAGCGCCAGCAGCCAGCCCGGCAGCAGGTACTCGGCGATCGTCATGCTGGCCGCGACCCGCAGCCGCGAGTCCCGCCGGTCCCGCAGCGCCTGTGCTCCCACGTCGAAGGCCTCCGCCGCCTCGACGACCCGGCGTGCCCAGTCCGTCACCAGCGCACCGGCGTCCGTGAGCTGCGATCCGCGCGGGGACCGGTCCACCAGGGCCACGCCCAGCTGCCGCTCCATGGAGCGGATCCGGCTGCTGGCCGCCGGCTGGGTGATGCCGACCTCACGGGCCGCCGCGCCGAGGCTGCCCAGCCGGGCCACCGCCAGCAGCAGCTCCAGCGCGCCCAGATCGGGCACCCGGTGCGCCAGCGAACCACCGCCCGTGGACGGCCGCCCGTTCTCCTGCTCCTCCGACCAGCTCATAACTCCACCTTATGCCCCCGGTAGAGGCATACTCCCTGGCTCCCCGGTGGGGGCCTGCTCAGCGGAGAGCTGCTCGCAGGGCCTCGCCCAGCACCCGTGGTGCCTCGACGAGCGATGGCCCGTACCACGTCAGGTGCCGGCCGCTGACGAGTGCGCACGGCAGCCCCGCGAAGGCCTCCGGTCCGTCGTCTGCGGTGAAGCGGTAGGGCTCGTCCGGCAGCACGACCACGTCCGGTGCCGCCGCGCGCAGGTCCTCGAGGGGAATCCGTGGATAGCGGTCCGCATGGCCCGCGTACAGGTGGTCGACGCCGAGCCGGGCCAGTACGTCGCCCGCGAAGGTGTCCCGGCCGAGCACCATCCACGGCCGCCGCCAGATCGGCACCACGGCGGTCGTACGCGGGTCCAGGACGGGTGGCCGCGACCAGGCCGCCTCGGCCTCGTCCAGCCACTGCGGCCGGGACCCGGCACCGCAGGCGTCCAGCACCCGGGCCAGCTCACGGAAGGCCTGCGGCACGTCCCGCACCTCGGTCACCAGTACCTCGACGCCGGCGGCGCGCAGGGCGTCGAGGTCGGGGGCGCGGTTCTCCTCCTCGTTGGCGATCACCAGGTCGGGGGCGAGGGCGAGGATACGCTCGGCCTTCGGGTTCTTGGTGCCGCCGACGCGGATGACGCCGAGATCCGCCGGACGGGTGCACCAGTCGGTGGCGCCGACCAGGGCGCCGGGCACGGACACCGCCACGGCCTCCGTCAGCGACGGCACCAGCGAGACGACCCGCACTACCGGGGCTTGTCGTGGACGGCCTCGATGTGCTCGGCCACGGCGACGACGAGGACCCGTGTGTCCGGCTCGGCGGCCCGCCAGCGGTGCCGGACGCCGCCCGTGAGGTACAGCGTGTCGCCGCGGCCCAGGCGATAGGCGCGGCCCTCCGCCTCTATCTCCACCGCGCCGTCCGCGACGTACAGCAACTGGTCGTTGCGGTACTGGAATTCACGGCCGGCGTCATGGTCGCCCGTGAACTCCGAGGCGTGCATCTGATGGTGACCGCGCACCAGGGAGCGCACCTGCGGTTCGGGCGTCGGCTCGGTGCTCTCGCAGCGCACCACGTCGACGCTGCACGCCGGATCGGCGGCCGCGAGGAGTTCGACGGCGGTGGTGCGCAGGGCGTCGGCGACCTTCTCCAGGGAGCTGCGGCTGGGTCGCGCCCGGTCGTTCTCCACCTGGCTCAGGAAGGGGACCGACAGGCCGCTGCGCTCGGCCACGACGGCGAGGGTGAGCTCCAGGGCGCGGCGCCGCCGCCGTACGGCCGCGCCTACTCGAAGGGACTGCTCTTTGTGGTCGCCCATCGCTCCGGCTCCCTCCTTCGCTCGTCGCTCGCTCCTCATGCGCCGCTGTGTCCGGGCGCACTCCGTTCTGATGAGTTCTCTGCACCCTACGCATGTTCGGCAAACCGTTTCATGCGCCTGTCACATCGCCGTCACACCGGGTGCCTCCCGACCTCACAGTTCGCGCCAGTGGATCGGCCCTCACAGTGGTCTTACGCTGGCGTCCTTCTCACTGCAACGCGTGAGGCTCGCCAGGTGTTCTCACCACCGCGGCGGCGGCCATGCGGTCGAGCGGACGAGGCTCGGGCAGGACGTAGCTCTTCGTGGTTGGCCGGATCCTTTTCGTTCCTTCCATTGTCCAGGTACGGGGCAATGCCACGAGGGGTGGGCTTCGCCGCACGCGTCGGTCGTGCGGCGAAGCCCACCCCTCGGGCAGGGCGTGCCGGGCCGGTCAGGTCACCCGGGCACGCGTCGGGGGACGACGGTCACTGCGGTGTCATCCGGCTCACCATGTCGGGGTGCTCCTCGAGCCAGGCGGCGACGGCCTCCTCCTCGTGGCCCTGGCCGCGGTCCTTGATCTCCGCCTCCAGGGTGCCCAGCTCGTCCTCGCTCATCTTGAAGTTCTTGATCCACTTCGTGAGCTGCGGGTACTGCTCCGGGAACTTCTCGCTGGAGATCGTGCGGATCGTGTTGCCCTCGCCGAAGTACTTCTCGGGGTCCTTCAGCTTGGTCAGCTCGTACTCGCTGTACGCCCAGTGGGGTGACCACAGCACGACGGCGATCGGCTCCTGCTTGGCGTACGCCCGCTTGAGCTCGGCCAGCATCGCCGGGGTGGAGCCGTCGACGACCTCGTACTCCTTGTCCAGGCCGTACCCGGGCAGGACCTTGGTCTTCAGCAGGTTCATCTCACCGGTGCCCGGCTCGATGCCGACGATCCGGCCGTCGAACAGGTCGGCCTTGCCCTTGAGGTCCTCCAGGGAGTCGACGCCCTTCACGTAGGAGGGGACGGCGAGCTCCAGTGAGGTCGGCTCGTACCAGGTGCCGAGGTCGTTGAGTTTGTCCTTGTGTTTGTCCCAGTAGTTCTTCTGGGCGTACGGCAGCCAGGCGTCGAAGTTGAGGTCCAGGTCGCCGGAGGCCAGGCCGGTGTAGACCGGGCCGACGTCCATCTGCTTGAGGTTCAGCTTGTAGCCGCGCCGTTCCAGGACGTTCTTCCACAGGTAGGTGACGGCGATGTCCTCGTCCCATGGGAACCAGGCCACGTCCACGGGGCGCTTGGTCTCGGCCGGGGCCGCGCCGGCCGCGTTCTGGACCGGGGCCAGCTTGTCGACGACACCCTGGTTGTCCTTGAGCCAGGCCCGCACGGCGTCCTGCTGCTTGCCCTTGCCGGCCCTGTTGATCTCCGACTCCAGGCTGGTGAGCTGTTCCTCGCTCAGCTTGAAGTTCTTCAGCCACTCGCCGACGACCGGGTTCTCCTGGGCGAAGCCCTTGCGCGCGACGGTGTGCACACCGTCGCCCTCGCCCCAGGCGCCCTTCGGGTCCTTGAGCTTCTTCAGCTTGTAGTCGTTGTACGCCCAGTGCGGCGACCAGAGCGTGACGACGATCGGCTCCTGCTTGGCGTACGCGCGCTTGAGCTCGGCCAGCATCGCGGGCGTGGAGCTGTCGACGACCTTGTACTCCTTGTCGAGGCCGTACTCCTTGAGGACCTTGCTCTTGAGCAGGCTCATCATGCCGGCGCTGGACTCGATACCGGTGATCTTGCCGCCGAACTTCGACGCCTGTCCCTTGAGGTCCTCCAGGGAGTCGACGCCCTTCATGTAGGCGGGCACGCTCAGCTCCAGGGAGGTGGGGCCGTACCAGGAGCCAAGGTCCTCGAGCTGTGCGCCGTACTTCTTCCAGTACTGCTCGTGGGTGATCGGCAGCCAGGCGTCGGTCTGGAAGTCGACGTCGCCCTGGGAGAGCGAGGTGTAGAGCGGCCCGGCCTCGAACTGCTTGGTCTCCACCTCATAGCCGCGCTGCTCCAGGATCTCCTTCCAGAGATAGGTGGAGGCGACGCCCTCGTCCCAGGGGATGTAGCCGATGCTGATCTTCTTGCCCTGGCCGACGTTCGTGTCGGCGGCGACCGGGGCGGTCTTGTCGCTGCTGCCGAAGATGCCCATGCCGCCCGCCACGAGGGCGAGGACGACGACGCCGACGACGGCGACGGCCGGGCGGGGCCGGTACGACCAGATCTTCAGGCCCTGGGCGGCGCGCAGCCGGGCGGCGGCCCGCCGGCCGAGCGGCGAGACCTCGGTGCCCAGCGCGCTGGTCATACGGTCGAGGTAGATCGCGAGGATCACGATGGCGATGCCCGCCTCGGCGCCCAGGCCGACGTTGAGCTGGCCGATCGCCTCGTTCACGTCGCCGCCCAGGCCGTCGGCGCCGACCATGCCGGCGATCGCGGCCATCGACAGGCCGAGCATGATGACCTGGTTCACGCCGGCCATGACCGTGGGCAGCGCCAGCGGGAGCTGGACGCGCAGCAGGGTGTCGCGCGGGGTGGTGCCGAACGCCTCGGCCGCCTCGACCAGTTCCTTGTCGACCTGGCGGATGCCCAGCTCGGTCATGCGCACGCCCGGGGCGAGCGCGAAGATCAGGGTGGCGACGATGCCCGCGGCGGCGCCGCTGCCGAAGAAGAGGATCGCCGGGATGAGGTAGACCATCGCCGGCAGCGTCTGCATCAGGTCCAGCGCGGGCCGTACGACCGAGCTGACGCGGTTCGAGCGCGCCGCCCAGATGCCCACCGGGACCGAGATGACGAGCGCGATGACGGTGGCGACGACGACGAGCGACAGCGTCATCATCGCGTTCTCCCACAGTTCCAGGGAGATGACGAAGGCGAATCCCGCGAAGGTGAGGACGCCGGCGAGCGCGCCGCGCAGCCAGAAGGCGATCACGGCGAAGATGCCCGCGAGAAGCAGCGGTTCCGGCGCCTGAAGCACGGAGTCGACGCCCTCGTAGGCGCCGCGGAAGACCTGCTCGAAGAAGTCGAAGAGCCATCCCATGTGGGTGGTGAGCCATTCGACCGTGTCATTGACCCAGGAGCCGAACTCGATCCTAGGCACGGGCGATCACCTTCTCTCCGCCCTTGCCGCGCGGGGAGTCGCACGGCTGCGGTGCGCCCGCCTCTTCGCCGAGGAAGCCGACGAGCCGCTGCCGCGGGACGACCCCGACCAGTGCGCGCTGCTTGTCGAGCACCGCGACCGGGTGCGGGACCCGGGCGCTGATCGCGCACAGCTCACCGAACGGGGTGTCGGGCGTCGCGGTCTCGCAGCCGCAGTCGGCCTCGTCGCCGCGCACCTCGGTGTCCATGACGGCGCCCGCGGTCAGCACGCGGGAGCGGTCGACGTCCTGGGTGAAGGAGGCGACGTAGTCGTTCGCGGGGCGCAGCAGGATGTCCTCGGCGCTGCCGGTCTGCACGATCCGTCCGTCACGCATGACGGCGATGCGGTCACCCAGACGCATGGCCTCGTTGAGGTCGTGGGTGATGAAGACGATCGTCTTCTTCAGGCTCCGCTGGAGTTCGAGCAGCTGGTCCTGCATGTCACGGCGGATCAGCGGGTCGAGGGCGCTGAAGGACTCGTCCATCAGCAGCAGGTCCGCGTCGGTGGCGAGGGCGCGGGCCAGGCCGACGCGCTGCTGCATACCGCCGGACAGCTCGTCGGGCCAGGACTTCTCCCAGCCGGCCAGACCGCACAGGGCGAGCGCCTCGCCGGCGCGCCGCTCGCGCTCGGCGCGGGGCACGCCCTGCACGGCGAGGCCGTAGGCGGCGTTGTCCAGGACGCTGCGGTGCGGGAAGAGCGCGAAGTGCTGGAAGACCATGCTGATCTTCTTCGCCCGGACCTCGCGCAGGTCGCGGTCGCTGAGCGCGGTGAGGTCCTGGCCGTCGAAACGGACCGAGCCGGCGGTCGGCTCCAGCAGCCCGTTGAGCATGCGCAGCAGCGTGGACTTGCCGGACCCGGACAGGCCCATGACGACGAAGATCTGGCCTGGTTCCACGGTGAAGGAGGCGTCGATCACGGCGGCGGTGGTGCCGTCGGCGCGCAACTCCTCCCGGTCTGCCCCTTTTCGGAGCCTGTCGACTGCCTCATCGGGTCGTCTGCCGAACATCTTGTACAGATGCTCGGCTTCTAGCCTGGCTGACACGCGTACCTCTTGTCTCGACGGCAGGGGAAAAGGAGATGATGAGCGGACATACTGTTTGAAAGTGCAACCGGCATCGCTCCGAGGCGGCGCCTGCCCTCGTTCCGCCTGCACAAACGCACTAGTGGCCCAGTTCACAGGGCGTACGGCAGGCGGCTCGCCCCGGCCGTCTCCGGGTGACTGTCGGAGCCGTACGGCATGATGCGAGGCGTGACCGGACGACTGATGCTCCTCGACACCGCCTCGCTCTACTTCCGCGCCTACTTCGGCGTCCCGGACTCGGTGAAGGCCCCGGACGGCACACCGGTGAACGCCGTGCGCGGACTGCTGGAGTTCATCGACCGCCTGGTCCGGGACCACCAGCCGGACCACCTGGTCGCCTGCATGGACGCCGACTGGCGACCGAAGTGGCGGGTCGACCTGATCCCGTCGTACAAGGCGCACCGCGTCGCCGAGGAGCACGAGGTGGGGCCCGACGAGGAGGAGGTGCCGGACACGCTGTCGCCGCAGGTGCCGGTCATCGAGGCCGTCCTCGACGCGCTCGGCATCGCGCGCGTGGGCGTCGAGGGGTACGAGGCGGACGATGTCATCGGCACGTTCACCGCGCGGGCGGCCGGCCCGGTGGACATCGTCACCGGCGACCGGGACCTGTACCAGCTGGTGGACGACGCGCGCGGGGTGCGGGTGCTGTACCCGCTGAAGGGCGTGGGCACGCTGCAGCTCACGGACGAGGCGTGGCTGCGCGAGAAGTACGGCGTCGACGGCCGGGGGTACGCGGATCTGGCCCTGCTGCGCGGCGACCCGAGCGACGGTCTGCCGGGCGTACCGGGCATCGGCGAGAAGACGGCCGCGAAGCTGCTGGCCGAGTTCGGCGATCTGGCGGGGATCCTGGCCGCCGTCGACGACCGCACGGCCCGGCTCACACCGACGCAGCGCACGCGGCTGACCGAGGCGCGGCCGTATCTCGCGGTGGCGCCGACGGTGGTCCGGGTCGCGACGGACGTGCCGCTGCCGGACGTCGACACGACACTGCCGCACACTCCCCGCGACCCGGCGGCGCTGGACGGGCTGGCCGTGCGGTGGGGGCTGGGCGGGTCGTTGCAGCGGCTGCTGACGACCCTCGGATCGTGACGATTCCGGCAACCGCGGCAACTCAGACTCATAAACTCGTCAGGAGAGAGGCGTTCACTTGAGGGAGATGGTAAGTTAGGCAAGCCTAAGTTTCTTGGGGAGCAGGGAGACCGTCATGGCAGAACGTCCGGCCCGGCAGCCGCGGAGGGCCCATTCCGCGCAGGTCGTCCGCACCGAACGGCTCACTCCGCACATGCAGCGTGTGGTCCTGGGCGGCCCGGGTCTCGCCGAGTTCGCGGCGGGCACGTGCACCGACCACTACGTGAAGCTCCTGTTCCCCGCCGACGGCGTCACCTACCCCGAGCCCTTCGACATGCAGCGGATCCGCGAGGAGTTCCCGCGCGAGCAGTGGCCGGTCACGCGGACGTACACCGTGCGCGCCTGGGATCCCGAACTGCGCGAGCTGACACTGGACTTCGTGCTCCACGGCGACGAGGGACTGGCCGGCCCCTGGGCGATGCGTGTCCAGCCCGGCGAGACCATCCACTTCATGGGCCCCGGCGGCGCCTACGCCCCCGACGCGGGCGCCGACTGGCATCTGCTCGCCGGTGACGAGAGCGCGCTGCCCGCGATCGGGGCCGCCCTGGAATCGCTCCCGGACGGCGCCGAGGTCCGGGCCTTCGTGGAGGTCTCCGGCCCCGAGGAGCGGCAGAAGTTCGACTCCGACGTGGAGGTCGTCTGGCTGTACCGCGGCGACCGTCCCGTCGGCGAGGCGCTCGTCGAGGCCGTACGGGCACTGGAGTTCCCGGCGGGCCGTGTGCAGGCGTTCGTGCACGGCGAGGCGGGCTGCGTGAAGGAGCTGCGCCGACTGCTGCGGGTCGAGTACCAGATCCCGCGCGAGGACCTGTCGATCTCCGGCTACTGGCGGCTCGGCCACAACGAGGACGGCTGGCAGGCCGCGAAGCGGGACTGGAACGCCCGCATCGAGGCGGAGCAGGAGAGCGGCGTGGCCGCCGCTTAGGCATACGTCGATCGAACCGGCGGCACCGTGCGAGGTGCCGCCGCTTCGCTGTCTGCGGCCGGGTCACACCGACCGCTGGTACGACCTGAACGTCCGGATCGACAGCCACACCGCCGCCACCGCGAGCGCCAGCAGTCCCCCGCCCCGGCTGAGCACGTCCCCCCAGTCAGGGTCGGCGGACAGTGCCGAACGGCCCGCCACCATCGCCCAGTCGAGCGGGTTGAAGTCGGCGACGTGCCGCATCCACCCCGGCATCTGGGCCGGCGCCATGAAGGCGCTGGACAGGAACGTCAGCGGCAGCAGCAGGAAGGTGTTGATCCCGATGAGCGACTCCCGCTCCCGCACCAGCATGCCGAGCGCGTTGGACAGCGCCCCGAAGACAGTGCCGAGCAACACCGAGGCCGGCACCAGGACGACCACTCCCCCGATGCCGCCCGGGTAGTCGGCGCCGCCGAGCAGGCCCAGCAGCACGATGATCAGCGACTGCAGGGCGGTGACCAGGCCGTTGTACACGACATTGCCGTTCATCAGCGCGGCCCGGCTGACCGGCGTGGTCAGGAAGCGGTTGAGCGTGCCGCGCTGGATCTCCTCCAAGGTGCCCATGCCCGCCCACATGTTGGAGCTGAGCGCGCTCATCACCACCACGCCCGGTACGAGGTAGTCGAGATACGAGCCGGTGCCGAAGCCGCCCAGCTCGACGACCTTCCTGAAGAGGCTGCCGAACAGGAACAGCCACACCACCGGCTGGATGAGTGTGATGACCGCGTACGCGGGCTGCCGTGCGAACACCATGAGTTGACGTTGCGTCATGTACCAGGTCTGGGCGACCGCGGTGCTCATCGCGCACCTCCCGCGAGGACGAACTGATCGGCGGAGTCGGCCTCGGCATACCGGCGGCCGGCATAGCGGAGGTAGACGTCGTCGAGGGAGGGCCGGGCGACCGTCGCGGCGGCGACCCTGACTCCGGCGCGCTCCAGCGTGGCCAGCAGCGCAGGCACCACGGCGGCGCCCTCCTCGGCCCGGACGCTGATGCGCAGGCCGTCGATCAGCACCTCGTGCACGCCCGGCAGTCCGCCGAGGGTGCCGCCGAGCACCGTACGGCCGGCTTCACCGAGCGCCTCGCGCAGTTCCACATGGACGGCATCACCGCGCAGTTCGCCCTTGAGGGAGTGGGGGCTGCCTTCGACGACGACGCGACCTCGGTCGACGATGGCGATGCGTTCGGCGAGCCGGTCGGCCTCTTCGAGATAGTGAGTGGTCAGCAGGATGGTCAGGCCCTCCTCACCTGCCAGCCGCCCGATCTCGTCCCACATCGCACTGCGGGCCTCCGGGTCGAGGCCGGTGGTGGGTTCGTCGAGGAAGAGCACCTCGGGCCGGTGTACCAGGCCGAGGGCGACGTCGAGCCGGCGGCGCATACCACCGGAGTAGCCCTTCACCGGGCGCCGGGCGGCGTCCGAGAGCGTGAAACGCTCCAGCAGCTCGTCCACCCGCCGACCGAGCGCGGCGCCCTTCAAGCCGTGGAGCCGGCCCTGGAGTTGAAGGTTCTCACGGCCGGTGGCGACCGGATCGGCGCCGGAGTTCTGGGCGACCACCCCGATCGCGCGGCGCACCCGGTCGGGGTGGCGCAGCACATCGTGGCCGGCGACGGTGGCCGCGCCCGAGTCGGGGCGGGCCAGGGTGGTGAGGATCTTGACGGTGGTGGACTTTCCGGCCCCGTTGGGGCCGAGGAGCCCGAAAACCGTGCCGGGCTCGACGGTGATGTCCAGGCCGCCCAGGGCCGTGACGTCACCGGGGTAGGTCTTGACGAGTTGCCGCGCCTCGACGGCGGGCGCACGGGAGTTCATGACGACAGCTCTCCTGGATGAGCGTAGGGACGACTGATCCACGTGAAGAGCGCCGGGCTATCCTGGGTGTGCCGCACCTCGATCGCCCGGTTCTGCCTCACAGCGGACTCGGTTCGGGGTTGGGGACCCTGGCGGGACTGCTGCAACAGTCCTGCCGGGGTCTGTTCATGCAGGGGTCACGTGCCGAAGTGGCGGTGCTCCACCTCCTCCAGCTCCGGCGGCCACTCCCCCGTCTCGTGGAAGCGCCGCCATGCTTCGACGCCGGGCAGCGAGCCGTCGCGGATCTCCGCGACGAAGCTGCGGACCCACTGCGCCTGCGCCTCGACCATGTGGAGCTGGTACTCGACCTCGACGAGGAACAGCCGCGGCAGCGTCTCGTAGAGCTTCTCCAACACCGCCCGCCCGCTCGTCACCTGAACGTCCAGGGACGTGAGGCGCTCCTGAAGCAGCCGCGCCACGTCGTCGGGGGGCAGCGCCCCCAGCAGCGAGAGCGCGGTCTCGAAGATCGGGTACTCCTTCGCCGGGACGGCGATCAGGTCCGACAGCCACTCGGTCATCTCCTCACGCCCGGCCTCGGTGAGCCCGTAGACCGTGCGCTCGGGGCGGTTGCCCTGCCGCTCCACGTCGGTCACCTCGACGAAGCCGTGCTTCTCGAGGTTCTGCACGACCGTGTAGAGCGAGCCGTAGTTGATCTTCGTACTGGCGTCCTTGCCCTGACGGCGCAGGGTCTGGGCGATCTCGTACGGATGCATCGGCTTCTGCCAGAGGGTCGTCATCACGGTCAGCGCGAGCGGGTTGCTCAGCTTGCGGCGCTTGCCCGGCATGGCGACGATCCCCTCGTTTCCGAATATCCGTGACCGAATATATCGCGAACCACCCCAGGAAGTCGAGAGGGTGCAACGAACACGATGTATCGCGATTGAACCCCGGCGGCAAGTGCGTGAGGACTTGGGCCCGACCCGGACATGCCGGCGTGACGCGCCGGAAACAGGCCCTCCCTAATTTCTGTCGCCCGACAGGAATCAGCGCCAACGCCCAAGGCAGGTGCCGCCGTGACCACCACCGCCCCCTCCGACGTCCGCCCCGATCCACCGGAGCCGGACTCCGCCGACGCCCGCTCCCTCGAGGAGTTCGGCTACCGTCAGGAACTGCATCGCAGCCTCGGCCGGTATGCCTCGTTCGCAGCCGGGTTCTCCTTCATCTCCGTCCTGACGACGGTCTTCCAGTTCTTCGCCTTCGGGTACGCCTTCGGCGGCCCCGTCTTCTTCTGGGCCTGGCCGGCGGTGCTGATCGGGCAACTGCTGGTGGCCGCCTGTTTCGCCGAGCTGGCGGCGCGCTATCCGATCTCGGGCGCGATCTACCAGTGGTCCACACGGCTGTCGAACCCGGCCTTCGGCTGGTTCGCGGGCTGGATCATGGTGATCGGCCAGATCGTGGTCGTGGCGGCCGCGGCGCTTGCGCTGCAGATGGTGCTGCCCGCGATCTGGTCCGGCTTCCAGCTCATCGGCGACGACCCGGCCCCGACCTCCGCCGACGGCGCGGCCAACGCGGCCGTCCTCGGCGTGGTCCTGCTGGCGCTGACCACGCTGGTGAACGTCGTCGACAACCGCGTGATGTCGGTGATCAACCGGGTCGGCGTGACCGCCGAGATCATCGGCGCCGTCCTGATCGTCGTCCTGCTGCTCACCCACTCCGAACGCTCCCCCGGCATCACCTTCCACACCGAGGGAGCCGCGCAGTCCGGACTGCTCGGCGCGCTGCTGGTGGGCTCGTTCACGGCGGCGTACGTGATGATCGGCTTCGACAGCGCGGGCGAGCTGAGCGAGGAGACGCACCACCCGCGCCGCACCGCGCCCCGCACCATCCTCACCGCGCTGGCCTCCGCCGGACTGCTCGGCGGCCTGATCGTCCTCGGCGGACTGCTCGCCGCGCCCAGCCTCACCGACGGACACCTGGCGGTCGACGGTCTGAGCTACGTCCTCACCAGCAGTCTGGGTGACGGGGTCGGCCGCCTGCTGCTGGCCGATGTGGTGGTGGCGATCGTCGTGGCCACCCTGGCCATCCAGACCGCGGCCTGCCGGATGTTGTTCTCCATGGCCCGCGACGGCGGGCTCCCCTTCGCCCGCCGCCTCGCCCGGGTCAATCCGCGCACCGGCATGCCCAGCGCCCCCGCAGTCGTCGTCGGCGCCCTCGCCGCCGCCCTGCTGCTGCTGAACTTCGCCTCCCCCGAGGCGTTCCTGGCCATCGGCACCACCTGCATCGTGCTGCTCTACCTTGCGTACGCCATGGTCACCGGCCCCCTGCTGGTGCAGCGCCTGCGCGGCCGTTTCACCTCCGCCGGCACCGACGAGACGGGTGCACCCCTGTTCTCCCTCGGCCGCTGGGGCGTCCCGGTCAACGCGCTCGCCCTGCTCTACGGCCTGTTCATGACGGTCAACCTGGCCTGGCCACGGGCAGCGGTGTACGACCCGGCGGGCGGGCACTGGTACTTCCAGTGGTTCACGGTGCTGTTCCTGACGGTGACCGTCGCGGTGGGCACGGCCTACCGGGTGTACCGGAGGCGGACGGCCGTACCGGAGACGGGGGTGGTCTAGGTCAGTCGCCCCGCACGCGCGCGTGCAGGTGCATGTCGTGCCAGCCGTCGGTGTGGAGACCGGCGCTGCGCTTGGTGCCCTCGAGGGCGAAGCCCGTCTTCGCGGCGACGCGGCAGGACGCCGTGTTGGCGACGGCGTGGGTGAGTTCGAGGCGGTGGAAGCCGATCTCGTCGAGGGCCCAGCGGGCGAGGGTGGTGGTGGCGCGGGCGGCGACGCCCTGGCCGCGGGCCTGAGGCACCGTCCAGTACGCGACCTCCGCCGCGCCGTCCTCGAGCACGATGTCGCGCAGGGCCACGCGTCCCATGAGCCGGCCGGTGGCCGCGTCGGCGACGGCCCACTGCGCGTTCCTCTCCTCGTTCCAGGCCCGGCGCCACTCGTCGATCCAGCCGCGCACCTCGGCCTCGGATCCGGCCGAGCGCAGATGCCAGGTGTGCAGGACCGGGTCCTGGAAGGCCTGGTGAACCGCGGGGGTGTCCTCGGCGCTCCAGGGGCGCAGGAGGAGGCCGTCGCCGGTGGGGAGGGTCGGCTGCGGGGTACGGGCGAGGATGCCGGCGGGCAGCACCGGGCTGGTCAGGAAGGGCATGACCCGCATCCTGCCGGGCGGCGGCGAAGCGGCCCAGCGGTTTTCCGGTGTCGTGCGGTGGCTCGTACGCTTGCACGCGATGAGACGCAAGAGCCGGATTCCGCCCTCCCCGCTGCCGCAGCGTGCCGGGGTGGATCCGGTGCGGGTGCGGCTGCCTGCCGAGGGGCCGTGGGCCACCGTCCGTGAGCATCTGGTGGAGCGGCTGTCGGGGGCGGGGGCCGGGGTCGTCGACGGGATGTTCGCGGCCGGGCTGATCGTCGGGGCGGACGGGACGGCGGTGGCGCCGGAGGCGGCGTATGTGCCGGGGATGTTCGTGTGGTTCCACCGGGAGCTGCCGGACGAGGTGCGGGTGCCGTTCCCACTGGAGGTCGTGCACCGCGACGAGCACATCGTCGTCGTCGACAAGCCGCACTTCCTGGCCACGACCCCGCGCGGCAGCCATGTCGCCGAGACCGCGCTGGCCCGGCTGCGGCGGGAGCTGGGCATCCCGGCGCTGAGCGCCGCGCACCGGCTGGACCGGCTCACCGCGGGGCTGGTGCTGTTCACGGTGCGGCCCGAGGAGCGCGGCGCGTACCAGACGCTGTTCCGGGACCGGCTGGTGCGCAAGGAGTACGAGGCGGTCGCCCCGTACGATCCCGCGCTCGACCTGCCCTGTACGGTGCGCAGCCGGATCGTGAAGGAGCGCGGCTCGCTGACCGCCCGCGAGGTCGAGGGCGAGCCGAACGCGGTGAGCCGCATCGAGCTGATCGAGCACCGTACGGGCCTGGGCCGCTACCGGCTGGTGCCCGGTACCGGGCAGACCCATCAGCTGCGGGTGCACATGAACGCGCTGGGCGTGCCGATCCTCGGCGATCCGCTCTATCCGGTGGTGACCGGCCCCGTGCCGGCCGGTGACTTCCGGCGCCCGCTGCAACTGCTGGCGCGGGAGCTGGAGTTCACCGATCCGGTCACGGGGGTGGCGCATCTGTTCCGCAGTGAGCGGACGCTGACGGCCTGGTCCTGTTTCCCGCAGTGGGCGGGTCAGTAGCCCCGCCACCAGCGCAGGAACCGCTGCCAGGCGCCCGGCCTGCGGGGGGCCGGCTCCGGCGTCGGTGCGACGGGCTCGGCCGGCCGGGGTTCGGGGACGACGGCGGGTGCCGGCTCGGGCTCGATCGTGCCGATCTGCCAGCTGCTGCGCTGCTGCGGCACCTGCCGCGGGCTCGGCGGTTCCATGATGTCCTGCGGCGGCTTCGGCACGAAGTGCACCGGGAGCTCCACCAGATGGCGTGAGGCGATCGACTCCTGCCACTCCAGTTCGTCCTCGTCGCAGTCGAGTTCGACGTCCGGCAGTCGCATCAGCAGCGCGTCGACGCCGACGTCGGCGATGGCCCGGCCGATGTCCTGACCGGGGCACTCGTGCGGGCCGCCGCCGAAGGCGAGGTGGGAGCGGTTGCCCTGCATGTTGGCCGCGAGGTCGGGCCGCACCTTGGGGTCGATGTTGCCCGGGGCCGGCGCGAAGAGCAGTCCGTCGCCCTTGCGGATGCGGTGACCGCCAAGCTCGGTCTCCTGCTTGGCGAAGTAGCCGAGGACGGTGCTGAACGGCGGCTCGTCCCACAGGGACTGCTCGACCGCCTCGGGCACCGTCATCTGGCCGCCGTTGAGCTGGGCGCGGAAGCGTGGGTCGGTGAGCACCATGCGCAGCGCGTTGGACAGGAGGTTGACCGTGGCCTCGTAGGCGGCGAAGAGGACGAGGCGCAGGTGTTCCCTGACCTCGTCGTCGGTGAGCCGGGCCGGGTGGGTGATGAGGTGGCTGGTGAAGTCCTCCTGGGGGTGGGCGCGGCGGCGTGCGGTGAGCCGACCGAGGGCGTCCATGACGTAGGCGTGGCTGGCGAGCGCGGTCTCGGTGCCCTTGAGCGCGTCACGGGCGCAATGCACCAGCCGCTCGTTGTACTCGTCGGGCATGCCGAGGATCTCGCACATCACCGCCATCGGCAGATGCTCGGCGAACTGGCTGACGAGGTCGGCGTGGCCCTGCTCGCAGAACTCGTTGACGAGCCGCTGGGTGTAGCGGTTGATGTGCCGGCGGATGCTGCGGTGGTCGATGGTCGACATGGCGCCGGTGACGGCTCCGCGCAGCCGCAGATGCTCCTCGCCCTCGGCGTGGGAGCAGATGGGCTGCCAGGCGATGTGCGGCATGAGCGGATGATCGGGCTTGACCATGCCCTCCAGGAGCGGGGTCCAGATTCGGCTGTCCCGGGTGAACAGCGAGGGCGTACGCACCATCTGCAGGTTCTCGGCGTGTCCGAGGACCACCCACACGGGGACGTCGTCGTGCAGCAGCACGGGCGCCACCTGGCCGTGCTCCTCGCGGAGTTGCTCGTAGAGGTCGCCCAGGTCCTCCGCCTGGTGCAGCCGGTGCAGTCCGCCGGGGCCGCGGCCGTGGGCGGGGCAGCCGGGCGGCGGGCCACCGAACGTGAGGTCGTCGTCCGTACCGGTACGGGAAGGGGTGTCAGGCGTCACAGCGGGTCGCTTTCGGGAACGGTGCTGGATCGGGGGATCGATCGGGGATCAGGCGAGCTTGCCCATCAGGGCGAGGGAGTGCAGGAACCGCATCAGGGTCATCAGGACGTCCCGGCTGGAGGCCCGGCGGCGTACGTCGCACTCGATGATGGGGATGGCCTCGGGCAGGTCGAGTGCGGTGCGCAGGTCCTCGACGGGGTAACGGGGGGCGTCCGGGAAGGAGTTGACGGCCACCACGAACGGCACCCCGCGCTCCTCCAGCCGCCCCATGACGTCGAAGCTGACCTCCAGGCGCCGGGTGTCGACCAGGACGACGGCGCCGAGGGCGCCTTCGAACAGGCCGTTCCACAGGAACCAGAAGCGTTCCTGGCCGGGCGTGCCGAAGAGGTAGAGCACGAGTTGGTCCGTGATGCTGATGCGGCCGAAGTCCATCGCCACGGTGGTGGCGGTCTTGGACTCGGAGCCGTAGTTGTCGTCGACTCCGATGCCGGCCTGCGTCATGGTCTCCTCGGTGGTCAGCGGACGGATCTCGCTGACCGAGCCGACCATGGTCGTCTTGCCGACACCGAAGCCGCCCACGATCACGATCTTCACCGCGGCCTGGGCCGTGTGCGGCAGATGATCCTCGGCGCGTGGGCCCGGGATGGTGTCAGAGCTTTTGAAGTCCATGCATCACCGCTTCGAGGATGGAACGGTCGGGGAGCGCCTGGCGGACGATCGGGGCGCGGGCCCGCACCAGTTCGGCCGTCAGCAGCTCGGTGAGCAGGACGGTCACCACGCTGAACGGCAGACTGAGGTAGGCCGACAGCTCGGCCACGGACAGGGGGGCCGAACAGAGCCGGAGCAGCGCCGCCTGCTCGGGCGTGGCGGAAGGCGGGGGATCGGCGTTCGCCACGATTAACGTGACCAGGTCGAGCGGCACCCGGGACCCGTCCTCGCCGGTGATGGTGTACAGCCGCTCGGGGTTCTGGCCGTCACCCTGCTTGGCGGGCTGCGGCGCCGGATCCGGCAGGGGATGACGCCTCTGGCGTTGGGGAGGAGTCATACGGTGCGCCCGCTGCGTCGGGGCGGACTGGTCAGATGGGCGCCGATCCGCACGACGAGGTCGCGCATGTGCGCGCTCATGTAGCCGGGTTCGCACCGCACGTCGGCGAGCACCGCGAGGTAGGCGTTGGCGCCGGCGGCCATCAGGTAGAAGTAGCCGCCGTCGATCTCGACGACGACCAGCTTCATCTCGCCCTCGCTGCCCGGGATCTCCTGGGCGACGGCGCTCGTCAGGCTCTGCAGCCCGGCACAGGCCGCGGCGACCCGGTCGGCGGCGTCCGGGTCGCCGCCGTGCCGGGCGATGCGCAGACCGTCGGCGGAGAGCACCACGATCATCTCGATGCCCGGGACGCCGTCGTCCAGCTCCTTGAGCATCCAGTCGAAGTTCCCTCGCTGCTGGATCACTTGGGCTCCCCCTCGTCATCGGCCTCGGTACGGGCCGGGTCCTTGATCAGATGAGTGAATGCGGCAGGGTCGCGGGTGAACGCGGTGGGGTGGACACCCGGGGGCAGGTCCTTCTTCAGGCCCTCCCAGAAGGCCTCGAAGGCCAGCCCGGGTTCGCGCTCCTTGTGCTTCTTCCGCTCCGGATCAGGCGCCGGTTCGGGCCGGGGCTGCATCCAGCGCAGGGCTTCCTCGTCGCCCTCGCGTGCGGCCTTCTCGAGGGCCGCCTGCTCGGCGAGCCGCTGGTCCAGCGGGATCTTCATCCGGCTGCGCCGCTGCGGCAGGCCCTGGGCGGTCCACTCGGTGACCTCGGGGACCTCGTCCTCCATGGAGACCGTGGCGGGGATGCGCGGGCTGGTGGGGCGGCGCTTCTTGGGCGTGCGCTTGGGGCCTTCCAGCGTGCCGGGCGTGGTCTGGGGCAACGCGGTGGCGCCGATGCCGTGGGCGAGGCCGACTCCGGGCTCGTCGGTCATCATCTCGCTGGGTACGACGAGGATGGCGCGGACCCCGCCGTACGCGGAGGCACGCAGGGAGACCTGCATGTTGTGCGCCGAGCAGAGCCGGCCGACGACGGCGAGGCCCAGCCGCGGGGTGTCGCTGTCGCCGAGCTCCTGCAGGTCGCCGCCGGCCTTGGCGCGCTCCAGCATGCCCTCGGCCCGCTTGCGGGCCTCCTCGCTGAGGCTGACGCCGGCGTCCTCGATCTCGATGCAGACACCGGTCTGCACCTCGGTGGCGGTGACGTGGACCTTGGTGTTGGGCGGCGAGTAGCGGGTGGCGTTGTCCAGGAGTTCGGCGGCGGCGTGGATGACCGGCTCGACGGCGATGCCCTTGATGTTGACCTTGGCGATCGAGGCCAGGTTGATCCGGCGGTACTCCAGGATCCGGGACATGGCGCCGCGCAGCACGCTGTAGAGGGCGACGGGCCGGGGCCACTGGCGTCCGGGGCGGCCGCCGCCGAGGACCGAGACGGAGTCGGCGAGGCGGCCGATCAGCGCGTTGCCGTGGTCGATGCGCAGCAGGTCGTCGAAGACCTCGGGGTTGCGGCCGTGGTCCTCCTCCATCTCCCTCAGTTCCTTGGCCTGCTGGTGGACGATGGCCTGGACGCGTCGGGCGACGGTGACGAAGGCGCGCTGGGCGGAGTCGCGCAGGGCTTCCTCGTGGTCCACGATCCGCAGGACCGTCGTGATCATCTGGATTTCGGCCTCGGAGAGGGCCCGGAAGTCGGGGTTCTCCTGGCCGAGCTGGCGCAGCACCTCGTGGGGCGAGTTGCCGGAGCGCAGCCGTCGCAGCGCGGCCGGCAGATGCTCGTCGGCGAGCCGGGCGATGTGCTCGTCGTGGGCGGCGATGCGCCGCTCCAGATACGCCGTGTGCCGGGCGTGTTCGGCACGCAGGTCCCGCAGCGCGCGGCTGCGGCGCACCGCCTCGGCCGCGGTCGCGATCACCAGGAGCGTGGCGATGCCGCCGCACCAGCCGACCGCGATCCGGGCGGACTGCGCCACCAGGGCGACGGACGCCCCGGTCGCCGCGGCCATCAGTATGGCCGGCAGCAACAGCACGCGCGCATAGGGAAGTTCACGGCGTACGGGTGGGGATTGAACACTCACCATGTGGGCCCTCTGAAACGAATCGGCTGGGTGTGGGGCGAGCTTGCAGGGGGGTATGTCATGAGAGATGTCAGGATCATCAGGATGTTTGGGAACAAGCGCACGAATACACCGCAACTCGGTGCGCTGCGGGCGAGCTTAGTCCGACCGGATCATCGCCGTGTCATATTCAGCAAGCACCTGAAACGGGGCGCAGGACGGGAGTACTCTCGACCGTTTACACGCTCGGATCGCGTTCGCACACACTGCGTGACGACGTACAGGCATACGAAAACACCCCACCGTCACGGGTGAACGAACGGCCGGTCAGACCCCGACGATGCGCAGCGCGGCGTCGGCCGCGGCCTCGGCGAACGCCGACACCGGCCGCTCCGGATCGGATCGGTGAACGAGGATGACGCCTTCGATCAGCCCGAACACCAGGTCCGTCCGCAGCTCCAGCTCACCCTTGGCGAGCCCCGCGCCGACACCGGTCGCGGCGAGCAACTGCCGGTAGGCGTCCTTGAGTTCGGCGCGCACGGCATGGAAGCCGGCGAACCGCTCGGTGCGCACCTCGGGCAGCAGGTAGAGCACGCCGAGGTTGTGCGGTCCGGCGCACAGCAGCTCGACGTCGGCGCGGCACAGCTCCCACAGCCGCCGCTCGGCGGCCACCGTGTCGTCCGCGAGCAGTTCCCGGGCGTACGCCAGGGAGGGCGTGACCGTGGACTCCAGCAGCTCGGCGAGCAGCTCCTCCTTGCCGGAGACGTAGTGGTACATGGACGCCTGCCGCATGCCCGCGCGCTCGGCGACGGCCCGGGTGGAGGTGGCGGCGTAGCCCTGGGTGGTGAACAACTCCGCGGCGGCGGACAGGAGTTCCTCGCGCGGCGCCAGCCCACTGTCCGGCCGCTGCGCGGCCCGCGGCCGGCCGACCCGGCGGCCCGGCTGTGCACCCGTCGTCCCCATGCGTTCGATCCTCGCACACGCCGCCGTACGGCGATCTCCGTGAGGGCTCGGTAACCGAGCGGCAACGCCCGGGCAATCCCGGCGACCCGCCCCGTACCTAATTTCTGTCGAGCGACAGAAACACGGGAACGATCCGTCGACAGACGAGCCGGAGGACCGCGATGGCGACAGCGACCACATACGGGGCCCGCGCCCACGCGCGCGCCCAGGAAGGCACCCGCACCGAGGCCATGCCCGTCGTCCCGGCCGCGGACTGGCCCACGCCGCCCTGCGCGGCGGGCCATCTGGTGTGGGCCGAGACGGTGGCGGGCGGCAACTACACGCACCGGGTGCTGGCCCGCGGCACCGAGCTGCGCCTGACCGACCTGCGCGGCGACGCCTGCGCGCACGTCCTGCTGTTCGTCGCCGACCGCCCCTGGGAGCGGCTGAACGTCGCCGACACGGTCAAGGTCCAGTGGAACGCCTACCTCGGCGAGGGCCGGCTGCTGCTGTCCGACCAGGGCCGCGTCCTCGCCTCGGTGATCGCCGACACCTCCGGCCGGCACGACGCGCTGTGCGGCACCTCCACGCTCGTACGCAACACCGAGAGGTACGGCGACGGCGCTCCGCAGTCGTCCTCCCCCGCCGGCCGTGAGCTGTTCAAGCTGGCCGCCGCCAAGAACGGCCTCGGGCCCCGCGATCTGCCGCCGTCCCTGTCGTTCTTCCAGGGCGTGGAGGTCCGCGACGACGGCACCCTCGACTTCACGGGCTCGGCCGGCCCCGGCGGCAGCGTCACGCTCCGCGCCGAGCAGGACGTCACCGTTCTGATCGCCAACGTCCCGCACCCGGCGGATCCCCGCCCGGAGTACGTCAGCACCCCGCTGGAGGTGCTCGCCTGGCGCGCCGGGCCGACCGGGCCCGGCGACGCCCTGTGGGACGCCACCCCGGAGGGCCGCCGCGCCTTCCTGAACACCGCCGAATTCCTCGCCGCCAGGGGGCTCGTGTGAAGAGCGTGCAGACCGAGATCGTTCCGGCCCGCGCCGCCTGGTCCTCCGTGGTCCGTGCCGGGGAGACGCTCACCGTCACCGACCTGCACGGCAACCAGGCCGTCGACTTCCTCGTCTACGACGCCCACGACACGTCCGTGCGCTACAGCGCGCCCGACACGATCCACGCACAGGGCTCGATCTTCCTCACCACGGGCAGCGTGCTCCTGTCCAACGAGCACACACCCCTGATGACCGTCGTCGCCGACGACGTCGGTCGGCACGACACGGTCGGCGGCGCCTGCTCCAAGGAGTCGAACACCCTCCGGTACGGCCACCACACCTGGGCGCAGCACGCCTGCGTGGACAACTTCCTCGCCGAGGGCGCCCGGCACGGCCTCGGCAAGCGCGACCTCGTGTCGAACATCAACTGGTACATGAACGTGCCGGTGGAGAAGGACGGCACGCTCGGCATCGTCGACGGCCTGTCGGCGCCGGGCCTTTCGCTCACCCTGCGCGCCGAGCGGGACGTGCTGGTCCTCGTCTCCAACTGCCCCCAGATCAACAACCCCTGCAACGGCTTCGACCCGACCCCGGTGGAGATGACGATCGGGGCCCCGGCATGACCTTCGACACCCTCCTGGTCGCCAACCGGGGCGAGATCGCCGTCCGCGTCATCCGCACCGCCCGCGAACTCGGCCTGCGCACGGTCGCGGTGTACTCCGACCCCGACCGCCGCGCCCCGCACGTCCGGCTCGCCGACGAGGCGGTGCGCCTGGGCCCGGCGCCCGCGAAGGAGTCGTACCTGGACGCCGACCTGGTGCTGAAGGCGGCCAAGGACACCGGCGCGGGCGCGATCCACCCCGGCTACGGCTTCCTGTCCGAGGACGCGGCCTTCGCGCGCCGCTGTGAGGACGCCGGGACCGTGTTCGTCGGCCCGACGCCGCGGCAGCTGGAGCTGTTCGGCGCCAAGCACACGGCGCGGGCGGCGGCCGAGGCGGCGGGCGTGCCGCTGACGCCGGGGACGGGACTGCTGGCCTCGCTCGACGAAGCGCTGTACGAGGCATCGCGCATCGGATATCCCGTCATGCTCAAGGCCACCGGCGGAGGCGGCGGTATCGGTATGTCGGCCTGTCGATCAGCCGACGAACTGACCGAGGCCTGGGAGCGGGTGCAGCGCGTCGCCGCCGCCTCCTTCTCCTCGGCCGGCGTGTTCCTGGAACGGCTCGTCGAACGCGCCCGCCATGTCGAGGTGCAGGTCTTCGGCGACGGCGAGGGCCGGGTCGTCACCTTCGGCGACCGCGACTGCTCCCTCCAGCGCCGCAACCAGAAGGTGGTCGAGGAGGCCCCGGCGCCCGGCCTTCCGGACCACGTACGTGCGCAACTCGCCGCCTCTGCCCGTGACTTGTGCGTCTCCGTCGGCTACCGCTCCGCCGGCACGGTCGAGTTCGTGTACGACGCGGACCGCGAAGAGGCGTACTTCCTGGAGGTCAACACCCGCCTCCAGGTGGAGCACCCGGTCACCGAGGAGATCTACGGCGTCGACCTGGTCGCCTGGATGCTGCGCCTGGCACGCGGCGAGCGCGATGTCGTCCGCGACCCGGGCCCCCTGCGCGGTCACGCCGTCGAGGCCCGCCTGTACGCCGAGGACCCCTCCCGGGACCACCGGCCGAGCGCGGGACTGCTGACGCGGGTCGCGTTCCCGCGGGGCGTGCGCGTGGACGGCTGGGTGGAGACGGGCACCGAGGTGACGACGGCGTACGACCCGATGCTGGCGAAGGTGATCGCGTACGGCCCGGACCGCGCGCATGCCCTGCGGCGCCTCGACGAGGCGCTGGCCGGCACCCGGGTGGACGGTATCGAGACCAACCTCGGCCTGGTCCGCGCGGCTCTCACCGACCCCGACTTCCGACGCGCGGCGCACTCCACGGCGACCCTCGCGTCCGTCACCGATCCGACCCCCCGCATCGAGATCGTCTCCGGCGGTACCCTCACCACCGTCCAGGACTGGCCGGGCCGTACCGGCTACTGGCAGGTCGGCGTGCCGCCGAGCGGCCCGATGGACGACCGCTCCTTCCGGCTCGGCAACCGGGCGCTGGGCAACCCGGAGGGCGCCCCCGGCCTCGAATGCACCCTCCAGGGCCCGTCCCTGCGCTTCACGCATCCCACGACCGTCTGCGTCACCGGCGCCCCGGCCCCGGTCACCGTCGACGGCGCCCCGATCCCGCAGTGGGAGCCGGTGACGGTGCCCGCCGGGGCCGTACTGGAGACCGGGGCGCCGGTCGAGCACGGCCTGCGGACATACGTCCTCGTCGCGGGCGGCCTGGACGTCCCGCCGTTCCTGGACAGCGCGAGCACCTTCACCCTGGGCCGGTTCGGCGGGCACGGCGGCCGGGCACTGCGCACCGGAGACGTACTGCACGGCGGAAGGACGGCCGAGGGCACACCCGTACCGCCCCCGGACCGCCCGGCGTTCGGTGCCGAGTGGCACATCGGTGCAGTGGAGGGCCCGCATGCCGCACCGGAGTTCTTCACCGAGGACGACATCCACGACTTCTACGCCGCCGACTGGAAGGTCCACTTCAACTCGGCCCGTACCGGCGTACGCCTCGTCGGCCCCAAGCCGCGCTGGGCGCGCACCGACGGCGGCGAGGCGGGCCTGCATCCCTCCAACATCCACGACACCCCGTACTCCGTCGGCGCCGTCGACTACACCGGCGACATGCCGGTGCTGCTCGGCCCGGACGGCCCGTCCCTCGGCGGGTTCGTGTGCCCGGCGACGGTCCACAGCACCGAGCGCTGGAAACTGGGCCAGCTGCGCCCGGGCGACACGGTCCGCTTCACGCCCGTGACCGTCGGCGGATCGCCCCGCCCCGAGATCGTGGACGGCGGCATTCTGGGCCGGGACGGCGACGTGACGTACCGCCGCAGCGGCGACGACAACCTGCTGGTCGAGTTCGGCCCCATGCAGCTGGACCTGGCCCTGCGGATGCGTGTCCACGCGCTGATGGACGCGGTGGCCGAGGCGGACCCGGCCGGGGTCACGGACCTCACCCCGGGCATCCGCTCCCTCCAGATCCAGGCCGACCCGAGCCGCCTGCCGCAGCCCGAACTCCTCGCCGCCGTACGGCAGCTGGTGGCGGCCCTCCCACCCACTGACGAACTCGTCGTCCCCTCCCGCACCGTCCACCTCCCCCTGTCCTGGGACGACCCGGCCACCCGCGAGGCGATCGCCCGCTACATGGCCGGCGTCCGCGACGACGCGCCCTGGTGCCCGTGGAACATCGAGTTCATCCGCCGCGTCAACGGCCTGGAGTCGGTGGCCGACGTGTACCGCACGGTGTTCGACGCGGAGTACCTGGTGCTGGGTCTCGGCGACGTGTACCTGGGCGCCCCCGTGGCGACGCCCCTGGACCCACGCCACCGCCTGGTGACGACGAAGTACAACCCGGCCCGCACCTGGACCGCCGAGAACTCGGTCGGCATCGGCGGCGCCTACCTCTGCATCTACGGCATGGAGGGCCCCGGCGGCTACCAGTTCGTGGGCCGTACGACCCAGGTGTGGTCGCCCTGGCAGCAGCGCGGCGCGTTCGAGCCGGGTTCACCGTGGCTGCTGCGCTTCTTCGACCGCATCAGGTGGTATCCGGTGGACGCGGACGAACTCCTCGAGCTGCGCGCGGACATCACGTCCGGCCGCTTTGTGCCCCGCATCGAGGAGGGCATGTTCTCACTCGCCGGGTACCAGGCCTTCCTGACCGAGAACGCCGAGTCCATCGCCGCGTTCCGGTCCCGGCAGCAGGCCGCCTTCGCGGCGGAGCGGGAGGCGTGGGAGGCGGCGGGCGAGTTCACCCGCGCTCAGGCCGCGTCCGCCCCGGCTGCTCCACCGGCCGAAGTGATCGTGCCGCCGGGCGGGCGCCTGATCGAGGCCGAATTCGCCGCCTCGGTCTGGCAGTTGCACGTGCGGCCGGGCGACGCGGTGACGGCCGGCCAGCCGCTGCTCGCCCTGGAGACCATGAAGATGGAGTCCCGTGTGCCGGCCCCGATGGACGGCGTGGTGGCGGAGATCCTGGCCCGCCCCGGCGACCAGGTGGAGGCGGGCACGGCACTGGTCGTCCTGGCTCCGGCCACGAGCTGAACACCCCGAGGAGCAAGATGTCCACCACCGTGGCCCGCGTCCGTTCCGCCTACGCACGCATCGAGGCCGTCGACCGCCCCGAGATCTGGATCGACCTGCGCCCGCAGGCGGAGGCCGAGGCGGAGGCGAAGGCCCTGGACGCACGCATCTCCGCCGGCGAACGGCTCCCCCTCGCCGGACGCCTCCTCGCCGTCAAGGGCAACATCGACGTCGCCGGCCTGCCCACCACGGCGGGCTGCCCGGCGTACGCCTACCACCCCGTGCAGGACGCGCCGGTCGTCGCCCGGCTGCGCGCGGCCGGCGCGCTCGTCCTCGGCACCACGAACCTGGACCAGTTCGCGACGGGCCTGGTCGGCACGCGCTCCCCCTACGGCGCGGTACGAGGCGCCCACGACCCGGCCAGGATCAGCGGCGGCTCCAGCTCCGGCTCGGCCGTCGCGGTGGCCCTCGGCCTCGTCGACCTGGCCCTCGGCACCGACACGGCGGGCTCCGGCCGGGTCCCGGCCGCCTTCAACGGCATCGTCGGCCTGAAACCGACCCGCGGCCTGGTCCCGACGACCGGCGTCGTCCCGGCCTGCGCCTCCCTGGACTGCGTCACGGTCTTCGCCCGCACCCTCCCGGAGGCCGAGCAGGCGCTGACCTTCATGACGTCCCCACCGGCCCGCGAGCTCCCGCCCCTCCCCCAGCGCACCCCCGGCCCCTGGCGGGTGGCGATCCCCTCCGACCTGGGCGACCTGGACGAAGGCTGGGCGCAGAGCTACGAGGCGGCGGTCGAGCAGCTCGCCACGGCGGGAGCGCAGCTCCGCCCGATCGACCTCACGCCTTTCACCGAGGCCGCTGCCATGCTCTACCAGGGCGCGTTCGTGGCCGAGCGGTACACCGCGGTGGGACCCTTTATCGACAAGTTGATGTCAGAAGGCGGCGAGGGCCTGGACCCCACCGTCACCGGCATCATCACCCGGGCCCGCGACATCCCGGCCCACCGACTCTTCGCCGACCAGGCCCGCCTGGCGACCCTCCACGCCCGAGCCCTGGCCGAACTGGCCGACGCGGACGCCCTGCTCCTGCCCACCACACCGGGCCACCCCACCCTCGCCGAGGTGGCCGCGAACCCCCTGGCCGCCAACGCCCGTCTGGGCCGCTTCACCAACTCCACCAACCTCTTCGACCTGGCCGCGGTGGCCGCCCCGGCGGGCGAGGTGAACGGCCTGCCCTTCGGCGTGATGCTGATCGGCCGGGCGTTCACGGACGAACGGCTGGCGAGAATCGCGGCGCTGCTCCAGCCGGAGACCCGGCTGGCGGTGGTGGGAGCGCACCTGACGGGCCAGCCGTTGAACCCTCAGCTGTTGTCTCTTGGCGCCCGCCTTGACCACACGACGACCACGGCCCCGGCGTACCGCCTCCACGCCCTGTCGACGACCCCACCCAAGCCGGGCCTGGTCCACGTCGGCGAGGGCGGCGCGGCCATCGAGACGGAGGTGTGGCGTCTCCCGGCGGAGGGCCTCGGCCGCTTGCTGACCGCACTCCCCCGCCCGATGACCCTGGGCAGCGTCGAACTGGCAGACGGCACCCGAGCCCCCGGCTTCCTGTGCGAGCCAGATGCGCTCACGGACGCTGCGGACATCACGTCATACGGCAGTTGGCGCTCATACCTGAATCGCCGAGCAGGACAACGCCCTTAGGGGCGCGGGGCTGTATCGATATGCGGCTCCGCCGCGTGGGCGCGACCAGCCACAAACCACCCGCACCCGCCAAGCAACCCTCACCCCACCGACGAGTAGGCCACAACCCCCCGCAGCAACCCGTCAACGGCCTTACGCGCACTCTTCCGCACCGAAGACCCCTCAGGCGCCGCCACCTGAATCTGCCCCAGCACATCAATCACCTGCTTGCACCACCGCACGAAGTCCCCCGCCGGCATCTCCGCCTCCCGCAGTACCTCGTCCAGGCTCTTCCCGGACGCCCACATGTACGCGGCCCAGGCGAACCCGAGGTCCGGCTCACGCTGCCCGACCCCCTCGGTCTGGTTGATCCGGAACTCCTCCTCGAGCGCATCCAGCCGCCCCCAGATCCGCACCATCTCACCCAGCGCGGCCTTGGCCTGGCCCGACGGCAGCTTGGGTGCCATCGCGTCGTCACCGACGCGCGCCTCGTACACCAACGCCGAGACGCAGGCGGCCAGTTCGGCGGGCGCGAGCCCTTCCCAGACGCCGGCCCGCAGGCACTCGCTCGCCAGCAGATCCAGTTCGCCGTAGAGCCGGGCCAGCCGCTTGCCGTGCTCGGTCACCTCGTCGTGGCGCAGATAGTCCAGCTCGGTCAGCAGCGCCACGATCCGGTCGAAGGTCCGCGCGATCGTGTTCGTACGTCCCTCGATCCGCCGCTCCAGCTGCGAGGTGTCCCGCAGCAGCCGGTGGTACCGCTCGGCCCAACGTGCATGGTCCTCGCGGTCGTTGCACCCATGGCAGGGGTGCGCCCGGATCGCCGTCCGCAGCCGGGCGATCTCCCGGTCGTCCACGGCCTGGGACCGCTTCTTGCGGTGCCGCTCCGGCGGGATGTGCCCGGCCTTGGTGCGCAGCGCGGACGCGAGGTCCCGACGGGACTGCGGGGAACGCGGGTTGAACGACTTCGGGATCCGCATCCGCTCGAGCGCCTCCACCGGCACCGGGAAGTCGATCGACGCGAGCCGCTTGACCTGCCGCTCGGCGGTCAGCACGAGCGGGCGGGGCCCGTCGTGGTACTCCAGGCCGCGATGCCCGTTGGACCGCCCGGCCGGCAGCCCCGGATCCAGCACCAGCGCCAGCCCCGCGTACTTGCCGGTCGGCACATGGATGACGTCACCGGGCTTCAGCTTCTCCAGGGCGACGGCGGCCTCGGCCCGCCGCTGCGCCGCGCCCTGCCGGGCCAACTCGGTCTCGCGGTCCTTCAGTTCCCGCCGCAGTCGCGCGTACTCCTCGAAGTCACCGAGGTGGCAGGTCATGGACTGCTTGTAGCCCTGAAGCCCTTCCTCGTTGCGCTGCACCTGCCGCGAGATCCCGACGACCGACTTGTCGGCCTGGAACTGCGCGAAGGAGGTCTCCAGCAGCTCACGCGAGCGATGCCGCCCGAACTGCTCGACGAGGTTGACCGCCATGTTGTACGACGGCTTGAAGCTGGACCGCAGCGGATATGTACGCGTCCCGGCCAGTCCCGCCAGGTGCTCGGGGCTCATCCCGCGCTGCCACAGCACCACGGCATGGCCCTCGACGTCGATGCCGCGCCGCCCCGCACGCCCCGTCAGCTGCGTGTACTCACCGGGGGTGATGTCGGCGTGCTGCTCGCCGTTCCACTTGACGAGCTTCTCCAGCACCACCGAACGCGCGGGCATGTTGATGCCGAGCGCGAGGGTCTCGGTCGCGAAGACCGCCTTCACCAGGCCCCGGACGAACAGTTCCTCGACGACCTCCTTGAAGGTCGGCAGCATGCCCGCGTGGTGGGCGGCTATACCGCGCTCCAGGCCCTCGAGCCACTCGTAGTACCCGAGCACGTGCAGGTCCTCGGTGGGGATGGAGGCCGTGCGTTCCTCCACCAGCGCCCGCACCCGTCCACGCGCCTCTTCGTCGTTCAGCCGCAGTCCCGCGTACAGGCACTGCTGGACGGCGGCCTCGCAGGCGGCCCGGCTGAAGATGAACGTGATCGCGGGCAGCAGCCCCTCGGCGTCCAGCCGCTCGATCACCTCGGGCCGGCTCGGTGTCCACACCCGCGACCGCTGCCGCCGCTCCCGCTCACGGTCGGCGTCGCGCATCGCGCGGCCTCGTCTGCGGTCCTGGAACGACGGCCGGCTCGCCTCCATGCGGGCCATCCGCGTCAGGTCGGGGTTGACGGCCTTCTTCTGGCCCTCGCCCTCCTCGAACAGGTCGTACATCCGCCGCCCGGCGAGCACATGCTGGAACAGCGGCACGGGACGGTGTTCGGCGACGATCACCTCGGTGTCGCCGCGGACGGTGTCGAGCCAGTCGCCGAACTCCTCGGCGTTCGACACGGTCGCGGACAGGGACACCAACGTCACCGACTCGGGAAGGTGAATGATCACTTCTTCCCATACGGCGCCCCGGAACCGGTCGGAGAGGTAGTGCACCTCGTCCATGACCACATAGCCGAGACCGAGGAGGGTCTGCGAGCCCGCGTACAGCATGTTCCGCAGCACCTCGGTGGTCATCACGACCACCGGGGCGTCGGGGTTGATGCTGTTGTCGCCGGTGAGGAGGCCGACCATGCCGTCCCCGTAGCGGCGGCACAGGTCGGAGTACTTCTGGTTCGACAGCGCCTTGATGGGTGTCGTGTAGAAGCACTTCCGGCCCTGCATCAGGGCGAGGTGGACGGCGAACTCGCCGACGATCGTCTTGCCCGAGCCGGTGGGCGCGGCCACGAGCACGCCCTTCCCCGCCTCGAGTGCCTGGCAGGCCTCGATCTGGAAGGGGTCGAGGCCGAAGTCGTACATCTCGCGGAAGGACGCGAGCGCGGTGGCCTGCGCGGCGGCACGCTGACGCGCCGCCGCGTACCGCTCGGCCGGTGAGAGGTCCTCTGTCATCGTGCTTTCGAGCGTACCGGGCGCCACTGACAACGGGACGATCATTATCCGGATCCGCCCCTGTGACTCCGGCGATACCCGCAGCTCAGGGGCCCACGATCCGGACGGCCCCGGGGGTGCACTCCACGGTCAGCGGCAGCGGTCCGAGCGGCTCGCCGTCCGCGTACCCCGTGATCCCCTCGGCGGCGAGCTCGACCCGCGCCGCCCGGTGCACGGTGACCTTGGGGTGGCCGACGTGCCCGCCCCGGTACACCGACGGGAACACCCGCAGCAGGGTCGTACGGCTGCAGTCCCCGACGATCGTGACGTCGAACAGCCCGTCGGTGACGTCGGCGCCGGGACAGATCCGCAGGCCGCCGCCGTACGACGATCCGTTGCCGACCGCCACGAGGGTCGCCTCGATCTCGCGGACCGCTCCGTCGTCGAGGGTGATCCGGTACGGCAACGGCCGGAAGGCGGCCAGTTCGGCGAGGATCGCGAGGTCGTACTTGAAACGGCCGACGGGCCACCGCATCCGGTTGCCGCGGTCGTTGACGCGGGAGTCGAAACCGGAGGCGAGGACCGTGCCGAACCAGTGGTGGCCGGCCCGGCCGAGGTCGATGTCCCGCACGCGGGCGCCCTTGAGTCCCTCGGCGATCACCCGGGCCGCGGCGGCCGGGTCGCGCACGGGCAGGCCGAGGGTGCGGGCGAAGTCGTTGCCGGTGCCGACGGCGACCAGGCCGAGCGGGGTGCGGGTGCCGGCGACGGCCTGCAGGGCCAGGTTCGCCATGCCGTCGCCGCCGACGGCGACGAGGGCACCGGTGCCGTCCGCGACGGCGGCACGCGCGCGTGCGAGGGCGTCGACGGCGTTCTGCCCGATGACCGTACGCACCGAGAATCCGGCCGCCTGGAAAGCGGAAGCGGCCGGCTGCGCCGCGCGGGCGCCCCGGCCGCGGCCCGCGGTGGGGTTGACGAAGAGGGTGATCTCGCTGGTCACGCCAGTGACCCTACGAGGTGCTCGCCGATCTTCAGGTCACGTCGTCATAACCGTTGCTTCAGGTGACGTCGTCGTATCCGTTGACCCGGTCCTTGCTCGCCTGCTCGGGCAGGGCGCGGCTCGCGCTGACGGTCTCGACCTCGCCGATGTCCTCGGGCGTGAGGTCCAGATCGGAGGCCTCGTCGTCGGCGGGACCCATGGCCTCGCGGCGGCGCCTGCGCCGGTCGTTGACGAGAGAGACGAACACGGCGCCGAAGTACAGGATCCAGATGGGTCCGGCGAGCGCCATCATGGTCAGCGGGTCGGTGCTGGGCGTGGCGATCGCCGCGAACACCGTGATGCCCATGATCATCGCGCGCCACCAGCCGAGCATGCGCTTGCCGGTGATCGCGCCGGTGAAGTTGAGCATGACCAGCAGCAGCGGCAGCTCGAAGGAGAGGCCGAAGACGATGACCATGCGCGTGACGAGATCGAGCAGGTCGTCGAGCGGCAGCAGGTTGTCGACGCCGAACGGGGTGAACTCGATCAGCACGTTCGCAGTGGTGGGCAGCACCTTGTACGCGAAGAAGGCGCCGCCGAGGAAGAGCGGGAAGCCGGTGCCGACGAACGCGTAGGCGTACTTCTTCTCGTGCTTGTGCAGACCGGGTGCGACGAAGGCCCACAGCTGGTACAGCCAGACCGGCGAGGCGAGT
This sequence comes from Streptomyces sp. NPDC127197, assembly GCF_042672405.1. Classification (NCBI taxonomy): domain Bacteria; kingdom Bacillati; phylum Actinomycetota; class Actinomycetes; order Kitasatosporales; family Streptomycetaceae; genus Streptomyces; species Streptomyces sp. NPDC127197. The sequence continues at coordinate 212,149 of NZ_JBHXVG010000003.1, read as the reverse complement.
ACGACGCCGGCCATCAGGGACACCTTCAGCGCCAGCGTGAACGGCGCGAGCAGACCGTTGATCGTGATCTGCGCACACGGATCCTGATTCTCGGCGGATGCCCGCGCCAGCTCCTCGAACGACTGCGAGCAACCGACCGAGTCGAGGATCGGCTCGGTGAAGAAGTTGATGATGTCGTTGTAGAAGAAGGCAGCGACGACCGTGACGAGGACGATCGCCAGCAAGGCCTTCGCGAGCCGGTTGCGGAGCTCACGAAGGTGCTCCGCGAGGGGCATCCGCCCCTCGGGATCCTTCTCCTGCTTGCGGGCAGACTTCAGCAACCCACGTTCCCATCTCGTGCGGCGGGCCGGAGGTCACCGGCCCTGCGTCAGCGCTTGGTCGTGTCCGTCGGCTCGGTGACCGGGCGGGAGCTGGACACGTCACCGGGTGCGGCCTGGATGATGCGCTGCGCCGGAGGCTGCTGCTCGTCGGTGTGAGGCGGGTCGGCCGGGGCGGAGGACTTGCCGTCGTCCTTCATCGCCTTCGCCTCGCTCTTCAGGATGCGCGCGGACTTGCCGAGCGAGCGGGCCATGTCCGGAAGCTTCTTCGCGCCGAACAGCAGGATGATGACGACGAGGATGAGAATGATCTCGGGGGCTCCGAGCCTTCCGAACATAAGTCTTTACCTTCTCACCGAGGCGGATGGGTGGGGAGCTGTCCGACCGGTCGGACAACTGTCCGAACGATCGTGCTGGCAGCGATCGTAACGCTCAGGGGTGAACGTGAGGCAATCCCTGTGCGTACTCCCGGTCCACGGCCCGGGCCTCGTTTTCCGAACCGTGACCAGCAGGGTACCTGCCGGGTGGGGGAAGTTGACAGGGCGAAGCCGCCCAAAGCGCATCAGGCACAGGACTCACAGGGCCGCACAACCCGCCTCACAGCGCGTCCACCGACCGGGCCGTGCTGACGGCGGCGCGCTCCAGGTCCTCCGCGGCCCGGTTGATACGGCGCGCGGAGTCCGACACCTGCCTGCCGAGGCGTTCCGCCTCCACGAACACCCGGACAGCGAGCACGCCGAGAACGGCAATACCCAGGAAACCCACACCCACCGCGAACATCGGCCAGAACATGACGCCGAGCCTAGAGGGTGCTACCCCGTGGAGTGCAGCCGCAGGGTGCTGACGCCGCCCCCGGTGAGCAGTTCGACGATGCGCTCGCCGGCCGGCTTGCGCACGGACGCGCCGCACTCGGGGCAGGTGAAGGAGTAGAAGGTGGTGCGGCTCGTGGCGCCGATGGCCAGGCGCAGGGCGCTCGCGGTGAGCTCGAAGCGGCCCCGGCAGTCCGGGCAGCCGGCTCTGAACACCACGGGAGTCACGCTTCTCATCCCCGCGAACGCGGACGCCACCGACATACCCCGCACCCCAGACGCCGCCGACTCGCTCAAAGTCCCTGCTCCTGCCCGTCGTGTGCCCGTTGTACTGCCTGCCCCGGATCCGTGGCCCGCGCCTCGAGCCCGTCGTACGCCGCCAGGGCCTCGCGGGCCGCCTGCCGGGCGCTGTCGGCCAGCTCCCGCGGGGCGACGATGCGCCCGTCGCGCCCGAGGCGCAGCGCGAGGCGGCGCAGCGACGCCGGGTCGGGGGTGCGCAGGGTGATACGCAGCCCGCCGTCCGCAAGCTCATCCGCACTGTCGTGGGGGTAGTACTCGGCGACCCAGCGGCCGCCCGGGCCGACCTCGACCACGACCTCCGGGTCCTCGGCCGCGGGCTGCACCAACCCTTCGGACAGGTCCCGCAGCTCGATCTCGGGCGGCGCGGACGGCTCGTCGAGGACCCTGATCTCGGCGACGCGGTCGAGCCGGAAGGTGCGGCGCGCCTCGGAGCGGTAGCACCAGCCCTCCACATAGGTGTGGCCGACGCTGACCAGGCGGATCGGGTCGACCTCGCGCTCGGTGACCTCGTCGCGGGCCGGCGAGTAGTAGCGGATCCACAGCCGGCGGCGCTCCGAGATCGCCCGGTCGACGTCCGCGAACACACCGCCCTCCGACTCGAAGGTCACCGACAGCCGGGAGCTGGCACCGGCCGCCTCACCGGCCGCCGCCTCCACCTTGGCGGTGGCGCGCAGCAGCGCCTGCCGGTCGCTCTCACGCAGGCCGGGCAGGGTGGAGACGGCACGGGCGGCCACCAGCAGCGCGGTCGCCTCGTCGGCCGCCAGCCGCAGCGGCTCGGCCGCCTCCGCCCCGAGGGCGGCGGGGTTGTGCCACCAGATCCGCTCGCCGTCGGTGTCGATGTCGAGCAGGTCACCGCCGCGGAAGCTGGTGCCGCACATGGGCAGTACGTCGAGGTCGGAGACCAGTTCCTCCTCGGTGATGCCGAAGGCGCGGGCGACGTCCTCGATCCGGGCGCCGGGGCGCTCCTTCAGATACGTCACCAGGGAGAGCATCCGCCGGGTCTGGTCGATGGCGTTCGCGGGCCTGATCGGTTTGCCGGCCACTGTCTTCTTCCGCTTCCCCTCAGCCCTTGGCCACGGCACGCAGCCGGTCCACGACATCGGCCCGCAGCTCGGCGGGCTCCACGACCACCACGTCCGGCCCGAACTCCACCAGCCAGGCATCCAGCCCATGGCCATACGGAATTTCCAACTCGTCCCAGCCGTCGCCGAGTTCCCGCACGGAGGTGGCCCTCGCCCGCAGCGGGTACCCCGCACCCGAGCGCAGCCGGATCAGCGCGCTGCGGTCGGCGGTCTCCCCCGCCCAGCTCGCGACGGTCTCCCGGACGGTGACGACATCGGGCACCTCGGCGGTGAACCGGCCACTGCGGGTGCGCACCTTGCCGGTGATCCGGGACAGCCGGAAGACCCGCTCCGCACCGCGATCCCGGTCCCAGCCCGCCAGGTACCAGTGCCCGCGCCAGCACTCCAGCGCCCACGGCTCGACATGCCGGGCCTCGGGGCGGGCGGCGGTGGCCTTGCGGTACTCGAAGGCGACCGGGCGGCGGTCGCGGCAGGCCAGCATCAGCGGCTCGAACGCCGCCTCGTGCACGGGGATCCGCGGCTCCAGCGCGCCATGGGCCTCGTACGGGTCGACGTCCTCGGGAAGTCCGGCGGCACGCAGCTTCTGCAGTGCGCCGCTCGCCGCCCCCGCGAGCCTGGCCTGCTGCCAGACCTTGGCGGCGAGCCCGAGGGCCGCGGCCTCCTCGGCGTCGAGGGTGATGGGCGGCAGCCGGTTGCTGTCCCGACGGGCCAGGTAGCCGACCTCGCCGTCGAGGTTCTCCACCGTCTCGATGACCAGCCCGAGCTCGCGCAGATCGTCCTTGTCCCGCTCGAACATCCGGTTGAAGGAGTCGTCGCTGCCCGCTTCGAGATAGGCCTCGATGGACTCCCGAAGCTCGCGCTTGCTGAGCGGCCGCCGCGTCCCGAGCAGACACAGCGCCAGGTTCATCAGCCGCTCGGCCTTGGCAATGGCCATCGACACCCTTCCCTATGGTGCTTCTGCCGGATGACCGTACCGCTCCGGAGTGTCACGGCAAAAGCCGAGGGTCCATGCCCGAACAGGCATGGACCCCAGCTGATCACGTCCGATCAGACGGCGACCAGGTCGCAGACGAAGATCAGGGTCTCACCGGGGGCGATACGGCCGCCACCGGCACCGCGGTCACCGTACGCGAGGTGCGCCGGGATGGTCAGCTGGCGGCGGCCACCGACCTTCATGCCCTGCACGCCCTGGTCCCAGCCGGCGATGACCTGGCCGACGCCGAGCTGGAACTGCAGCGGCGTGCCACGGTTCCAGGACGCGTCGAACTCCTCGCCGGTGGAGAAGGCCACGCCCACGTAGTGGACGGAGACGGTGTCGCCCGCCTTGGCCTGAGGCCCGTCGCCCTCCCAGATGTCCTTGATCTCGAGGTCCGCCGGGGGCTCGCCGCCCGGGAAGTCGATCTCGGGCTTCTCGATGCTCACGTCTCTCGCTCCTGCTGGTGTACGACAAGGCAACTCGGACAGTCTTGCATCCCACCGGCGAACACGCCTCGTCGGCCGCCGGTCAAGACCGGTCACGGCGGCCCCGACCCGGCTCACATCTTGGCCAGGATGTCCACCGAGAAGACCAGCGTGGAGTCCTTCTTGATGCCGCTGCCGCTCGGCGGGTTGTCCCCGTACCCCAGGTCCGGCGGGATGACGATGAGGACGCGGCTGCCGACCTTCTTGCCGGTCAGGCCCTGCGCCCAGCCCTTGACGACCTGCTGGAGCGAGAACGAGGTCAGCGCCTTCCGGCCGTACGTCGAGTCGAACTCCTTGCCGCCGTCCCAGAACACGCCCCGGTACTGCACGAGCACACTGTCCTCGGCGCCGACCTCCGCACCGTCGCCCTCGAGAACGTAGTTCGCCACGAGCTTCGTCGGCGGGTCGGCCTTGGGGATCTCGATGGAGGGCGCCTTGCCGTCCGTGTTCGTACCGACCTTCGGCACGTCCACGTTGTCCTGCGCGACCTGGGTGCCCTTGGCGGAGCTCTTCGCGTTGAACGTGGCCTGGATGTCGACGACGAAGACCAGCGTGTCGGTGCCCTTGATGCCCGCCTGCGAGTTGCCCTGCTCGCCGTAGCCCCAGGTGGGCGGCACGGACATCTGGACACGGCTGCCGGCCTTCTTGCCGGTCAGCCCATAGCGCCAGCCGTCGATGATGCCGCCCGGCGCGAGCTGGATGACCAGCGGCGTCTTGCGGTCGTAGGAGTTGTCGAACACCTTTGCGGTGTTCCAGATCTGGCCGAGGTAGTTGGCCTGGATGTAGTCGTTCTCCGCGACGGTCTGGCCACCGCCCGCGATGACCGTCTTCACCGCAAGGTTCTTGGACGGCTCACCGCTGCCCTTGGCCACCGTCGGCTTCTCGTCGAACTTCGTCCCCGCGGTGATGGCCGGCAGCGGACCGTCCACGATCTTCGGCGGCGGCGCAGCGGACGTCGCGGGAGCCGACGGCGACGCGGTGTCGGTGGCCTCGGCCGAGTCGGCCCCGCCGTCGTCGTCGCCGCATCCGGCGAGCGTGACCAGTCCAGCGGGGACCGCGATGAGAAGTGAGCGTCGGCGCACGGTGGGGGCCTCGTAATCGGTCGATCTTGTTGATGGCGTGCGCGCAACTCTACGGCGTGAGAAGGGCGCCGTACGGAAAACGTACGGCGCCCGTGTTGCGTTCCGGCGATCAGGCCGAAACCCAATGGCTCACATACCGGCGATGAGCTTCTCCACCCGGTCGTCCACCGAGCGGAACGGATCCTTGCACAACACCGTGCGCTGAGCCTGGTCGTTGAGCTTGAGATGGACCCAGTCGACGGTGAAGTCCCGGCGCTGCTCCTGCGCCCGCCGGATGAAGTCGCCGCGCAGCCGGGCCCGAGTGGTCTGCGGCGGAACCGACTTACCCTCGAAGATCTTCAAGTCGTTGCAGATCCGCGCCGCTTGGCCCTTCTTCTCCAGCAGGTAGTACAGACCACGACGCCGGTGGATGTCGTGGTAGGCGAGGTCTATCTGCGCGACCCGCGGGTGCGACATGGTCATGTTGTGCTTGGCCCGGTACCGCTCCAGAAGCTTGTACTTCATGACCCAGTCGATCTCGGTGTCGATCCGGTCCAGATCCTCGGCCTCGATCGCGTCCAGCGTACGGCCCCACAGCTCCAGCACCCGCTCCACGGTGCCGGTACGGATGCCGCGCCGCTCGCAGAAGTCCACGGCCTTCTCGTAGTACTCGCGCTGCACCTCCAGCGCAGAGGCCTCCCGACCGCTGGCCAGACGCACCTTGCGCCGTCCGGTGATGTCATGACTGACCTCGCGGATCGCCCGGATCGGGTTCTCCAGAGTCAGGTCGCGCATCACCGTGCCCGCCTCGATCATGCGCAGCACCAGGTCGGTGGCGCCGACCTTGAGCAGCATGGTCGTCTCGGACATGTTCGAGTCACCGACGATGACATGCAGCCGCCGGTAGCGCTCCGCGTCCGCGTGCGGCTCGTCACGCGTGTTGATGATGGGCCGGGAACGGGTCGTCGCCGACGAGACGCCCTCCCAGATGTGCTCGGCACGCTGACTGACGCAGTACACGGCACCCCGCGGAGTCTGCAGCACCTTGCCCGCGCCGCACAGCAACTGCCTCGTGACCAGGAACGGAATCAGGATGTCCGCGAGCCGCGAGAACTCCCCGTGCCGGGCCACCAGATAGTTCTCATGGCATCCGTAGGAGTTGCCGGCCGAGTCCGTGTTGTTCTTGAACAGGTAGACGTCGCCCGCGATTCCCTCCTCGTGCAGGCGTCGTTCGGCGTCCACCAGGAGTCCTTCGAGAATGCGTTCGCCGGCCTTGTCGTGGGTGACCAGTTCGATCACGTTGTCACATTCGGGTGTCGCGTATTCCGGATGCGAGCCCACGTCGAGATAGAGGCGGGCACCGTTCCGCAGAAAGACATTGCTGCTGCGGCCCCATGACACGACACGGCGGAAGAGGTACCGCGCCACCTCGTCAGGAGACAGACGGCGCTGTCCCCTGAACGTGCACGTGACGCCGTACTCGTTCTCCAGCCCGAAAATGCGGCGGTCCATGACTGAACATTACGCCCGATCCCCTGAACTGAAACGGGGTTCGGCAGCACGATTTGGATCATTTTCCGACGCGGCCGCAACGACCGCCGCCCTGGCAGGAGCTGCGAGTACCCGCCCCGTGGCCAGCAGAACCAGCAAAGACACGGCCCCCGCGGCACCCGGCACGGCAAAGCCCCACAGCGCCCCGCCCCACTCGACCACCGGCCCCGCCAGCCCGGTTCCCACCGACGCACCCACCGTGAACGTCGTCACAAGCCAGGAAAACGCCTCCGTGACGGTGCCGCTCGGCGCATGCCGGTCGACGATGACGAACGCGCAGGCGATGGCAGGCGCGAGGAACACACCGGCGAGCGCCGTCAGCGCCGTCATGGCGACCGGACCCGGCATCAGCATCAGCGGCAGATAACACATCGCCAGAAGGCCGACCAGCAGCCTCAGTCGCCGCTCCGGAGCACCCACCCACCGGCGCGCCCCGTACACGGCACCGCCGACCAGCGCACCGAGCCCCAGGGCCGCCATCAGCCAGCCGTACACCGCATCCCCGCCATGGTCGTCCGCATACGACACGGCGGCAACCGTGATGGAACCGAGCGCCACGCCGACGAAAAGGAACGCAGCCAGCAGCACCAGCAGCCCCGGTGAACGCAGCGCACCGAGCCAGTGCGCCTCCCGCGGCGCCGAGCGCCACGCGCGCGAGGGCGGCGACACGACCACGGAGAGTGCACCGAGCACCCCGACGACGTTCAGCACAAGCAGCGCGGCCTGCGCCGACCACAGCGCCGTGCACAGAGTCACCAGCAGCGGGCCGACCGTGAACATCACTTCCTGCGCCACCGCGTCCATGGCGTACGCGGTGTGCACCTGGTCCTCCCTGCGCAGCACAGAGGACCACAGCGCGCGCAGACCGCCCTCCAGGGGCGGGGTGAACAGCCCGGCGCCCGCAACGGCGACGTAGGAGAGCGGCAGCACCTCGGTGCCGCTGAAGGCGAACACGGCCATCGCGAGGGCGGACGCGAGCGCCGCGGGCAGCTGGACGCGCGGCTGCCCGTACAGGTCCACCAGCCGGCCGAGCAGAGGCTGACCCACCGCGTTGGCGACGCCGTAGACCGCCGCCAGCGCCCCGGCAAGGCTGTACGAGCCGCCCTCGGCACGGATGAACAGCACGATCGCGATCGCGGCGGTGGCATTGGGCAGCCGCCCCACCAGCGTGCCGACCAGCAGCCGGGCGGCATGCCTCGCCCTGAGGATCTCCAGGTATCCCGTGGCCATGTCCCCGCCCTTCCGACCCAGGTTTTACGTATAACTTCGTCCGTCATACGTACCATGAGCGCTGTCCACACGTCCAGGCCGAACCCGGACCAAGCCCCGACGAAGGAGCACCCACAGGTGGCACGAGCCGGCACCCGCCCCACCAGCCGGGACGTCGCCCAAGCCGCCGGCGTCTCCCAAGCCGCCGTCTCCCTCGTCCTCGGCGACAAATGGCGCGGCCGCGTCTCGGAAGCAACCGCACAACGCGTACGCGAAGCCGCACGCGAACTCGGCTACCGGCCCAACCTCGCCGCCCGCAACCTACGCCTCGGCCACACCCGCACCGTCCTGCTCGTCGTCCCCGCCCTCACCACCGAATTCTTCGCCGGCGTCTACACCGGCGCCGCCCGCGTCGCCGCCGAACACGGCTTCGGCGTCGTCCTCTACCCCTCCCCCGAAGGCATCGGCCCCGCCAGAGACCCCTTCGCATCCGCACAGGCCGCCCTCGACGGCGTCATCGCCTCCTCCATGGCCGCAGACGCCCTCACCGCCATCCGCGGCGACCAGCTACCCCTCGTCATGCTCGACAGCGACCCCGAAGGCAGCCTCGGCGCGGCAACCGTCAACCTCGACATCACCGACGGCATCCGCCAGGTCACCGAGCACCTGCTCGGCCTCGGCCACCGCACCTTCCTGCACCTCGCGGCCGACGTCCCCTCCTGGACCTTCGAGGTGCGCGCCCGGGAACTAGCCGCCCGCATCGCCGCCGTTCCGGGCACGACCGTGCACACGGCCCGCGCCCCCATCTCCATCCAGGGCGCCCTGACCGCCGCCGAGACCGCCCTCAGGCGCCACCCCGCCACCGCGGTCATCTGCGACGACGACAAACTGGCCGCCGGCGCCTACAAAGCGATCCGACGCCTCGGCCTGCGCATCCCCGACGACATCTCCGTCACCGGCCTCGACGACCTCGCCCTGGCCACCGCCATCGACCCCGAACTGACGACCGTACGCCTGGACGCCGAACTGTTCGGCGAGCGAGGCATGCAGGCCCTGCTGGCGGTCCTGGAGGGCCGCGAGCCCACCGAGGGAGACATTCCCGTCCAGTTGGTCGTACGGGGCTCCACGGCGCCACCACCGGCCCACTGAGACGCATATGGGCCCCGGCCGACACCGGCCGGGGCCCACACAAGTGGACTGCGCGTCACTCGTCCTCGGACTCCTCGGCATCCGCCGCCGACGCCGCGCCGTCCGCCTCCAGCAACCGGGCGAGCTGCCGACCGGTGATCCGCCGGAACTTCCGCTTCTGCGGACGCGTACGGTCCAGCACCGCCACCTCCAGACGCTCGGCGGGAATCTCCCGCTGGGTGCCGTTGGTGTCACGGGACAGGGCCTGCACGGCCAGCTTGAGCGCCTCGGCCAACGTCATGCCGTCCTGATGACGCTGATCCAGATAGCTGCTGATCTGCTCGGCATTGCCGCCGACCGCAACCGAACCGTGCTCGTCCACGATCGAACCGTCGTGCGGCAGCCGGTAGATCTGGTCACCCTCGGGCGTCTCACCGACCTCCGCGACAACCAGCTCCACCTCATACGGCTTCTCGGCCGCACTGGAGAAGATCGTGCCCAGCGTCTGCGCATACACGTTGGCCAGACCCCGAGCCGTCACATCGTCACGGTCGTAGGTGTAACCCCGCAGGTCGGCGTAGCGCACACCGCCGATCCGCAGGTTCTCGTACTCGTTGTACTTGCCGGCCGCGGCAAAGCCGATCCGGTCGTAGATCTCGCTGAACTTGTGCAACGCGCGGGACGGATTCTCGCCGACGAACACAATGCCGTCGGAGTACTGCAGCACGACCAGGCTGCGGCCCCGGGCGATGCCCTTACGGGCGTACTCCGCCCGGTCGGCCATGGCCTGCTGAGGTGACACATAGAACGGCGTCGACACCGGTTATCCGTCCCTTTCTGTGGAAGTCACTGACATCACCCTGGACAAGATCCGCCTACGGCTACAGCAGCGCGGCCCGCGGGCCGTCGGGCAGCTCCAGCCGCCGCTCCAGCACCGAACGGGCGATCTGAGAAGCCTCGTCCTCGGTGAGCCGACGGAAACCGTCCTCGGTGATCACGGTGACAATCGGGTAGATCCGGCGGGCGACATCGGGACCACCGGTCGCCGAGTCGTCGTCTGCCGCGTCGTACAGGGCCTGCACCACCAGGGTCGTGGCCTCGTCCTCGGTCAGATCGTCACGGAAGAGCTTCTTCATGGCACCGCGCGCAAAGATCGAGCCGGAGCCGGTGGCCGCGAAGCCCGTCTCCTCGGAGCGGCCGCCCGTCACGTCGTAGGAGAAGATCCGCCCCTTCTCCCGGTCGAGGTCATAACCGGCGAAGAGCGGCACCACGGCCAGTCCCTGCATGGCCATGCCCAGGTTGGACCGAATCATCGTCGACAGCCGGTTCGCCTTACCCTCCAGCGACAGCTGAGCGCCCTCGACCTTCTCGAAGTGCTCCAGCTCCAACTGGAACAGCTTGACCATCTCGACGGCGATACCGGCGGTGCCGGCGATACCGACCGCCGAGTACTCGTCCGCCGGGAACACCTTCTCGATGTCCCGCTGCGCGATCACGTTGCCCATGGTGGCCCGACGGTCACCGGCGAGGACCACGCCACCGGGGAACGCCACGGCCACGATCGTGGTGCCGTGCGGCGCCTCGATCACACCCTTGGTGGGCGGCAGTTGCCGGTTGCCGGGCAGCAGCTCCGGCTGGTGCTCGGACAGGAAGTCCATGAACGAGGAGGACCCAGGCGTCAGGAAGGCAGCTGGTAGACGCCCGGTGCTACGAGTGTTGGCTTCCACGCGATTCCTTCCACGTATGCGGCAGCCCGCCTTATGGCGTCGGGCCGATCCTTGAACTGCCCCAGTGCAGCGTTGCAGCTGAAGCACAGTACGCCACGGACCCTACCCGTCTCATGGCAGTGATCCACATGCTCGGGTACGGCCGCCAAACATATGCAGCAGACGCCCCCTTGGGAGGCGACCAACTCGTCGCGCTCGGCCTCAGTGATTCCGTACTGCCGCTTCAGATGGTCCTGCCGCCCCCGGATGGCCCGGCACGCTTTGCACCGTGTCGACAGACCATCGGATGCGGTGGCGTTGCGATGCCACTCGCTGTGCGGCTTGACCTCACCGCACGTCCGGCAGAGCTTGTGCCCGGCCGGAACGTCCACCTTCACCCATACCGGCTTACCCATGGCTTCCCGGCGGCGCCGGGAGCGCGCGGCGCTGTACTCCGCCACGCACTCCCGGCACCGCACCTGAAGGCCATCGCGCCGGTTCTTGTCCCGTGCAAATGCCTCAGGAGGCAAGTCCCGCTTGCAGCCCGTGCATTGCTTCGCGTTCGGATCCCCAGCCACCCTCATCCCCCGCAACCTTCGATTCGAAGGTAAAAGCGGCCCGAATCCCTTTACTGACCACCTTTTTGCACGAATGAGCGCACGAAATCCTCGGCGTTCTCCTCGAGTACGTCATCGATCTCGTCGAGGACGGAGTCCACGTCGTCGCTCAGCTTCTCCTGCCGCTCCTTGAGGTCCTCAGAAGCCTGCGCCTCCGCAGCCTGCTCCTCGACCTCCTCGGTAGAGCGCGTGGCCTTCTGCTGTCCGCCGCCGGTGTCCTTGGTTGCCATATCCCTCACCCCGCTCGGTTCGCCCGACATGGTCGGCAGGTCGGCTTTCCTGCCGATCGGTCATGATCAGACCCTACAAGCCGGGTCTGACAATGTCCCCGCAGTTCCTACAACGTACGGGGACCACCTCGATGATTCCCTGGGGCCGGGATTTCCACCCTGTGTGCCCGGCCCCGTCCGAGAACCTGCTCACCCGCCGGACAGGACCCTGACCAGGTCTTCCGCGGTGCGGCAGCGGTCCAGGAGCTCCTTGACGTGATTACGCGTTCCGCGAAGCGGTTCCAGGGTTGGGACGCGCTGGAGCGAGTCCCTTCCCGGCAGGTCGAAGATCACCGAGTCCCAGGAGGCCGCGGCGACGTCGTCGGCGTACTGCTCCAGGCAGCGGCCGCGGAAGTATGCGCGGGTGTCCTCCGGGGGTTTGACCATCGCCCGCTCGACGCCTGCGTCGTCCAGGAGGCGCTTCATGCGGCCGCGGGCGACGAGGCGGTTGTAGAGGCCCTTCTCGGGGCGTACGTCGGCGTACTGGAGGTCGACGAGGTGCAGCCGGGCGGCGTCCCAGTCGAGGTTGTCGCGGCGTCGGTAGCCCTCCATGAGTTCTCGCTTGGCGACCCAGTCGAGTTCGCCGGCGAGGCTCATGGGGTCGCGTTCCAGGCGGTTGAGGGTGTCTTCCCAGCGGGTCAGGATGTCCTTGGTCTGGTCGTCGGCGTCGGCTCCGAAGCGCTCTTCCACGTATTTGCGGGACAGCTCGTAGTACTCCATCTGCAGTTGGACCGCGGTGAGTGTGCGACCGCTGCGGAGCGTGACCAGGCGCTTCAGTGACGGGTCGTGCGAGACCTGGTGGAGGGTGCGGACCGGCTGGTCCACCGCCAGGTCCACGGCGATGAAGCCGTCCTCGATCATGGACAGGACCAGCGACGTCGTGCCGAGCTTGAGGTAGGTGGAGATCTCGGAGAGGTTCGCATCGCCGATGATCACGTGCAGGCGGCGGTATTTCTCCGCGTCGGCGTGGGGCTCGTCACGTGTGTTGATGATGGGACGTTTGAGGGTGGTTTCCAGGCCCACCTCGACTTCGAAGTAGTCCGCGCGCTGGCTGAGCTGGAAGCCGTGTTCGTGGCCGTCCTGGCCGATGCCGACGCGGCCTGCTCCGGCGAAGACCTGGCGGGAGACGAAGAAGGGCGTGAGGTGGCGCACGATGTCCGAGAAGGGGGTTTCCCGCTTCATCAGGTAGTTCTCGTGTGTGCCGTAGGAGGCGCCCTTGTTGTCGGTGTTGTTCTTGTAGAGGTGGATGGGCTGGGCGCCGGGCAGCTGTGCTGCGCGTTCGGCGGCTTCGGCCATGATTCGTTCGCCGGCCTTGTCCCAGAGGACGGCGTCGCGGGGGTTGGTGACCTCGGGGGCGCTGTATTCGGGGTGGGCATGGTCGACGTAGAGCCGGGCGCCGTTGGTGAGGATGACGTTGGCCAGGCCGATGTCCTCGTCGGTGAGCTGGCTGGCGTCGGCGGCCTCGCGGGCGAGGTCGAAGCCTCGGGCGTCCCGCAGGGGGTTCTCCTCCTCGAAGTCCCAGCGGGCCCGGCGGGCCCGGTGCATCGCCGCCGCGTAGGCGTTGACGATCTGGGATGAGGTGAGCATGGCATTGGCGTTGGGGTGGCCGGGGACGGAGATCCCGTACTCCGTCTCGATGCCCATTACTCGCCGTACGGTCATGCGGCCCTCCTTGCCCGGCGGCTCCCTCGGTCGTGGGCGCCGCTCAGATACCGCTGGCGCTGGGTTGCGTGTGCGGTGCCCGTCCCCGCACTGCGCGACTCGGCGGTACCGACGAGCCTAGAACGCCTCCGCGCTGGTGGGGAGATCATTTGCGTCATTAGCCTTGCTCCAGCCGTGGCCCGGAAAGCAGTCGGCTGCGGATACCCGGAGAGGGCACCCGCAGCCGCCCTGTCTTTTACAGGTACTGTCCGGTGTTTGCCACCGTGTCGATGGAGCGTCCGGTGTCTGCGCCCTGCTTTCCGGTGATGAGGGTACGGATGTAGACGATCCGTTCGCCCTTCTTCCCGGAGATGCGGGCCCAGTCGTCCGGGTTGGTGGTGTTGGGCAGGTCCTCGTTCTCCTTGAACTCGTCCACGCAGGCCTGGAGGAGGTGGGAGACGCGGAGGCCCTTCTGGTTGTGTTCGAGGAAGTCCTTGATCGCCATTTTCTTGGCGCGGCCCACGATGTTTTCGATCATGGCGCCGGAATTGAAGTCCTTGAAGTAGAGGACTTCCTTGTCGCCGTTGGCGTAGGTGACTTCCAGGAAGCGGTTTTCCTCGGTTTCGGCGTACATGTGTTCCACGGCCGTCTGGATCATGGCCTGGACGCATGCGTCCTTGTCGCCACCGTGTTCCCCGAGATCCTCGGAGTGAAGCGGGAGGCGCTCGGTGAGGTACTTGCCGAAGATGTCCTTGGCCGCTTCGGCGTCCGGGCGCTCGATCTTGATCTTCACGTCGAGTCGGCCGGGGCGCAGGATGGCCGGGTCGATCATGTCCTCGCGGTTGGAGGCGCCGATCACGACCACGTTCTGCAGGCCTTCGACGCCGTCGATCTCGGCGAGCAGCTGCGGGACGATGGTGTTCTCCACGTCGGAGCTGACGCCGGAGCCGCGGGTGCGGAAGAGGGATTCCATCTCGTCGAAGAAGACGATCACGGGGGTGCCTTCGCTGGCCTTTTCACGGGCGCGCTGGAAGACGAGGCGGATCTGCCGTTCGGTCTCTCCGACGTACTTGTTCAGGAGCTCGGGGCCCTTGATGTTGAGGAAGAAGCTCTTGCCGGCGGCCTGGCCGGTGACTTCGGCGACCTTTTTGGCCAGTGAGTTGGCGACGGCCTTGGCGATGAGTGTCTTGCCGCATCCGGGGGGTCCGTAGAGCAGGACGCCCTTGGGTGGGCGCAGTTCGTGCTCCTTGAACAGGTCGGGGTAGAGGTACGGGAGCTCGACCGCGTCGCGGATGGCTTCGATCTGGTTGCCGAGGCCACCGATCTGGTCGTAGCCGATGTCGGGGACTTCTTCGAGGACGAGTTCTTCGACCTCGCTCTTGGGGACGACCTCGTAGACGTAGCCGGAGCGGGGTTCGAGCAGCAGGGCGTCGCCGGCGCGGATGGTGACGTCCAGCAGCGGCTCGGCGAGCCGTACCACCCGTTCCTCGTCGGTGTGCCCGAGCACCAGGGCGCGTTCGCCGTCCTCGAGGATCTCCTTGAGGGTGACGATGTCCCCGACGCGCTCGAACTCCATGGCGTCGACCACGTTGAGCGCTTCGTTGAGCATTACTTCCTGGCCGCGCCGCAGGTCGTCGAGTTCGACGCTGGGGCTGACGTTCACGCGGAGTTTGCGGCCGCCGGTGAAGATGTCGGCGGTGCCGTCCTCGTTCGCCTGCAGGAAGACTCCGAAGCCGGCCGGTGGCTGTGCGAGCCGGTCGACTTCTTCCTTGAGGGCCACGATCTGGTCGCGGGCCTCACGGAGCGTGTTGGCGAGTCGCTCGTTCTGTGCGGACACGCCAGCCAGGTTGGTCTGCAGCTCGACGATCCGCTCTTCGAGAATTCTCGTGTGTCGCGGAGAGTCGGCGAGCTTGCGTCGCAGGACGGCGATCTCCTGCTCAAGGTAGGCAATCTGCCCGGCCGGGTCTTCGGACCCGCGTCCCGGGCGGATGCCGCGGTTCATGTCGTCGTCGTGGGCTGCCACGGTCCTCACCTCCTCCAAGGGGAGCTGGACGCTTCCAGACCCTACCTGGGTGGGTGTCGATTGAAACCCCTAGATCACAAAGACGGTCGGGGTGTGTCCGATCTTCACCCTTGCGCTCTCCCTCACGCCAGGGGAATACCCAGGGAACGCGAGGAGAAAGCGGGCGCAGGTAGTGTCGAACCGTTCAACACCCGTCAGAGCTGGCCGGATTCCCGTACGGCTCGACACAGAAACGGCAGGAGAGGTGACCGTGCAGCAGGAGGCCGGAGTCGACGGCGAGGCGCTGGAGGTCTGGATCGACCAGGATCTGTGCACCGGTGACGGCATCTGCGCCCAGTACGCGCCCGAGGTGTTCGAGCTGGACATCGATGGTCTGGCCTATGTGAAGGGCGCGGATGACCAGTTGTTGCAGGCGGTGGGGGCCACAACGCCCGTACCGCTGCCGCTTCTCACGGATGTGATCGACTCGGTGAAGGAGTGTCCGGGTGAGTGCATCCATGTACGTCGAGTTTCGGACAGCGCGGAGGTGTACGGGCCGGACGCAGAGTGACCAAATCCGTACGGTGGGTTACGACTGTAGGATTTCTCACACGCGTCGGTTGCGGGCGTCAGACGCTTCGGGCGTCGGCGGGTGACGAGCGGACGAACGCACCGTTCTTCCACTGCCACTTAGCGTTCTCCTTCGTGTCCGGACAACATGTCGGTACGTCGGAGGAGGAGTAGCCGAGCAGGGTCGCCAGCACCGCTCCGTCGCGAACGGCGAAGTCACTGACGGTGAACCGGTCCTTGGGGTCGACGAGGGTCGCCACGATGCGGGGCTGTGACGCACCGTCGCCCTGGGTGAGCACGTACACGCCGTCGGGCGGTGTGCTGATGCCGGCGTCGCAGTGCACCACGGCGACCGTCTCGGGCCGGCCGTCGCCGTCGAGGTCACCGGAGGCCTTCTGTTCCACCACGGCCTGTACGGGGCCGCATTCGAGGGGGAAGTCGACGCCCTCGGGGGCGGGTGGTGCGGCGACGGGTGCGGACCGGGTTCCCTGGGACGGCGTCTGGGCGGCGGTCGCGGAGTCCGGCTGCAGGAGCGAGGAGAGGGCCACGACACCGGCGACAGCGGTGGCGGTGGCAAGCCAGTGGATCGGGCGGGTGTGGGTGTGTGCCAGTTCCGGGACGGCGGATTGCTGCACTAGGAGTGTCTCCTGTGAGGGCTGTGCCGGTGGGGGTGGCCAGCATGGTGCCACACGTCACAGTGCGGGGGAACGGCGGGGGTCGGCCCTTGTGCCGGTGGTGTCTTGGCGAGGCAGCCCTTCGGTGCGGGGTCAACGGGAAAGCGCCGTGGCCGAGTTCCCGGCGGGTTGCGGGAACTCGGCCACGGCGCGGTGACGTTGTGTGCGGCAGGGGGCTGCCTCAGCGGCCGATGCCTCCGTCGGCGTTGGGGCCGGAGTAGTCCTCGCCGTAGGCGCCCTTGGCGGGCCGGCGGCGGCGCATGGGCGGTTCGACGCCGTCGGCGAGGCGGCGGGCGGTGAGCAGGAAGCCGGTGTGGCCGATCATCCGGTGGTCGGGGCGGACGGCCAGGCCCTCGATGTGCCAGTTGCGGATCATCGTCTCCCAGGAGGTCGGCTCGTTGAAGCAGCCGATTTCGCGGATGGACTCGACGGTCCGGGCGAGCTGGGTGGTGGTGGCGACGTAGCAGCACAGGATGCCGCCCGGGACGAGCGCCTTGGAGACGGCTTCGAGGCACTCCCAGGGGGCGAGCATGTCGAGGATGACGCGGTCGACGTCGGTGTCGCTGAGGTTGTCCTGGAGGTCGCCGACGGTGAGCTGCCAGGCGGGGTGCGGGCCGCCGAAGTAGCGTTCCACGTTCGCCTGCGCGATCTCGGCGAAGTCGGCGCGGCGCTCGTAGCTGTGCAGCATGCCCTGGTCGCCGATGGCGCGCAGCAGGAAGCTGCTGAGCGAGCCGGAGCCGACGCCGGCCTCGACGACGCGTGCGCCGGGGAAGATGTCGGCGAAGGCGAGGATCTGACCTGCGTCCTTGGGGTAGACGACGGCTGCCCCGCGGGGCATGGACAGGACGTAGTCGGGGAGCAGGGGGCGCAGCGCGAGGTAGGCGACGTTCCCGGTGGTGCGGACAACGCTGCCCTCGGGGGCGCCGATCAGTTCGTCGTGCGGGAAGGAACCCTTGTGGGTGTGGAAGTTCTTCCCGGCTTCGAGCGTGAACGTGTAGTGGCGGCCCTTGGGGTCGGTCAGCTGTACCTGGTCCCCGACCTTGAAGGGCCCGCGCCTGCGGGCGGCACCGGTCGGTTCGGACATGTGACCAGCCTACCGGCGTTTCTGGTGGGCGCCGACCACGGGCCGCCGGGTGCTACGAGGGCCTGGCCATGGCTTTGACGAAGGCGCGCTCGACGTCGGCGGCGGACAGGACGCCGTAGATTTCGCCGGTCTCCTCGACGACCAGGTACTCGGTGGCGGGGGTGGCGCGCAGTACCTCCAGGAGGTCTTCGCCGGCCAACTCGGCGGAGACGCGCATGCCGTCGGTGAGCTCCTGGGCGAGGCCGCTGACGGCGACCCAGGGGCGGCGGTGTTCGGGTACGCCGACGATGGCGGCTTCGCGGACGAGTGAGACGGGGTTGCCGTCGGCGTCGACGACGACGAGTGCGCGGGCGCCGGCGGCGTTGGCGCGGCGCAGGGCCTCCGAGAGGGGTGTGTCGGATTCCACGGGCACGGCGCGGCGGGTGAGGGTGCGGGCGCGTAGTTCGGGGAGGTGTTCGCGCAGGCGGGCGACGCGCAGGCTGTTTCCGGCGCCGGTCCAGATGATGGCGGCGAGGATCGCGGCGAGCAGGGCGTCCATGACGGTGTCCATGCCGACGTTGTCGACGGCTTCGGTGCCGAGGGCGCCGGACTGGGTGAGCAGCGGGAGGCCGATCAGGACGGCGACGGCGAGGGCGCGGCCGACCCAAGCGGCGGCGATGGTGCCGCTCATGGGCTTGCCGGTGATTTTCCAGACGACGGCGCGGAGCATGCGGCCGCCGTCGAGGGGCAGGCCGGGCAGGAGGTTGAAGGCGGCGACGATCAGGTTGGAGATCATCAGGCCGGCCAGCAGGACGCCGGGGACCGTGCCGGGCTCGACGGGCTGCAGGGCGAGGTAGAAGAGGCCGGCGAGGACGAGGGAGAGCAGGGGGCCGACGAAGGCGAGCACGAATTCCCGGCCGGGGGTCTCGGCTTCCTTCTCGATCTCGGAGACGCCGCCGAAGAACTGGAGCTGGATGCGGCGGACCGGGAGCTTGAAGCGGAGGGCGGCGACGGTGTGGGCGAGTTCGTGTACGAGCACGGAGGCGTAGAAGGCGACCGCGAAGAAGAGGGAGACCAGATAGCGGGCCGCGCCGAGCTCGGGCAGTACACGCTCCAGTTGCCCGCCGAACACCCAGGTGATCAGGGCGGCGACCAGGAACCAGCTCGGGGCGACGTACACGGGCACACCGAACGGCCGCCCCATCAGCAGCCCGCCTCTGGGCTCCGGACGCTGCGGGGCGGGGCCCTTCTCGGGGCCGGTGCCGGTGTGGGCGAGGTGGCGGTGGGCTGGGGCGGGGTGAGAGGTGGGTGCCGGGTGGTCGTCGGCGGGGCGGGCCGAGTCGGGTTCGGCGTCGGCCGGGTCGGTTTCCGCGCGCTCCGCCGGGGGCGTCTGGGCCTCGGGCGGTTCGGTGGGCGCGTCGGTTGTCCGCCGGGTCGCGTCGGGGCGTGTGGGGTCGGTGGTCGGGGCCGTACGGTCCGTTTGCTGTTCGGCCGTTTCGTCGGTGCCCGACCGCGGCTGCCCGCTCCCGCCGCTCTCGTCCACGGTGTCCCCTCGTTTTGAAGCGTCTCCCGCGCCTGCCGGGCGGAAGGGTCTCGGGTCGATGGTATGCGGCCGTCGGGATGCGTTCCGCCCCGGCACCCCCTCTGTTTCCCTTGCCGTGGCAGGGGTTGCGGCCGCGGGGTGCGTCACTGTCAGTGGTGGGCCGTATGGTCTGTGGGTATGGACACCAGCACCGAGGGCGCGGCGCAGGCCCACAGCGGCGGTACGGCCGGGACCCGGACGGATCCGTCGGTCGTGGCCGAGCCTACGACGGCGACGGCAGTGACGGCAGCGACGGCCACGGCTGTCGCCGCCGAGCCCGTCGTCATACCGCCGACCTCGCTCTCGCCCTCGCGTGCCGGCGACTTCATGCAGTGTCCCCTGCTGTATCGGTTCCGGGTGATCGACCGGCTGCCGGAGAAGCCCAGCGAGGCGGCGACCAGAGGCACCTTGGTGCATGCGGTCCTGGAGCGGCTCTTCGACGCCCCGGCACAGGAGCGCACCGCGCCCCGGGCCAAGTCGCTGATCTCCGGCCAGTGGCAGCGGTTGCGCCAGACCAGGCCGGAGGTCGAGGAGCTGTTCGCCGACGACCCGGACGGGGAGCGGCTGGCGCGCTGGCTGGGTGAGGCGGAGCAGCTGGTGGAGCGCTGGTTCACGCTGGAGGATCCGAGCAGGCTGGAGCCGGCCGAGCGTGAGCTGTTCGTGGAGGCGGAGCTGGAGTCGGGGCTGCGGCTGCGCGGGATCATCGACCGGGTGGATGTGGCGCCGACCGGTGAGGTGCGGATCGTCGACTACAAGACGGGCAAGGCGCCCCGGCCCGAGTACGCCGAGGGTGCGCTGTTCCAGATGAAGTTCTACGCCCTGGTGGTCTGGCGGCTGAAGAAGGTTGTCCCGCGGCGGCTGCAGCTCGTCTATCTCGGCAGCGGTGACGTTCTGACGTACGATCCGGTCCTCGCCGACCTGGAGCGGGTGGAGCGCAAGCTGCTGGCGCTGTGGGAGGCGATCCGGCGGGCCACCGAGACGGGCGACTGGCGGCCGCGGCCGACGAAGCTGTGCGGCTGGTGCGATCACCAGGCGGTGTGCCCGGAGTTCGGCGGCACTCCCCCGCCGTATCCGCTGCCTGTGAGGGGGGTCGGGTCGGGGGATTCGGAGCAGGGCAGAATGGGGCCGGACTAGCGAAGGAGACTTACGTGGCCATCCGTGTCCTACTGGTCGACGACCAGCCGCTGCTGCGTACGGGCTTCCGGATGATTCTGGAGGCCGAGCAGGACATCGCGGTCGTCGGCGAGGCCGGAGACGGCCTCCAGGCACTCGACCAGGTGCGGGCTCTGCAGCCCGATGTGGTTCTGATGGACATCCGCATGCCGCGGATGGACGGCGTGGAGGCGACCCGGCAGATCACCGGCCCGGGGCGGGACGGCCCGGCGAAGGTGCTGGTGCTGACCACGTTCGACCTCGACGAGTATGTGGTGGAGGCCCTCAAGGCGGGCGCCAGCGGTTTCCTGTTGAAGGACGCTCCCGCCAACGAACTGGTGCAGGCGATCCGGGTCGTGGCGGCGGGCGAGGCGATGCTCGCGCCGAGCATCACACGGCGGCTCCTCGACAAGTACGCCACGCATCTGCCGTCCGGCGACGAGCCCGTCCCCGACACGCTGAACACCCTCACCGAGCGCGAGGTGGAGGTTCTGAAGCTGGTGGCGCGCGGCCTGTCGAACGCGGAGATCGCCGCCGACCTGTTCGTCAGTGAGACCACGGTCAAGACGCATGTGGGCCATGTGCTGACCAAGCTGGGGCTGCGGGACCGGGTGCAGGCCGCGGTGTACGCGTACGAGAGCGGTCTGGTGCGCCCCGGCGCGCAGTGACCCCACCTGCGGCCGTACGACGCCGAGGGCGCCCCCTTCCGAGGAAGCGGGCGCCCTGTCGCGTGTCGGCTGCTCAGCCCTTGCTGATCTCCCAGAACCGGAACACGGTCGAGGCGTCGAGGCAGTACTCCAGGCCGTAGACGGTCTCGCGGACCACCGCGTACTGCTTGGCCTGCCAGACCGGCAGGACGGGGAGTTCCTCGGCGACGATGTCCTGCAGCTCCCCGAACTCCTCGTCGGTTCCCGCGCGGTCGCTCTCGGCGGCGGTGCTGGGGATGAGGGTGCCGGTGATCTCGCTGTTGGTGTAGTTGTTGCCCAGGACGTTGCCCTCGCCGAAGAACGGGGCGGTGAAGTTGTCGGCGTCCGGGTAGTCGGGCACCCAGCCCTTGACGTACACGCCGTACTTGCCGTCGGCGATGTCCTTCTCGTACCGGTCGAAGGCGACGGACTGCACGTCGGCGGCGAACAGGCCGCTGGCGTTGAGCTGTGCCGCGATCGCCGCCAACTCCTGGTCGGTGGCGGGGCCGTAGCGGGAGGGGGTCGACCAGAGGGTGAGCTTGACCTTGCCGGTGATGCCTTCGGCGCGCAGCGCGGCCGCGGCCTTCGCCTTGGAGGGGCGGGCGCCGTAGGTGTCGAAGAAGGCCGTGTTGTGGCCCGCGATACCGGCCGGGACGATCGAGTACAGCGGGGTCGCGGTGCCCTGGTAGACGTCCTCGATGAGGGCCTCGCGGTCGATCAGGTGGGCGATGGCCTTGCGGACCCCGGGCTGTCCGGCTACGGGGTCGTCCATGTTGAAGACCAGGTGCTGGACCTCGGCGCTGCTGCCCTCGACGACCTTGACCCCGGCGTCGTCGTCGGCGTTCTCGATGTCGGCGATGTCGCCGGCGCTCAGGCCTCGGTAGGCGATGTCGATCTCGTTGTCGAGGAGCGCCTCCTTCAGGGCGCTCTGGTCGCCGTGGAAGAACTTCAGGGTGACGCCGTTGTTCTGGACCTCGGCGGTGCCCTTGTAGTTCTCGTTGACCGAGAACACGGCCTCGTCGTCGCTGAACGAGTCGAGCTCGTACGGGCCGGAGCCGACCGCCTCGCCGTCCTTGCGCAGCCCGTTCGCGTCGTACTGCCGGTGGTTGACGATGGAGCCGGCACCGGAGGCGATCTTGCTGGGGAAGGTGGCGTCGGCGACCTTCAGGTTGAACACGACGGTCTTCTCGTCCGGCGTCTGGACCGAGTCGAGCATGGGGAACATGACGGCCGGACCGGCCTCGTCGTTGATCTTCAGCATGCGGTCGAAGGAGAACTTGACGTCCTTCGAGGTGAGGGGGTCACCGTTGCTGAACTTCAGACCGTCCTTCAGCGTGCACTTGTAGACCTTGGTCGAGGTGTCCGTGAAGGTGCACCCGCGGGCCGCCTCCGGCTGCGGTTCGGTGCCGCCCTTGGGGAAGCTCAGCAGGGACTGGAAGACATTGTTGAACAACAGCCACGAGCCGGGGTCGTAGCCGGACGCGGGGTCCGTGGAGAGGACGTCGTCGGACATCCCCATGACCACGTTGGAGCCGCTCTCCCCGGAGTCGCCGGTCTCGGATCCGCATCCGGTCAGCAGACCGGAGGCCAGCCCGGCCACGATCGGCAGAACCGGCCACTGGTTGCGCATGTTCACTGCGTGTGCCTTACGTCGTTCTCGAAGGTCCCGGGCCGCCGTCCAGGACCCGGGCACGGAAAGGGGGTGGGTCAGCCGCTCACACCGCGGCCGAGCTCCCACAGCTGGAGGGTCGAGGAGGAGTTGAGAGCGTACGCGACGCCCGTGATGTCGTCGCGCGCGGCCACGTACTGCTTGCCCTGCCACAGCGGCAGCATGGGTACGTCCTCGGCCACGATGTCCTGGATCCGGTTGAGGCTGTCGGCGGCACCCAGCCGGTCGGCCGCACGACGGGACTCCGGGATCAGGGAGTTGCGGATCTCGCTGTTGGCGTACGGCGACTTGAGGAAGTTGTCCTTGTCGAGGAACGGGGCGACGAAGCTGTCGGCGTCGGGGAAGTCGGGGAACCAGCCCATGCCGAACACGTCGTACTCGCCGTTGCGTTCGGCGGGTACGAAGGTGTCCCAGGGGGCGCCCTCGATGCTGACGTCGAACAGGCCGCTGTCGTTGAGCTGCTGCTGCAGCTGCTCGAACTCCTTCTTCGTGGCGGCGCCGTAGTGGTCGGTCGTGTAGTGCAGCGTCAGCTCGACCGGGGTGGTGATGTCGGCGGCGGTCAGCAGGGCCTTGGCCTTGGTGACGCTCGGGTCGCCGTACTTGTTGAAGAAGGCGTTGGAATGGCCGGTGATGGACGCCGGGACCAGTGAGTACAGCGGCTCGGCCTGGGAGCCGTAGACCTTGGAGATCAGTTCGCTGCGGTTCACGATCTGGGCCATGGCCTGCCGTACGGCCTTGTCCTTCACCGTCGGGGCGTCGGTGTTGAAGGCCAGGTAGCGGATCTCCAGGCCGGGCATCTCCACGAGGTCGACGTCGCCGTCGGAGGCGGCGGAGAGCTTGTCGATCTGCTCGGGCGTCATGGTGCGCGTCATCATGTCGATGTCGCCCTTGTCGAGGGCGTCGCCCATGGCGTCGGCGTCCTTGTAGGAGACCATGTCGACCTCCTCGTTGTTCACCTTCAACGCCCCCTTGTAGTGGGGGTTCTTGATGAACACGGCCCGGACGAGCTCGTCGTTCTTCTCCTCGGCCTCAAGGGTGTACGGGCCGGAGCCGTCGATCTGGAAGCCCTCGCGCAGCTTGTTCTTCTCGTAGTTGTCGGGGTTCACGATGCCCGCGACCGGAGTCGACAGCTTGTACGGGAAGGTGGCGTCCGCGGTCTTGAGGTGGAAGATGACTTCGTTGTCGCCCTGCGTCTCGACGGTGTCGACGGTGGACAGCAGCGCGAAGACGCCACTGTCGGCCTTGATGGCGCGGGCCCGGTCGATGGAGAACTTCACGTCGGCCGCGGTGATGGGGTCGCCGTTGGAGAACTTCAGGTCGGCACGCAGCTTGCAGGCGTAGCGCTCGTTGCCGGTGTCGGTGAAGCCGCAGCTCTGGGCGGCCTCGGGGACGGGTTCGCCGTCGCCGCGCGGCTGAACCATCAGCGTCTGCACGGTCTGCCGCAGCACGTTCCAGGTGCCGACGTCGTAGGCGTACGCCGGGTCGAGGGGCGCGGGGGCGTCCTTGGTGGCGATGAACCGGTCCGTGGTGCCGACGACGATCGCGTCGCCGCCGTCGCTCCCGCTGTCCGACCCGCCACAGGCGGCGAGCGCGGGCGCAAGCAGGCCGACCACAGCCGGCAGCACCAAAGTCTTGCGGTTCATGCTCGAGTTTCTCCAGAGCTGTCAAGTCCGTGTATCCGGCATGCAGGGGTGGCGCAGCGGATCACGGGAGCGGGGGCGAGGTTCTCGCGACGAGATTAATGCGCACCCGCTCCGGGGTTCGCAGCGACGGGAGTTGAGCGCCCATCACGCTGCGAAACCGGGCGCGGACACACTGAAAACCCGACAGCGGAAGGATTAGTGCAGCGTTCCATGAATCGGGACACAAAGGCGGGGTGACCGCCCTGTATTGGGGCCGTGAGGCACACGGGCAGGCCCCTGTCGACCCCTCAAGAAGTGACGAACATCACACTTTCGCACAAGGTTCAACAGGACCGGAATTCAGCCATCCGGGAGTTCGAATTCTTTCGCAAGTGCACCCGGTGAATTGCCGTTCTGTCGAAGCGGTACGGTGGGTGAACGCCTAGCGCATTTCCGTCATCAGGCCACGCAGAAATGCCAGGTCCACCTGTTCGAGAGAGTCCACCACGGTACGCCGGGCAGCCGGGGCGATCGGAGCCACCGACGGTACGGCCACCACCGGGCAACCCGCGGCCTCGGCGGCCGCCACACCGGTCGCGGTGTCCTCGACGACCGCGCATCGGGCCGGTTCCGCGCCGAGTCCCGCGGCGGCGAGCAGATACGGGTCGGGGTGCGGCTTGGTTCGCGCCACCTCGTCCCCGGCCACGGTCAGGGCGAAGTACTGAGGACCGATCGAGCCCAGCACCCGGTCGATGATGCGCCGGTGCGAGGCCGAGACCAGCGCCGTCGGGATCTCGTGCGCGGCCAGTTCGGCCAGCAGCCGGGCGGCACCCGGCATCATCGGCAGTGCACGGTCGATACGGTCCTCGAACCCCTGGTTGAGCAGGACGGTGAGCTCGGCGAGGGTGATGTCGGCGCCGGTGGCCTCGATCAGGAACCCCGCGCTGCGGGTCATGGGACCACCGACCACGACATGGCGCCAGGAATCGTCGAGGGCGTGACCGAGGCCTGCGAAGACCTCGACCTCGACGTCCCACCAGAAGCCCTCGGTGTCCACCAGAGTGCCGTCCATGTCGAGGAGCACGGCCTGCAGGGCAGAGCCCTCCGCCGTACGGGTGCCGAGTGCGGGGACCGTCGTCGTCATCCGGTGGTACCTCCTGAGGGACTAGCAGGCCGGTTCCCTGATGGGAACCGGCCTGCTGTGGACCGACCAGTGTACGACGTATCCGATCAGCGTGCGTTGAAGTACTTCGCCTCGGGGTGGTGGATCACGATGGCGTCCGTGGACTGCTCGGGGTGCAGTTGGAACTCCTCGGACAGCCGGACCCCGATCCGCTCCGGCTCGAGCAGGTCGGCGATCTTCGCCCGGTCCTCCAAATCCGGGCAGGCACCGTAGCCGAGGGAGAAACGCGCTCCCCGGTACTTCAGCGCGAACATGTCCTCCATGTCGGCCGGGTCCTCCCCGGCGAAGCCCAGCTCGGCCCGCACGCGCGCGTGCCAGTACTCGGCGAGGGCCTCGGCCAACTGCACGGACAGACCGTGGAGTTCGAGGTAGTCGCGGTAGGAGTCGGACTCGAACAGCCGGGCCGTCTCCTCCCCGATCCGCGAGCCCACCGTGACGACCTGGAGCCCGACCACATCCGTCTCGCCGGCCTCTTCCGGGCGGAAGAAGTCGGCCAGGCACAGCCGGCGGCCGCGGCGCTGGCGCGGGAAGGTGAACCGGGTGCGCTCGTTGCCCGCATCGTCCAGGATGATCAGGTCGTCGTCCTTGGACACGCACGGGAAGTAGCCGTACACCACGGCCGCCTCGAGCAGGTTCTCGGTCTGGAGCCGGTCCAGCAGACCGCGCAGCCGGGGCCGGCCCTCGCTCTCGACGAGTTCCTCGTAGGAGGGGCCCTCGCCGGTGCGGGCCTGCTTCAGCCCCCACTGGCCCTTGAACAGGGCACCCTCGTCCAGCCAGGACGCGTACTCCTTGAGCTGGATGCCCTTGACGACGCGGGTGCCCCAGAACGGCGGCGTCGGGACGGGGTTGTCGGTGGCGACGTCGGAGCGGACGTGCCCCTCCTCCGGACGCTCCTCGACGACAGCGGTGGCGGTGGCCCGCACGCGGCGCTGCCTGAGCTCCGGCAGCTTCGCGCCGGGCACGCCCCGCTTGACGCCGATCAGGGCGTCCATCAGGCGCAGGCCCTCGAAGGCGTCCCGGGCGTAGCGGACCTCGCCCTCGTAGATCTCGTGCAGGTCCTGCTCGACGTAGGCGCGGGTGAGGGCGGCGCCGCCGAGGATGACCGGGTAGTCGGCGGCCAGGCCCCGGGCGTTGAGCTCCTCCAGGTTCTCCTTCATGATCACCGTGGACTTCACCAGCAGCCCGGACATGCCGATGACATCGGCCCTGTGTTCCTGGGCGGCGTCCAGGATCGCCGAGACCGGCTGCTTGATGCCCAGGTTGACCACGTTGTAGCCGTTGTTGGACAGGATGATGTCAACCAGGTTCTTGCCGATGTCGTGCACGTCGCCGCGCACGGTGGCCAGCACGATGGTGCCCTTGCCGTCCGCGTCGGTCTTCTCCATGTGCGGCTCGAGATGGGCGACGGCGGCCTTCATCACCTCGGCGGACTGCAGCACGAACGGCAGCTGCATCTGCCCGGACCCGAACAGCTCACCGACCACCTTCATGCCGTCCAGCAGGGTGTCGTTGACGATGTCCAGGGCGGGCCGGTCCTGCAGGGCCTCGGCGAGGTCTGCCTCCAGGCCGTTGCGCTCGCCGTCGATGATGCGCCGCTTGAGGCGCTCCTCCAGCGGCAGCGCGGCCAGTTCCTCCGCCTTGCCCGCCTTCAGCGACTTGGCGGTGGCGCCCTCGAACAGCGCCATCAGCTTCTGCAGCGGGTCGTAGCCGTCACGGCGGCGGTCGTAGATCAGGTCGAGGGCGGTGGTGACCTGCTCGTCGTCGAAGCGGGCGATCGGCAGGATCTTCGACGCGTGCACGATCGCCGAGTCCAGGCCCGCCTTGACGCACTCGTCGAGGAAGACGGAGTTGAGCAGGATCCGGGCGGCCGGGTTCAGGCCGAAGGAGATGTTCGACAGGCCGAGCGTGGTCTGCACGTCGGGGTGACGGCGCTTCAGCTCGCGGATCGCCTCGATGGTGGCGATGCCGTCGCCCCGGGACTCCTCCTGCCCGGTGCAGATCGTGAAGGTCAGACAGTCGATGAGGATGTCCGACTCGTGGATGCCCCAGTTGCCGGTCAGATCGGCGATCAGACGCTCGGCGATCTCGACCTTCTTCTCCGCCGTACGGGCCTGGCCCTCCTCGTCGATGGTCAGGGCGATCAGCGCGGCGCCGTGCTCCTGGGCCAGCTCCGTGACCTTCGCGAACCGCGACTCGGGCCCGTCACCGTCCTCGTAGTTGACCGAGTTGATGACCGCCCGGCCGCCCAGCTTCTCCAGGCCCGCCCGGATCACGTCGACCTCGGTGGAGTCCAGCACGATCGGCAGCGTCGAGGCGGTCGCGAACCGGCCGGCCAGTTCCTCCATGTCGGCGACGCCGTCCCGGCCGACGTAGTCCACGCACAGGTCGAGCATGTGCGCGCCCTCGCGGATCTGCTCCCGGGCCATCTCCACACAGTCGTCCCAGCGGCCCTCCAGCATCGCCTCACGGAACTTCTTGGACCCGTTGGCGTTCGTCCGCTCACCGATCGCCAGATACGAGGTGTCCTGACGGAACGGCACCGACTGGTACAGGGACGCGGCGCCCGGCTCCGGACGCGGACTGCGCTCGCTCGGCGTGGTGTCCCGGACCCGCTCCACGACCTGCCGCAGATGCTCCGGCGTCGTACCGCAGCAGCCGCCCACCAACGACAGCCCGTAGTCCCGGACGAAGTTCTCCTGCGCATCGGCAAGTTCCGGCGCGGTGAGCGGGTAGTGGGCGCCCTCGGCCGTCAGCACGGGCAGGCCGGCGTTCGGCATGCAGGACAGCGGGATGCGGGAGTGGCGGGCCAGGAAGCGCAGGTGCTCGCTCATCTCGGCCGGGCCGGTCGCGCAGTTCAGGCCGATCATGTCGATGCCGAGCGGCTCCAGGGCGGTGAGCGCCGCGCCGATCTCGGAGCCGAGCAGCATGGTGCCGGTGGTCTCGACGGTGACCGAGACGATCAGCGGTACGTCGTAGCCGGCCGTCCGCATCGCCCGGCGGGCGGCGACGACCGAGGCCTTGGTCTGGAGCAGGTCCTGCGTGGTCTCCACGAGCAGCGCGTCCGCGCCGCCCGCGAGGAGGCCCTCGGCGTTCTGCTGGTAGGCGTCGCGGATCGCGGCGAAGGTGGTGTGGCCGAGGGTGGGCAGCTTGGTGCCGGGGCCCATCGAGCCGAGCACCCAGCGCTGCTGCCCGGTGCGCTGCGCGAACTCGTCGGCGGTCTCACGGGCGATCCGGGCACCTGCCTCGGACAGCTCGTGGATGCGGTCGGCGATGTCGTACTCGCCGAGAGCGCTGAGGTTCGCGCCGAAGGTGTTGGTCTCCACACAGTCCACGCCCGCGTCGAAGTACTCGGCATGCACCGAGCGCACGATGTCCGGGCGGGTGACGTTCAGGACCTCGTTGCAGCCCTCGAGGTGCTGGAAGTCCTCGAGGGTGGGTTCCTGGGCCTGGAGCATGGTGCCCATCGCCCCGTCGGCCACCACCACTCGGGTGGCGAGCGCCTCGCGCAGGGCGGACACGCGGGTCCGGCTGTCGGTGGAAGGGGTCTGCGGCAACGAGGCCATGTATGGGCTCCCTGGAATGCGACGGCTGTCGGCTTTGCGCTTCCTGTCCGGAAGCCCGCGCGGGCTTCCGGACGAGGGCGCACGCCGCCAGGGTAGCCGGGACCCGGGGCCTATGGTCAGGGGCGTCCACGAGACGGACCACGATGGCGGCCGGGTCACCGCCGGTGGACGTGTGACGCAACAACTGCCGACCGACCGTTGGCGGCAGATCGGCATCGACAGGTAGTGTTCGGCATTGCCGAACACTGGACATAGTCGAACATCGGCGAACAGCGAGGCGGACGTCGTGGCTCGACGGTCGCACAGGGGACGGAGGCAGAACGGCGATGGCACGGAACATCCAGTCGCTCGAACGGGCGGCCGCGATGCTGCGCCTGCTCGCGGGCGGCGAGCGGCGGCTGGGTCTGTCCGACATCGCCTCGGCCCTCGGCCTCGCCAAGGGCACGGCCCACGGCATCCTGCGCACCCTCCAGCAGGAGGGCTTCGTCGAGCAGGACGACGCCTCCGGGCGCTACCAGCTGGGCGCCGAGCTGCTGCGCCTGGGCACCACGTACCTGGACGTGCACGAGCTGCGCGCGCGGGCCCTGGTGTGGACGGACGACCTGGCCCGCTCCAGCGGGGAGAGCGTCTATCTGGGGGTGCTGCACCAGCAGGGCGTGCTGATCGTGCACCACGTCTTCCGGCCCGACGACAGCCGGCAGGTGCTGGAGATCGGGGCCATGCAGCCGCTGCACTCCACTGCCCTGGGCAAGGTCCTGTCGGCGTACGACCCGGTCGCGCACAGCGAGGCACTGGAGAGCGACCGCAAGGCGTTCACCGACCGCACCGTGTGCGAGCTGGAGGGATTCGAGCACGTTCTCGACATCACGCGCGCGCGTGGCTATGCGGCGGATGTCGAGGAGACCTGGGAGGGCGTCGCCTCCGTCGCCGCACCCATCCACGACCGGCGGCGCATGCCGGTCGGCGCGGTCGGCATCACGGGCGCCGTGGAGCGGCTGCGCCCGGACGGTGAGCTGCGCCCCGAGCTGATCGCGGCGGTCCGGGACTGTGCCCGCGCGGTGTCGCGGGACCTGGGCGCCGGGCGGTTCTGACACATATCCGAGCAAACCGGGGCGCCAGTACGGCGTTCCGGCTTTCGACCTACCCTAAAAACGGACACATGGGGCTGATTCCAACATATCCGCCCCAGAGATCGACCAGCGCACAGCGATCAATAACGATCGCATTTTCGACAACAGAACTCTTGACGTGCGCGTAACGCCGAAGCAAGACTCCCGTCCATCGGTCGGCATTGTCGAACACCTACCGGCAATACGCGCTAGAGTGTGACAACGCCAAGGGCCGGTATCGCCCTCACTTCGAGGGCTCGCGGACCCCGGAAGGGACTCGGGGTTCGGCTTCCCCTGGACGAAGGACAAAGGAGTCGCGGGTGTCCAGCTCCGACATCTTCATCGGCGAGACCATCGGTACCGCCATACTCATCCTGCTCGGCGGTGGCGTCGTTGCCGCCGTCGTTCTCAAGGCCTCCAAGGCCCGCAACGCCGGCTGGCTCGCGATCACCTTCGGGTGGGGTTTCGCCGTGCTGACGGCCGTCTACGTCTCGGCGCCGCTGTCCGGCGCCCACCTCAACCCGGCGGTCACGCTCGGTATCGCGATCAAGGACAACGACTGGAGCAATCTCCCCGTCTACTGGGGCGGACAGCTGCTCGGCGCCATGATCGGCGCGACTCTGGTCTGGCTCGCCTACTACGGCCAGTTCCACGCGCACCTCACCGACAAGGAGATCGTCGGTGGTCCGGGCACGGAGACCACGGACGTCAAGGCCGTCGAGGCGCGGGAGAAGGGCGCAGGACCGGTCCTGGGCGTCTTCTCCACCGGCCCCGAGATCCGGAACGCGGTGATGAACCTCACGACGGAGATCATCGGCACGTTCGTGCTGGTCATCGCCGTCCTCACGCAAGGTCTCAACGACAACGGCAACGGCCTCGGCACCGTCGGCGGTCTGATGGTCGCCCTCGTCGTGGTCGGCATCGGCCTCTCCCTCGGCGGCCCGACCGGCTACGCCATCAACCCGGCCCGTGACCTCGGTCCGCGTATCGTGCACGCCCTTCTGCCCCTGCCCAACAAGGGCGGTTCCGACTGGTCCTACGCATGGGTCCCGGTGGTCGGTCCGCTGATCGGCGCCGCCATCGCGGCGGGCATCTACAACGTCGCTTTTGCTTAGAACCGGGTCCGTCCGCTCTCGCAGCCGCAAGCATGACGCCGTAAACCCGAGCCCAGCCCAAAGGACTTCCAGGAGCACACAGTGACCGACGCACACACCGCCGGCCCGTTCATCGCCGCCATCGACCAGGGGACCACCTCGTCCCGCTGCATCATCTTCGACCGTGACGGCCGGATCGTCTCCGTCGACCAGAAGGAGCACGAGCAGATCTTCCCGAAGCCGGGCTGGGTCGAGCACAACGCAACCGAGATCTGGACCAACGTCCAGGAGGTCGTCGTCGGCGCCGTCGAGAAGGCCGGCATCACCCGCGACGACATCAAGGCCATCGGCATCACCAACCAGCGCGAGACCACCGTGCTGTGGGACAAGAACACCGGTGAGCCCGTCCACAACGCCATCGTCTGGCAGGACACCCGCACCGACGCCCTGTGCCGGGAACTCGGCCGCAACGTCGGCCAGGACCGCTTCCGCCGCGAGACCGGCCTGCCGCTGGCCTCCTACTTCTCCGGCCCGAAGGCCCGCTGGCTGCTCGACAACGTCGAGGGCCTGCGCGAGCGCGCCGAAGCCGGGGACATCCTCTTCGGCACCATGGACACCTGGGTCATCTGGAACCTGACCGGCGGTGTCAACGGCGGCCATCACGTCACCGACGTCACCAACGCCTCCCGCACCCTTCTCATGAACCTGCACACCATGCAGTGGGACGAGAAGATCTGCGAGTCGATCGGCGTACCGCTGCAGATCCTCCCCGAGATCCGCTCCTCCGCCGAGGTCTACGGCGAGATCACCGGCGGCAAGCTGGGCGACCTGCTCGGCGGCATCCCGGTCGCCTCCGCGCTCGGCGACCAGCAGGCGGCCCTGTTCGGCCAGACCTGCTTCGCCGAGGGCGAGACCAAGTCGACGTACGGCACCGGCACCTTCATGGTGATGAACACCGGCGACAAGATCATCAACTCCTACAGCGGGCTGCTGACCACCGTCGGCTACCAGATCGGCGGCGAGCAGCCGGTCTACGCCCTGGAGGGCTCGATCGCCGTCACCGGTGCGCTGGTGCAGTGGATGCGCGACCAGATGGGCCTGATCTCCACCGCCGCCGAGATCGAGACGCTCGCGCTGTCGGTCGAGGACAACGGCGGCGCCTACTTCGTGCCGGCCTTCTCCGGTCTGTTCGCCCCGTACTGGCGCTCCGACGCCCGCGGTGTGATCGCCGGTCTGACCCGGTACGTCACCAAGGCGCACCTCGCGCGCGCCGTCCTGGAGGCCACCGCCTGGCAGACGCGGGAGATCGCCGACGCCATGACCAAGGACTCCGGCGTCGAGCTGACGGCCCTCAAGGTCGACGGCGGCATGACCTCCAACAACCTGCTGATGCAGACGCTCGCCGACTTCGTGGACGCCCCCGTGGTGCGCCCGATGGTCGCCGAGACCACCTGCCTCGGCGCCGCCTATGCCGCCGGTCTCGCCGTCGGCTTCTGGAACAGCACCGACGACCTGCGTGCCAACTGGCGCCGGGCCGCCGAGTGGACCCCCCGCATGGACGCGGAGATCCGCGACCGTGAGTACAAGAGCTGGCTCAAGGCCGTCGAACGGACCATGGGCTGGCTCGACGAGGACGAGAGCTGACGAGAGCTCGGAAGAGCTCCACCTAGCTGACGAGGAGCAACAACCCACCATGACCAGCCAGTCCACCCTGCAGTCCGTGCCTGCCCTGGGGACACGCCCGGCCTCCGGCTCCAACCCGAGCCGTGCCGAGACCCGGGAGCAGCTCTCCAAGGCGTCGTACGACCTTCTCGTGATCGGCGGCGGCATCCTGGGCATCTCCACCGCCTGGCATGCCGCGCAGTCCGGGCTCAGGGTGGCCCTGGTCGACGCCGGCGACTTCG
The DNA here is from genome assembly GCF_042672405.1 of Streptomyces sp. NPDC127197. Lineage (NCBI taxonomy): Bacteria > Bacillati > Actinomycetota > Actinomycetes > Kitasatosporales > Streptomycetaceae > Streptomyces > Streptomyces sp. NPDC127197. Next base: position 179,125 of record NZ_JBHXVG010000003.1, on the reverse strand, counting down.
CCGGTGCCACCTCCTCCGCCTCCTCCAAGCTGCTCCACGGCGGTCTGCGCTACCTGCAGACCGGCGCGGTGAAGCTGGTGGCGGAGAACCACTTCGAGCGCCGTGCGGTCTCCCGCCAGGTGGCCCCCCACCTGGCGAACCCGCTCACCTTCTACCTCCCCGTGTACAAGGGCGGCCCGCACGGCGCCGCGAAGCTGGGGGCCGGTGTCTTCGCCTACTCGATGCTGTCGGCCTTCGGCGACGGCGTCGGGCACCTGCTCTCCCCCGCCAAGGCCCAGGCCGACGTGCCCGAGTTGCGCACCGAGAACCTCAAGGCCGTGGCCGTGTACGGCGACGACCAGATGAACGACGCGCGGATGGCGCTGATGACGGTCCGCGCGGCCGTCGAGTCGGGCGCGGTCGTCCTCAACCACGCCGAGGTGACCGGACTGCGCTTCACCAACGGCCGGGTGACCGGCGCCGAGCTCAAGGACCGCCTGTCCGGTGACGAGTTCGGGGTGAGCGCCCGCCTTGTACTGAACGCGACCGGCCCGTGGGTCGACCACCTGCGCCGTATGGAGGACCCGAATGCCGCCCCGTCGATCCGCCTGTCGAAGGGCGCACATCTGGTCCTGAAGCGCACCTCCCCCTGGAAGGCCGCGCTCGCCACCCCGATCGACAAGTACCGCATCACCTTCGCCCTCCCCTGGGAGGACATGCTGCTGCTCGGCACGACCGACGAGGTGTACGAGGGCGACCCGGCCGATGTCTCGGTCAACGACAAGGACATAGCCCAGATCCTGGACGAGGCCGCGTTCTCCATCCGCGACCAGCAACTCGACCGTGACCTGATCACCTACGCCTTCGCGGGTCTGCGGGTGCTGCCGGGCGGCCCCGGCGACACCGCGAAGGCCAAGCGCGAGACGGTGGTCACCGAGGGCCGCGGCGGGATGCTGTCCGTGGCGGGCGGCAAGTGGACGACCTTCCGCCACATCGGTCGGACGATCATGAAGAAGCTGGAGGCGCTGCCGGGGCGCCCGCTGGGCGAGGACTTCGAGCCGATCTCCACGCTGCCGAAGAAGCTGCCGCTGCCGGGTGTCGCCAACCCCCGCGCGGTCGCTCACCGCCTGCTGGTCGACCACCCGGCGCCCGGCCCGCGCATGGCGGCCGACACCGCCAGGCATCTGGCCACGCACTACGGTTCACTGGCCTTCGACATCGCCCGGCTCGCCAACGAGAACCCGGAGCTGGCCGAGCGGGTCCACCCCGACGCCCCGGAGATCTGGGCGCAGGTCGTCTGGGCCCGCGACCACGAGTGGGCCGAGACGCAGGACGACGTGCTGCGCCGCCGTACGACGCTGACGATCCGCGGCCTGGCCACGGACGAAGTCCGTACGAAGGTCCAGGACCTGCTCGACAAGAAGTAACGCCCGCACAGCGAAGGGGGCGGCTCCACGCCGACGGAGCCGCCCCCTTTCCCCGTCGGTCGGCGGACGGCACCCCCATAATGTGCTGAGACATCGGAGGTCTGAGCTACAGGGAGGCCGGTCATGGCAGTGACTGACGAGGCGATCGAGAAGATCAAGGACATGATCGTCTCCGGTGCGCTGCGGCCCGGTGACCGGCTGCCCAAGGAGAGCGAACTCGCCGCCGGCCTGGGGCTGTCCCGCAACTCCCTGCGCGAGGCGGTACGCGCGCTGTCGCTGATCCGGATCCTGGACGTGCGGCAGGGCGACGGGACGTATGTGACGAGCCTGGATCCGCAACTGCTCCTGGAGGCCATGAGCTTCGTCGTCGACTTCCACCGCGACGACACGGTGCTGGAGTTCCTGGCCGTGCGCCGCATCCTGGAGCCGGCCGCCACGGCGATGGCGGCCGGCCGTATCGGCGAGCAGGAAGTCGACGCCCTGGCGGCCCAGTTGGACGCCCTGGGCGGCGATCCCTCGGTGGAGGAGCTCGTCGCCTGCGACCTGGAGTTCCACCGGAGCATCGTGCAGGCCTCCGGCAACTCGGTGCTGTGTTCCCTGCTCGAGGGCCTGTCCGGGCCGACCACCCGGGCCCGGATCTGGCGCGGCCTGACCCAGCAGGACGCGGTCAGCCGCACCCTGTACGAGCACCGTGCCATCCTCGCCGCCCTGCGCGACGGTGACGCGGAGGCGGCCCGCTCCTGGGCCACGGTGCACATCGCGAGCGTGGAGCAGTGGCTGCGCAGCACCCTGTGAGCCAGGCCTGTGGGCCGGTGACAGCTCGGATGAATCGTGGGGTGTTCCGGGATGGCGAACGGGGCAGTGATCCGTTCACTCCCCCGTGCAAGGGGGCTGCGGGCGCCCCCGCCGCACGCCGTAAGGTTGGGTCGTTAGGCGAGGGCACGTCGGAAGGAGGCACTGGGTGATCGAGCTCGAGGGGGTTCCCGAGCTGATCGACCCGGTCATGGTGGCCGCGTTCGAGGGCTGGAACGATGCCGGCGACGCCGCCTCCACCGCGGTCGCGCATCTCGAGAGGGAGTGGAAGGGCGAGGTCTTCGCGGCACTGGACGCGGAGGACTACTACGACTTCCAGGTGAACCGGCCCACGGTGTGGATGGACGCCGGCGTCCGCAAGATCACCTGGCCGACGACAAGGTTGTCGGTGGTCCGGGTCGGCGGCGACAAGCCGCGTGACCTGGTGCTGGTGCGCGGTATCGAACCGTCCATGCGCTGGCGCTCGTTCTGCAACGAGCTGCTCGGCTTCGCGCACGAGCTGGGCGTGGAGCTGGTGGTGATCCTGGGCGCCCTGCTCGGTGACACCCCGCACACCCGTCCGGTCCCGATCAGCGGGACCACGTCCGACGCGGACCTGGCCCGCCGGATGGACCTGGAGGAGACCAAGTACGAGGGCCCCACGGGCATCGTCGGCGTTCTCCAGGAGGCCTGCACGCATGCGGGCGTGCCGGCGGTGTCGCTGTGGGCGGCGGTGCCGCACTACGTGTCGCAGCCGCCCAACCCGAAGGCGACGCTGGCCCTCCTCAACCGCCTGGAGGACCTGATCGGCGTGCACATCCCGCTGGGCGAGCTGCCCGAGGACGCGCGGGCCTGGCAGGTGGGGGTGGACCAGCTGGCCGCCGAGGACAGCGAGGTCGCGGAGTACGTCCAGACGCTGGAGGAGGCGCGGGACACCGCCGAGCTGCCGGAGGCGTCGGGCGAGGCGATCGCCCGCGAGTTCGAGCGGTACCTGCGGCGCCGGGACGGCGGCACCCCGCCCGGCGGACACGCCACGGCGGACGGCGGGGACAGCCCGCCGTATCTGCGGGACAACCCGGGCGGCCGGACCCGGCCGCCGAAGCCGGGCAACGACGACGAGGATTCGCCCGAGGAGTGAGCGTCCGCAACGCAAGTGGGCCGCTTCCCCCGTGAGGAGGAAGCGGCCCACTGCGTTGACCGATGGTGCCGGCCGGCGTCTTACAGGGCCACGCCCAGCAACGCGTCCACCGCACGCGTCACCACACCGGGGGCGCCGGTGTCCGTGCCGCCCTGCTCGTGCTGCGCGGCGGCCCAGCGGTCGACCGCGGCGAGCGCGGACGGCGCGTCCAGGTCGTCGGCGAGGGCCTCGCGGATCTCCTCGACCAGCGCGTCGGCGCTCGGCCCGTCGGGGCGGGAGACAGCCGAGCGCCAGTGGTCGAGCCGCGCCTGGGCGTCCCGCAGCACCTGGTCGGTCCACTCCCAGTCGGCCCGGTAGTGGTGGGCGAGCAGCGCGAGCCGGATGGTGGCCGGGTCGACGCCGTCCCGGCGCAGCCGGGAGACGAAGACGAGGTTGCCCTTGGACTTGGACATCTTCTCGCCGTCGAGGGCGACCATGCCGGCGTGCACATACGCCTTGGCCATGGGGAACTCGCCGGTCAGCACCTGGGCGTGCGAGGCGCCCATCTCGTGGTGCGGGAAGGCGAGATCGGAACCGCCGCCCTGCACGTCGAAGCCCATCCCGAGGTGGTCGAGGGCGATCGCGACGCACTCGATGTGCCACCCGGGCCGGCCGCGGCCGAGCGAGCCGCCGTCCCAGCTGGGCTCGCCCTCACGGGCCGCCATCCACAGCATCGGGTCGACGGGGTTCTTCTTGCCCGGACGGTCCGGGTCGCCGCCCCGCTCGGCGGAGAGCAGCCGCATGGCGGCAGCGTCCAGGTTCGAGACCTTGCCGAAGTCGGGGTCGGACTCGACGGAGAAGTAGATGTCCCCCTCGAGTTCGTAGGCGGCGCCCATGTCCCGCAGTCGCTCCACCAGCGGCACGATGCCGGGTATCGCCTCGACCGCGCCTATGTAGTGCTGCGGCGGCAGCATCCGCAGGGCGGTCATGTCCTCGCGGAACAGCGCGGTCTCCCGCTCGGCGAGGGCGGCCCAGTCGAGGCCGTCGCGATCCGCCCGCTGCAGGAGCGGATCGTCGACGTCGGTGACGTTCTGGACGTAGTGCACCTGCCGCTTGGTGTCGAGCCACACGCGCTGAACGAGGTCGAACGCGTTGTAGGTCGCCGCGTGACCCATGTGGGTCGCGTCGTACGGCGTGATGCCGCAGACGTAGATACGGGCGACGGGACCGGGGGCGAGGGTGACGAGGCCACCGGTCGCTGTGTCGTGGATCCGGAGGTCGCGGCCCTTGCCGGGCAGGGCGGGGACCTCAGAAGCGGGCCAGGCATGCATGTCCTGAGCCTAACCGGACTGGAGTTCCGTATACGAACCGGACCAGGCCGGATGGCCGGTAAGGCACTCTTGCGCGGCCCCGGCCCCGTGTGCTGCCGAGCAAGCCCTACACGGGCGGCCACGGGATGGCCGGCCACTCCCCGTTCGGCTCGGGGTGCACTCCCGAAGCGAGGAGTACGTCCACCCGTGCGCGCGTGGCGTCGATTTCGGGGCCGGTGATCAGCGCGGCCAGCCGCTCGGCGAGCGCCCCGCCCGCCTTCAGCTCCCTGCGGAGCCGCTGGAGCACCTCGACGGCCTCCGCGGTGAGCGGCTCCCCCGCCCACCCCCACAGCAGCGTGCGCAGCTTGTTCTCGGCGTTGAAGGTGACCCCGTGGTCGATGCCGTAGAGCCGGCCGTCGCCGGACGGCAGCAGGTGCCCGCCCTTGCGGTCCGCGTTGTTGATCACGGCGTCGAGCACGGCGAGTCGCCGCAGCCGCTCGTCGTCCGCATGCACCAGCAGCGCGGTCTTCCCGTCCCCGACCTCGGCGAAGCCGATCGCCTTCCAGCCGGGCCCGGGCTCCTCGGCGTCGATGAGCGCGAGCAGCTCGCCGTCCGGCTGCGCCTCGATCCACAACTGGCACATGCCCTCGCCGTACGGCCCGTCGCGCAGCACGGTGGGCGGTACGAGCCCCCATCCGGTCGCCTCGGAGACCTCGTACGCGGCCACCTCGCGCTGAGCGAGGGTGCCGTCGGGGAAGTCCCACAGGGGCCGCTCCCCGGCGACGGGCTTGTAGACGCAGGCCGCCTCCCACCCGTCGTGGGTCACCGTGCAGTACAGCGCCGCGTTGGAGGCGTCCCGGATACGTCCGCGCACGGTCAGCTCGCCGGCTGCGAGCAGCGCGGCGTCCGCTGCGCTGCTCGCAGTGGCTGCCGTCATGCTCCGCGGCGGTATCCGTTCTGGCGCGGACATACGTGTCCTTCCGGGTCGAGCGGCAGGCTGCACAGGGGGCACGGCGGCCGGCCGGCGTTGACGACGTCGAGGGCGCGCTTGGCGAAGGCGCGGGCCTGCGCGCCGGTGAGCCGGACCCGCAGCATCGGGGGACCGTTCTCCTCGTCCTGGAGCAGCCTTTCCTCCGCCTCGGCGAGGTCCTCCTCGGAGTCGGCCTCGAGCTCCACGAGGGCCTGCGCCTCGACGATCATGCGCTGCTCCTCGCCGTCCCAGGCGAGGGCCATGGTGCCGACCCGGAACTCCTCCTCGATGGGGGTGTCCAGGGGGCCGGTGTCGGTGATCTCGGTGGGCGCCACGGCCGGCACGGCCGCGCTGCCGCCGCTGCGGCGCACCACCTCGTCCAGCAGTTCGTCCATGCGCTCGGCGAGCGCGGCGACCTGGGTCTTCTCCAGGGCCACGCTGGTCACCCGGGATCCGGCCGTGGCCTGGAGGAAGAACGTACGGCGCCCGGGCAGTCCGACCGTACCGGCCACGAAGCGGTCCGGGGGGTCGTAGAGGAACACCTGACGGGACACGTCCTGTCTCCATTGATTCGTGGGTCGACATCGACATCGGGACCGACCGGCCGCCGTGCGGACGCTCGGCTGCGGACAAGTACGGCGCTACTGCGACCGCTTCACCCTACTGCGGCGGACGATCACGGTGCGCCCGCACCGCCCCCCACCGGTGCGTCCCCGCCCGGAGCTTCCTCGCGCGGCACCAGGGACGCGAAGTCACCGGTGTCCCCGAGGCGCACGAGAAACGGCCTGAGACGGGTGTAGCGAATCGCGGTGACGGAACACGGTTCCACGGAAATCCGCTGGAACAGGTCGAGATGAAGTCCGAGTGCGTCCGCGACGAGGGACTTGATGATGTCGCCGTGCGAGCACATCAGGTACACGGCGTCGGCCCCGTGATCACGCTCCACGCGCGCGTTCCACTCGCGCACCGCCTCGGCGGCCCGGGTCGCCATCGACCGCATCGACTCGCCTGCGGGGAACGCGGCAGCCGACGGATGCGCCTGCACGACCTCCATCAGTGGCTCGTCCTTGAGCTCGGCGAGCTTGCGTCCGGACCAGTCGCCGTACCGGCACTCCCCGATCCGCTCGTCGGTGTGGACGGGCAGCCCGGGACGGGCGTCGAGCAGCGGCCGGATCGTCTCCTGGCAGCGTTGCAGCGGGCTGGTGACCACCTCGGCGATCGGCAGCTCGGCGAGCCGCCCGGGCAGTGCGGCGGCCTGCGCGGCCCCGCGCTCGTCGAGAGCGACACCGGGCGTCCAGCCGGCGAGCACTCCCTCGGTGTTGGCGGTGGAACGTCCGTGCCGGACCAGGATCAACGTGGGCATGCGGCCCAGGGTAGGCGCACGCCGCCCGCCGCAGGGGCCCAAAGTCCCCGCGGGGGCGGCCATGGCCGTGGTCCCCACGGTGATCGTGGGGATCTACGGCAGCGTATCGGCGGTCATCGGACTCATGGCCGCCCTGGAGGTGAGGCCCGGCCCGCTCCGGGGTCAGGCGAATTCGGGTGCCGCGGCCGCGGGGCCACCGAGGGCGTTGCGGCGCTCCGGCATCTTCAGGGACACCATGCGCCGCCAGCCGCCGAGCCGCTCGTACCAGTACACGGCGTGGATGCCGAACGCCAGGACCGCCGCCTTCGGCTTCGACCAGCCGAGGATGCGGCCCATGTGGGCCATGACCGCGAGGCTGACGTCGCGGTAGATCCGGATCTCCGCGAGCGCGCACTCACGCAGGGTCCGCTGGATGGCCCGGCCGTGCCCGGCGTACGCGAAGCGCAGCAGTTCCTCGTGGCAATAGGCGAGGTGGTTGTCCTCGTCGTTGGAGATCATCTTGACCGCGCGGCCGAGGTCGGGGTGGTCGCCGAAGTACTTGCGCAGCATCTCCATCTCCTCGGAGGCGCGCTGTTCGGTGACCCGGCTGTGCGAGAGGTACGTGACGACGTCCTGGACGGTGAGCGGCTCGTCGCGCCCCAGCTTGTCGTGGGCGAGGCCGATGCCGTTCTGCTCCAGAAGCATGGTGTAGTCGGTCTCGGGCGGTACGGGGACGGGTTCGAGGCCGCGCTTCTTCATCAGGGCGTTGAAGATCCGCCCGTGCTTGTCCTCGTCCGCACCGTGGCGGGTGATCTTGGGGGCGAGGTCGCGCTCGCTGGCGGGGACGAGCGCGGCGATGCGGGCGTTCTCCCAGCCGCCCTGTGCCTCACCGCTGGCCGCGATGGAGCAGAACAGCCGGAAGGACTCGTCGTTGTCGAGGATCTCCTGGAACAGACTCTTGGCCGAAAGCATCCGTGGCACCTCTCTGCAGGATTCCGCAAAGAACGAGTCAAAGGGGCGCGCCAGGGTGGTGCAACGGTTCTGTCGGACAACTCAGCCAAAAGGAGGACCCACGGGGTCGCGTCGGGTGCGTAACCGCGCGCGTGCCGGCGCGTTGTTCCTGCTGACGGCCGTGGCGGGGAAGACCCCCGAGCCCCCACCACGGCCGCTGAGACTTGTCCACGCCTGCGACGTGGTGCGGTTACGCGAGCCCGGCCTGCTCCAGGGCCTCCGAACCGGCCCGCAGCGAGGCGAGCCGCTCGTCCAGGGTGAAGCCCGCGGGGGCCAGGCTGAGCGTGGTGACTCCCGCCTCGGCGTAGGCCTTCATACGGTCGGCGATCCGGTCCACGGAGCCGAGCAGCGTGGTCTGGTCGATCAGCTCGTGCGGTACGGCGGCCGCGGCGCCCTGCTTGTCGCCGGACAGGTACTTCTCCTGGATCTCGGCGGCCTCCTTTTCGTAGCCCATGCGCTGGGCGAGCTGGTTGTAGAAGTTCTGCTTGGGGCTGCCCATGCCGCCGACGTACAGCGCGGTGTACGGGCGGAAGGTGTCGGCGAGGGCCGTCACGTCCTTGTCGTCGCCGACGGCGAGGGGCAGGGTGGGGCAGACGTCGAAGCCGTCCATGGTCTTGCCGGCCTTCTCGCGGCCCGCCCGCAGGTGCTTGATCGCGGTGTCCTCGAGGTGGGCCGCGGAGGGGAAGATCAGGAGGGCGCCGTCGGCGATCTCGCCGGTCTGTTCGAGGTTCTTGGGGCCGATCGCGGCGATGTAGAGCGGGATGTGCTCGCGCTGCGGGTGGACCGTGAGCTTGATCGGCTTGCCGGGGCCGCCGGGGAGGGGGAGGGTCCAGTGCGTGCCCTCGTAGGTGAGGCGTTCGCGGGTCATGGCCTTGCGGACGATCTCGACGTACTCGCGGGTGCGGGCGAGGGGCTTGTCGAACTTGACGCCGTACCAGCCCTCGGAGACCTGGGGGCCGGAGACGCCCAGGCCGAGGCGGAAGCGGCCGCCGGACAGGGAGTCGAGGGTGGCGGCGGTCATGGCGGTCATCGCGGGCTGGCGGGCCGGGATCTGGAAGATGGCCGAGCCGACGTCGATGCGCTCCGTCTGGGCGGCGACCCAGGTGAGCACGGTGGCGGCGTCGGAGCCGTAGGCTTCGGCGGCCCAGCAGACGGCGTAGCCGAGGCGGTCGGCCTCCTGGGCGACGGCGAGATTGTCCGCGTCCATTCCGGCGCCCCAGTAGCCGAGGTTGATCCCGAGCTGCATGGCCTTCCCCTTACTGATCAGTAACGTCCCTTGTGACGTCGACATTAGCGTGAGGGGGGTGGATCGCCCAGGTTGTGGGTGGGGTGCGGGCGTGCGGGGCCGGGAAATCGGTTGTCCACAGGCCCCCACGACACCAGTTCTGGCCAGTAATCTCGGCGCTCATGGAGCAGAGGCATCTCGGCCGTACCGGCCTGCGTGTGTCCCGTATCGGACTCGGCACCCTGACCTGGGGGCGGGACACCGACGAGCATGATGCCGCGGACCTGTTGAAGACGTTCTGGGAAGCCGGCGGGACACTCGTGGACACCGCGGACGTCTACGGGGACGGGGAGGCCGAGTATCTGCTCGGGCGTCTCATGGAAGGGCTCGTGCCGCGGCGGGACCTGGTCATCTCGACCAAGGCCGGAAGCGTACCGGATCCGGACCGGCGGTTCGACGGGTCGCGTGGGCATCTGCTGGCCGCGCTGGACGCTTCGCTCGCTCGACTCGGCACGGACCACGTCGATCTGTGGCACGTCCACGCCTTCGACCCGGACACGCCCCTGGAGGAGACGCTCCAGGCGCTGGACATCGCGGTGAGCAGCGGCCGGGCGCGGTATGCGGGCGTGTCCAACTTCTGCGGCTGGCAACTGGCGAAGGCCGCGACCTGGCAGCTCGCAGCGTCCGGTCTGCGGACCCGGCTGGCGAGTACGCAGATGGAGTACTCGCTGCTGCAGCGCGGCGTCGAGCGGGAGGTGCTGCCGGCCGCGGTGGATCTGGGCATCGGGCTGTTGCCGTCGTCGCCGTTGGGGCGCGGTGTGCTGACGGGCAAGTACCGCGGCGACGCCATGCCGCCGGACTCCCGGGGAGCCTCGGAGCATCTGGCGCCCTTCGTCGAGCCGTACCTCGACGACACGGCCGGCCGCATCGTGGACGCCGTGGCGACCGCGGCGGACGGGCTGGCCGTCACCCCGCTCCAGGTGGCCCTGGCCTGGGTCCGGGACCGGCCCGGCGTGGTCGCCCCGATCGTCGGTGCGCGCAACGCGCAGCAGCTCACAGGGGCATTGTCAGTGGAGGCGCTTAGTCTTCCTGACGAGATCTGCCGGGCGCTCGACGACGTGTCGGCGCCCGTGCACCGCTATCCCGATCACGACTGGAGCACGCTGTGAGCACGGAGCCGGAGACCACCGAGGACGCCGCGCCGGATACCCCGGGCGCCCCGGCGGAGGGCGGCGCCCCGGGGACCGAGGCGGCACAGGACGCCCAGGACGTCAAGGGCACGGACGCCGCCGCCGGTGAGTTGTCGGAGGCGGAGGCCGAGCTGGCGGCCCAGCGGGTCGAGCGGGAGCGGATCGAGCGGCGCAAGGCGGAGAAGAAGGCGCCCATCGAGGCCGGGGCCAAGCTCAGCGGGACCGCCGCCGATCTGCTGGCGGCCGTCCGCGCCGTGGAGAGCGGCGAGAAGCCCCCCGCCACCGTCTTCGAGGAACCCCCGCCCCGGCGGCCGGCTCCGGAGCCGGTGCGGCGGCCGCAGCCGGTGCCCCCCACCGCCGCCCCGGCTCCCACGGCGGAGCTCGTGGAGTCCGTACGGCGGGTGCTGAGCGACGGCGGCGCTCCCGAGGCGCTCGGTCCGCAGGTCGCCGCGGTGCTGGGCGAGGGGGCGGACGATCTGCTGCGCGCCGATCCGTGGCAGTTGCTGCGGGTCGGCGGAGTGCGCCCCGAGCAGGCCGACGGGTTCGCGCGGGCCCTGCTGGGCGCGGAGTGCGGGCCCGACGACGAGCGGCGGGGCCGGGCCGTCACCGGCTGGCTGCTGGAACAGGCGGCGCTCGCCGGGCACACCGCCCTGGAGATGCCGGCGCTCATCGCCGCCCTGGGCCAGCGGGGCGTGCCCGACCCGGACGCGGCCGTGCAGAGCGCCCTGGCGGAGGGCGAGGCCCTGGCGTTCCAGGACGGCCTGGAGGAGTCGGGTGAGGGCGAGGACGAGGAGGCGGGCGAGGAGCGCCCCGTGCGGGTGCTCGTCGGGCTGGAGCGGTACGCGCTCGCGGAGGAGAGCCTCGCCGACGGACTGGCCCGGTTGATCAACTCGGTGCCCAAGGAGGACGGTTCGGCCGAGGAGTGGGAGCGGGCCGCGTCGGCCGCCGAGGGCTCGGCCGCCGAGCTGATCCGCGCGGTCGCCCGGCACGGGCTGGTGCTGCACACGGGTGGTGAGGCGTCCCGGGCCGAGGCCGCGGCGCTGGTGGATGCGGCGCGTGGTGTGGGCCTGCGCGTCTGGGCCGCCGCCCACAGTCCCGTCGGCCGGGGGCGGTTCGCGGAGCTGGTGCGGGACGAGGCCGGGGTCGCCACCGTCGCCGGGCTGCTGTCCGGTGCCGAGGGGCCGGGGCGGGACCCGGACGGTGCGCTGGACCTCGATCTCCTTGTCGTGCTCGACGCGCCCCAGCTCGATGTGGAGGCCGCGGCCCTGCTCACCGAGTCGCTGCCGGACGGTGCCCGGCTGGTGCTGTCCGGGGATCCGACGGTGCTGTGGTCCGTGGGGCCCGGGCGGGTTTTCGCGGATCTGCTGGCGGTGCGCAGGTGCCCCCAGGTCGCCTCGCGGCGGCCGGACCCCGGTCCGCTGGGCGAGTTGGTCTCCGGTATCGGCGTGGGCGAGCTGCTCCAGGTCGACGCGCCGGGCAAGGAGGTCGTGATCGTGCCGGTGCGGGACGCGGGTGAGGCCGTGCACCGGACCGTGCAGCTCGTCGCGGACTCGGTGCCGCGGGCGATCGGCGTGCCCGCCGAGCAGACGGTGGTCATCACGCCGGGACATGGCGGCGCGGCCGGGACGCGTGCGCTGAACGCCGCGCTGAAGGAACGGCTCAATCCCGGTCCCGGCCGGTTCGGCGGCTTCGACCCCGGGGACCGGATCGCCTACTCCCCCGCACCGGGACGTACGGTGCCGGGCCAGGTCGTCGGGGCCGACGCCGCGGGGCTGCATCTGTCGTGCTCCGGCGAGAGCGTCGTCGTACCGAAGGAGCGGGTGGAGCAGTCCGTCCGGCACGGGTGGGCACTGACGGCGCACCAGGCGGTGGGCGGCCGGTGGCCCGCCGTGGTGGTGGTGCTGCCCGGGGATGCCGCGCAGGCCCTCAGCCGCCCGTGGGTGTATACGGCGTTCGGGCGGGCGGAGCGCCATCTGTCGGTGGTGCACGGTGTGGAGCAGGCCCTGCCGCGCGCCGTCGCAGAAACCCCGGCGAAGCCCCGCACAACCCGCCTGCCCCTGCTCCTGACCGCACAGGTGCCTACGGCCGGCTGAACCGGCCGCGGGTGCGGCTTCAGAGGACCGGTAGCCGGCGGCCGCGGGAACCCCGGGGCCGCCGCTGTCGCTGTCTTCGGGCGCGCTCAGCGGTCCGCGTCCAGAGGTTCCAGGTCCTCGTCCCCGTCCAGCTCCGGCTCGTCCTCGAGATCGTCGTCGGTCTCTTCCTCGTCCTCGAGGTCCTCGAGATCCTCGATGTCCTCAAGATCGTCGATCTCGTCGTCGAAGACCGCGCTGACGTCGAAGCGGCAGACCACGTGCTGCGGGTCGATGCTCTCGAAGGGTGCCTCCAGCCACTCACCGGGGTCGGCCGGTTCCTCCGCGGCCGTGACCCACAGCGTGGAGTCGCCTTCCTCCAGCCCGAACTCCTTGTGGCGGGAGGCGATCTCGTCCGGTTCGAACTCCCCGAAGAGGATGCCCAACGCCCCGTGGACCGTGCCGGCGGCCTCCGCGCCCGTACTCTCGTCGTCCGCCGCCTCGATCCGCTGGGCCTGCGCCAGCAGTCGCTGTGGTTCCGCCACCGCGTAGTCGCGGCGGATCAGCACACTGAGCGCGTTCGGTTCCTCGGGACCCGTGTACGGCGGCAACGTTTCCTCCGCACCGGGGATCTCGAAGGGTGTGACCTCGTCGTAGCGGTCGTAGAGCAGCTCGTCGTACGCCTCTGCGGCCGCGGCCAGCTGGTTGAACGCCTCGTAGACGGCCGGGTCGTCCTCGCCCGACCTGCGTTCGACCGCGGCCAGATGGCGGTCGAGCGCGGTCTTGATCGCCTCGGCGGCGGCGCGTACCTCAGCAGCGGTGGGCTGCGCAGCATCAGACATAGTGCAGACGCTATCCGTACCCGGCCTGTGCCCGCACAATAGATTCGATGCCGGAATACGAATTTGTCGACGTGTACGTGCCGCGCGGGGTCTCCCGCAAGGACGCCACACGCTTGCTGACGGACCATGCCGAGTACGGACACTGGGAGTTGCATCGCCTGAGCCTGCTGCGCGACGGCAGCCGCAGGGTGCGGTTGCGGCGGCGGATCATCCGCCAGGTGCGCGCCACCTGGTGAGCTGAGGCGCCGAAGTGGAGCGGACCCCCTGTGGCGAGGCCCGCTCCACTTCCGGTTGCGCCCTTACGCCGACGCCCGCGCCCGGCGGTACAGGACCGCCCCGCCCAGCAGCGCGCCCGCGCCCAGTGAGACGGCGGCGCCGATCGGCAGCTCACTGCCCGTTTCGGCGAGCGCACCGGTACCGCGGGGCTGTGCGACGGACTGGCCGTCGGGCCGGTTGACGTCGGTGGAGCCGTCGTCGCCCGGCGTCTCGCCGCCCGGGGTGCTCGGGGTGCCGGGCTCCTCCGGGTCACCGGGGTTGCCCGGGTTGCCCGGGTTGCCCGGGTTTTCCGGCGTCCCGGGCGGCGTCGTACCGTCGCCGCCTCCCGGCGGGGTGGTGTGACCGTCGCCGGAGCCGTCGTTCGCGCAGTCGTTGCCCACGGCGGCGTTGCCGACGCCGATGACATCGATGCTGTTGCCGCAGACGTTGACCGGCACGTGCACCGGCGCCTCGACGTGGTTGCCCGAGCCGACGCCCGGAGAGCCGTCGGCGTGCCCGCCGGCCTGCGCACCGGAGCCGTCCGTGTCGCCGTGGCCGCCGGACGAGCCTCCCCCACTCTCGGCTCCGCTCGAGCGGGGGGACCCCCAGTCGCCGCTGTGATTGGCGCAGGAGTTGCCGGCCGCCGGGTTGAGCACTCCGACGACGTTGACGGTGTTGCCGCAGACGTTGACCGGTACGTGCACCGGCGCCTGCACGGTGTTGCCGGAGAGCACTCCGGGCGAGTTCGAACCGGAGCCGCTCGCACTCGAGTCGGCGTGGGCGTGGCCACCAGCGGCGGCGAACACGCCGGTCGCGGCCGCCACGGTCATCAGGCCCTTGCGGGTAATCTGTCGCATTGCTGAATCTCTGCCTTCCCCCTCATGACCAACGTGAAAAGACCGGTCGGTCCCGGAGCGCATTGGGCGCGCTCCGGGACCGACGGCATGGACGAACCTCAGAAAGGCTGCGTCACTTGTTGATGCAGGTGTTGCCGGAGGCGGGGTTCAGCAGACCGATCACGGAGACCGTGTTGCCGCAGACGTTCACGGGAATGTGCACCGGAGCCTGAACAACGTTGCCGGACCCGATGCCCGGGGAGTGCACGGCAGCACCCTGAGCACCGGAGTCGGCGACGGCCATGCCCGCGCCCGCGAGAACCAGCCCACCGGTGGCAGCCGCAGCAGCGACGACCTTCTTGATCATTATTCCTCCTTGTTGGCAATGCGATCACAAGTAGCTGATCGCATCACCTGTAACGAGGAGGAACTAATAGGGCTACGAGCTGATGAGCGCATTCACTCCTGCCGGTCAGGCCCGGTACACGCGGTCGATTACCGATGTGTCGTTTCAGCGGGGCATTTCAGGACGCATCGATGAACCGGTCGAGCACCCGCACGCCGAACTGCAGCCCTTCGACCGGCACTCGCTCGTCCACCCCGTGGAACATGCCCGCGAAGTCCAGCTCCGGCGGCAGCTTGAGGGGCGCGAAGCCAAAGCAGCGGATGCCGAGATCGTCGAAGGACTTGGCGTCGGTACCGCCGGAGAGCATGTACGGCACGGCCCGCGCGATGGGGTCCTCGGCACTGAGCGCGCTCTGCATGGCGTCGACGAGCTTGCCGTCGAAGTCGGTCTCCAGGGCCTTGTCCGCGTGCACGTCCTCCCGCTTCACGCGCGGTCCGAGCAGCCGGTCGAGGTCGGCGAGGAACTCCTCCTCGTAACCGGGCAGGAACCGTCCGTCGACGTGGGCGGTGGCCTGGCCGGGGATGACGTTGACCTTGTAGCCGGCTCCGAGCATGGTGGGCGCGGCCGAGTTGCGCAGGGTGGCACCGATCATCTTGGCGATGCCGCCGAGCTTGGCGAGCGTCTCGTCCATGTTCTCCGGGTCGAGCTCGGTGCCGAGCGCGTCGGAGAGTTCGTCGAGGAAGGACCGCACGGTCTTGGTGACCCGCACCGGCCACTTGTGCCGGCCGAGCCGTCCGACGGCCTCGCACAGTTCGGTGATCGCGTTGTCGTTGTTGGTCATCGAGCCGTGGCCCGCGGTGCCGTCCACGGTGAGACGCATCCAGTGCATGCCCTTCTGGGCGGTCTCGACGAGGTAGAGCCGCAGTTTCTCGTTGACGGTGAAGGAGAATCCGCCGACCTCACCGATGGCCTCGGTCACGCCCTCGAACAGGTCGGGGTGCTTGTCGACGAGGTGCCGTGCGCCCCAGGTGCCGCCGGCCTCCTCGTCGGCCAGGAACGCCAGCACGATGTCCCGCGGGGGCTTGCGGCCGGTGCGCAGCCGGTCGCGGACGACCGCGAGGGTCATCGCGTCCATGTCCTTCATGTCGACGGCCCCTCGGCCCCACACGCATCCGTCGGCGATCTCGCCGGAGAACGGGTGGTGGGTCCAGTCGGCCGCGTTGGCGGGGACGACATCGAGGTGCCCGTGGATGAGCAGCGCGGGCCGGGACGGGTCCTCGCCCTCGATGCGGGCCACGGTGGAGGCGCGGCCCGGGTGGGATTCCAGGATCCGCGGTTCGAGGCCCACCTCGGCGAGCTTCTCGGCGACGTACTCGGCCGCCTTGCGCTCGCCCGGCCCCGAGTGGTCGCCGTAGTTGCTGGTGTCGATCCGGATCAGCTCGCGGCAGAGGTCGACGACCTCGTCCTGGCCGGTGACGCCTTCGGTCGTGCCCGTCTGGCTCACGCTGTTTCCTCCCGCAGTCGCCGCTGGTGGTCCCCCTCATCCTCCCCCCGAGGCGGGTCGCGCCCCAAGACCGGTCCCGGCCCGTCACACGGCGTTCACGACGTCCCGGGGACGCAGGGGGTGTGATCGGCCACCCTCGAAAGCCTGGTAATGTTTACGTCGTCGCCGCGGGGGAAACCCAGCGCGACAGACACCTTGTCCGGGTGGCGGAATGGCAGACGCGCTAGCTTGAGGTGCTAGTGCCCTTTATCGGGCGTGGGGGTTCAAGTCCCCCCTCGGACACCAGGGAGACCCCTGTTCACCAGGGGTCTTTTGCTTTTCCGGGGTGCTGGCCCCTGTGTGCGCCCGCCCGCTGTGTGGGCCATGTCTCCCTTGACGGGAAGATCCCGAGGTCACCGGGTACGCCTGGCTGCCCGCGAGCACCCCGAACGGCCGCCCCAAGTGGCCGCCGAGCAACGGAAAACCTAGCGTCGTACTAAAATTTCCGGCTTGTTACGGAGCTGGAGCCGGACAACCCCAGGCAGACCTGCGGGCCCGCCAGCGCCCCGGAGGCTTCCGGGATCGAGACGCGAGGACCCGATGGCAGCCATACACGAGAGCAGTGCTCTCGGCCTGCTCGACGAAGAGATCCGCGAGCGGTTCGGTGACACGGCACGCTTCTCCGGGGGTCCGGCGGCCTCCCCGCGCACCCTCGTCGACGTCTTCGACGCGTCCGTGCGGGCCTACCCGGACGAACTCGCCCTGGACGACGGCACCACGCGTCTCACCTACCGTGCGCTGGCCGTGGAGGTGGAGCGGCTGCGGGGCCGGCTCGCGGCGGCCGGGGTGGGGCTCGGGGACCGGGTGGGGGTGCGGGTTCCGTCCGGCACGAACGATCTCTACGTGGCGATCCTCGCCGTGCTCGCGGCCGGTGCCGCCTATGTCCCGGTGGACGCCGAGGATCCGGACGAGCGGGCCGAGTTGGTGTTCGGGGAGGCGGACGTACGGGGGGTCATCGGGGCCGGGCACGAGGTGACCGTGAGCGGGCGGTCCGGGACTCCCGCAGGCCGGCCCGGCGTCGAGCACGACGCGTGGATCATCTTCACCTCCGGGTCGACCGGGAAGCCCAAGGGCGTCGCCGTGAGCCACCGCAGTGCCGCCGCCTTCGTGGACGCCGAGGCCGCGCTGTTCCTCGCGGAGGATCCCATCGGGCCCGGAGACCGGGTCATGGCGGGGCTGTCGGTGGCGTTCGACGCGTCCTGCGAGGAGATGTGGCTGGCGTGGCGGTACGGGGCCTGTCTGGTGCCCGTGCCCCGGTCGCAGGTGCGCAGTGGTGCCGATCTCGGGCCGTGGCTGGTCGAGCAGGAGATCACCGTCGTGTCGACCGTGCCCACGCTGGCCGCGCTGTGGGAGCCGGAGGCCCTCAACGACGTACGGCTGCTGATCTTCGGCGGTGAGGCCTGTCCGCCCGAGCTGGTGCAGCGGCTGGTGACGGAGGGGCGCGAGGTCTGGAACACGTACGGGCCGACCGAGGCGACCGTCGTGGCCTGTGCGTCGCTGCTGGGCGGCGAGGAGCCGGTGCGGATCGGGCTGCCGCTCAGGGGGTGGGAGCTGGCCGTCGTCGACGAGGCCGGGGAGCCCGTGCCGATGGGTGGCAGTGGGCAGTTGGTGATCGGCGGGGTCGGGCTCGCCCGGTATCTCGACGCCGAGAAGGACGCGGAGAAGTACGCGCCGCTTCAGTCGCTGGGGTGGGAACGGGCGTACCGGAGCGGCGATCTGGTGCGGGCCGAGCCGGAGGGGCTGGTCTTCCTCGGGCGGGCCGACGAGCAGATCAAGCTCGGCGGGCGGCGGATCGAGCTCGGTGAGGTGGACGCCGCCCTGCAGGCACTGCCCGGGGTCGCGGGTGCCGCGGCCGCCGTGCGGACCGCGCGGAGCGGAAACCAGCTCCTCGTCGGCTATGTCGTCACCCAGGACGGCTGGGACGCGGGGGCGGCGGTGGAGCGACTGCGGGCCGAGCTGCCCGCGGCGCTGGTGCCGCTGCTCGCGCCGGTCGACGACCTGCCGACCCGCACGTCCGGCAAGGTCGACCGGAACGCGCTGCCGTGGCCCCTGGAGGGGCTGGAGACCGGTGGCAGGGCCGAGCAGCTGTACGGCACCGAGGCCTGGCTGGCCGAGCAGTGGACGGAGGTCCTGGGCATCCCCGTCTCCGCGGCCACCGACGACTTCTTCGCGATCGGCGGCAGCAGCCTGGCCGCCGCTCAGCTCACGACGCGGCTGCGCACCCGCTATCCGAGCGCGGCGGTGCTCGACATCTATCAGCAGCCCACGCTGCGCAAACTGGCCCGCAGGCTCGAGGAGTCCGCGCAGGACGACGGGGCCGCGCGGGTCGTGGCGCCGGTTCCGCGGCGGGCGCAGATCGTCCAGCTGCTGCTGCTCGTGCCGCTGTTCACGCTGCTCGGGCTGCGCTGGACCGTCGTACTCGCCGCCCTCGGGAACGTCCTGACCGCCTACTCCTGGCTGCCGACGGCTCCTTGGTGGCTCGTCGGGGCCGGTGCCGTGCTGTTCTTCAGTCCGCCGGGGCGGCTCGGGATCGCCGCGGGCGGGGCGCGGCTGCTGCTGCGGGGTGTGCAGCCGGGGCGGTATCGGCGCGGTGGGAGCGTTCATCTGCGGCTGTGGGCCGCGGAGCGGCTGGCGGAGGTCAGCGGGGCGACCTCGCTGACCGGGTCGTGGCTCGAGCGGTACGCGCGGGCGCTGGGCGCCAGGGTCGGACCGGACGTGGACCTGCACTCGCTGCCGCCGGTCACCGGCATGCTCAAACTGGGCCGGGGCGCGGCCGTGGAGTCCGAGGTCGATCTGTCAGGGTACTGGCTGGACGGCGACCGGCTGGAGATCGGGCCGGTCAAGGTCGGTGCGCATGCCGTCGTCGGCACGCGCAGCATGCTCTTTCCGGGCGCCCGCGTGGGCAAGCGGGCCGAGGTGGCGCCCGGTTCGGCCGTCGCCGGGCAGGTTCCGACCGGGCAGCGGTGGGCGGGTGCGCCCGCGGTCAAGCTCGGCAAGGCCAAGCGCAACTGGCCGAAGGAGCGGCCGGGGCGGGGTGCGTACTGGCGGGTGATGTACGGGGTGACCGGCGTCGCGCTGAGTGCGCTGCCGGTGGTCTCGGCCGCTGTCGCGCTGCTGGTGGCGGGCCTGTTCGTCGGCCCGGACGCCGGGCTTGCCGAGGCCGTGCGCGGGGCCGCGCTCGCGCTGGTGCCGGCGACGCTCGCCTTCGGGCTGGCGTACGCGCTGCTGATCCTGGTCGCCGTACGGCTGCTGAGCCTGGGGCTGGGCGAGGGGACGTATCCCACGCACAGCCGGACCGGCTGGCAGGCATGGACCGTCACGCAGCTGATGGACCGCTCCCGGGACACGCTGTTCCCGCTGTACGCCGGGCTGGTCACGCCGGTGTGGCTGCGGCTGCTCGGGATGCGGATCGGGCGGGGTGCGGAGGTGTCGACGGTGCTCGCGCTGCCCAGCCTGACCACGGTGGGTGAGGGCGCGTTCCTCGCGGACGACACGCTGACCGCGCCGTACGAGCTCGGCGGTGGCTGGATGCGGATCGGGCGCGCGGAGATCGGGCGGCGGGCGTTCCTCGGCAACTCGGGGATGACCGCGCCGGGGCGCAGCGTGCCGGACGGCGGTCTGGTGGGTGTGCTGTCCGCGACGCCGAAGAAGGCCAAGAAGGGCAGCTCGTATCTCGGCCTGCCGCCGGTGAAGCTGCCGCGCAGTGCGGCCGACGGGGACCGGAGCCGGACGTACGATCCGCCGGCGCGGCTGCTGTGGGCGCGTGGGCTGGTGGAGCTGTGCCGGATCGTGCCGGTGTTCTGCTCGGCGGGGCTGGCCGTGCTGACGGTGGCGGCGCTGTGTGCGCTGGGCGGCTGGGCGTGGCTGCTGGGCGGGCTGGTGCTGCTCGCGGCGGGCGTCGTGGCGGGTGTGGTCTCCGTGGTGGCGAAGTGGGTGCTCGTGGGGCGGCACCGCAGCGGGGAGCATCCGCTGTGGAGCGGGTTCGTGTGGCGCAACGAGCTGGCGGACACGTTCGTGGAGGTACTGGCCGTGCCGTGGCTGGCGGGGTCGGTGCCGGGTACGCCGGTGATGACGGCCTGGCTGCGCGGGCTCGGAGCCCGGATCGGCAGGGGTGCCTGGGTGGAGAGCTACTGGCTGCCCGAGGCGGATCTGGTGACGCTGGAGGACGCGGCCACCGTGAACCGGGGCTGTGTGCTGCAGACACACCTCTTCCACGACCGGATCTTGCGGACGGATACTGTGGTTCTCCGTGAGGGCTCGACGCTGGGTCCTGGCGGAATCGTCCTGCCCGGCAGCACGGTCGGGGCCCGTACGACGCTGGGTCCCGCGTCGTTGGTGATGGCTGCGGAGTCCGTTCCCGACGACACCCGCTGGCTGGGCAACCCGATCGAGGCATGGCGCCGCTGAGTGCTCTTACGGCGACGGGGGACGAGGAACGTCGTACGAGCACAGCGCAGGGAGCAGACGCAGCAGTGGCAGTTCAGCAGTCCGTGGGAGCGGACCCGTACTTCCCCGGCAACGGTGATCCCCGTTACCGGGTGCACCGCTATGAACTCGCGCTGGACTACCGCCCGGGACCCAACCGGCTGGCCGGCACGGCACGGATCAACGCGATAGCGGGGCGGGCGGCGCTCGCCGAGTTCCAGCTCAACCTGGCCGACTTCAGGATCGGCCGGGTGCGGGTGGACGGGCGGCAGGCGCACTACACCCACCGGGGCGGCCGGCTGCGGGTCCGGCCGGCCAAGCCGCTGCGGGCCGGGGCCGCGTTCACCGTGGAGGTGCACTGGTCGGGCAATCCCAAGCCGGTGAACAGCCCCTGGGGCGGGCTCGGCTGGGAGGAGCTGGCGGACGGGGCGCTGGTGGCGAGCCAGCCGGTCGGGGCGCCGTCCTGGTACCCGTGCAACGACCGGCCGGCCGACAAGGCGTCGTACCAGATCTCGGTCACCACGCCGTCCGCGTACGCGGTGGTGGCGGGCGGGCGGCTGCTGACCCGGACGACGAAGGCCTCGACGACCACCTGGGTGTACGAGCAGTCGGCGCCGACGTCCAGCTATCTGGTGGGGCTGTCCATCGGGAAGTACCAGACGGTGCTGCTGGGCGATCCGGGGCCGGGCGGTGTGCCGCAGCATGGGCACATTCCGGCGCATCTGCTGCCGGAGTTCTCGCGGGACTTCGCGCGCCAGCCGGCGATGATGGAGCTGTTCCAGGAGCTGTTCGGGCCGTATCCCTTCGACGAGTACGCGGTCGTCGTGACCGAGGAGGAGCTCGACGTCCCCGTCGAGGCGCAGGGGTTGTCGCTGTTCGGTGCCAACCATGTGGACGGGGCTCGGGGTTGGGAGCGGCTGGTGGCGCACGAGCTGGCGCATCAGTGGTTCGGGAACAGTGTGTCCATCGCGGACTGGCGGCACATCTGGCTGAACGAGGGGTTCGCGAAGTACGCCGAGTGGCTGTGGTCGGAGCGGTCGGGCGGGCGGACGGCCCAGCAGCACGCCGCGGCCGCGCACCGGTTGCTCGCCGGGAAGCCGCAGGATCTGAAGCTGGCCGATCCGGGGCGCAAGCTGATGTTCGACGACCGGCTGTATCAGCGGGGCGGGCTCGTCGTGCATGCGGTGCGCTGTGCGCTGGGCGACGAGGACTTCTTCCGGATGCTGCGCGGGTGGACGGGCCTGCACAGGGGTGGTGCCGTGACGACGGCGACCTTCACCGCGCATGTGGCCCGCTTCGCGTCCGAGCCGCTGGACGAGCTGTTCAGGGCGTGGCTGGAGGAGCCGGCGCTGCCGCCCCTGCCGGAACAGGAGCTGCGGATTCCGGTGCGGCCGGCTCATCCACCGAGCGCTTCCTAGGAGTTGGGCACCTTCAGCTTGTCCCAGCTCACCTTCCCCGGGATGCCGTCCGCGTCCTTGCCCTTGAAGCCGAGTTTCTGTTGCCAGGCCTGGTAGGAGCGGCGGTCGGCCTCCGTCCACTCGGGGCCCGGGCCCTCCTCGTAGCGGCTGCAGCCCTCGGCGACGAGACGGCGGCCCATGGCGGTGATGACCGGGGAGTTCTGGCCGACATGGAAGAAGCCGCTGCCGGGGAAGGGCTCGTACGTCGGCCTGGGCTGCGGTTGCGGCTTCGGGTCGGGCGCCTGGGGCTTGCCGCCGAGCCGCTGGGCGATGCGCCTGCGCATGCTGTCCATCGTGAAGCCGCGCGGGTCCACCTTGCCCGGCTGCCACTCCTTGTGGCCGATGACGGAACGTTCGGACCAGCCGTGGTGGCGGCAGATCGCGGCGGCCACCTTCTCGATGGCCTCCTTCTGCGCCTCCGGCCACGGGTCCTTGCCGTTGCCGAGGTTGATGCACTCGAAGCCGTAGAAGTGCCGGTTGCCGTCGGTGTCGGCCTCGTTGTCGGGCGGCAGTTTCGTCTCGTTGATCACCGCGCGCAGGACGTCGCTGTCGCCGAGCCCGGCGTGGTTGGCGCGGCCGTTGCCGACGAGGTGGATGTGGCCCTTCTTGTCGATGACGCCGTGGCAGAGGGGGCCGGGGAGGCTGGAGTAGCCGTCGTAGCAGATGTCGACGGACGCGGCGGTACCGGAGGTGACGGTGTGGTGGATCATCACGCCGTTGACCGGGCCCCAGGGGCCCTTGCTGTTGCGGTTGTGGTTGCGCCA
Source organism: Streptomyces sp. NPDC127197 (assembly GCF_042672405.1). Classification (NCBI taxonomy): domain Bacteria; kingdom Bacillati; phylum Actinomycetota; class Actinomycetes; order Kitasatosporales; family Streptomycetaceae; genus Streptomyces; species Streptomyces sp. NPDC127197. The sequence goes on along the minus strand of NZ_JBHXVG010000003.1, from coordinate 156,225 downwards.
GTTGCGGACCTCGTGGACCGTCAGGCCCTCCGCGCGCAGGATCTCCACCATCTTGGACGCGCTCAGTGGCTTGGCCATCACTCGTCTCCTTCCACGGCGGCCTCCGCCTGTGCTGTGGTCTGCGACCGTCCGCCGGAGGGGTCGGACTCGGCCGCCAGTTCCTCGCGGCGGGCCTGGTCCTCGGCCGCGAGCGTCGCCTCGTCCGCCGCCGGCATGCTGCTGGCCAGCGGGCCGAAGGCGAGGCGCAGGTCGACCGCGCTGCCCTCGCCCTTGATCAGGGCCAGCGGGGCGTGGTGGCGGGCGATGCCGGCCGGGGCCTGGAGCAGCGGGCGGCGGGCCGGGTCGGCGGGCCACTCGACGCTGCCGGTGGCGGTGCGGGCGGGGATGATCCAGTGGTCGCCGGTGCGGTAGCTGCCGCCCTTGGCGAAGTAGACCTCGACACCGTCCTCCAGGGGCAGCCACTCCCCCTCGGTGACCGGGACGGCTCCGCCGCGCAGGGCGGTCGTACGGCCCTTGCGCTTCGGGCCCTCGTGGTGGTCCCAGCGGCGCAGGAAGGGGTGCAGGTGGGGCAGGCGGCCGACGCCCGGTGCCGGTTCGGCGGAGAGGCGGACGCGGCGGCCGGGGAGGTCGAGTTCCTCGACACGGAGCAGAGGCAGGGGTTCGAGGCGGGAGGCGTGGGCCGTGTCGGTGAACTCGACATGGTCGCCGACGTCGAGGTCCAGTTTCTCGTCGTGGCCGAGGGTCGCCAACTGCACCCAGGTGCCGTCGAGTTCGTCGACCGGGAAGACCACGGAGCCGTTCTCGCGGGACCACTTGAAGGTGGCGTCCTTCGCCTCGCCGCCGGCGTGCACCTCGACGCGGTACAGCTGGTTCTCGGGGCCGCGGTAGCGGGCGTCGGGCTTGACCAGGCAGGGGTCCTCGTCGGCGTGGGCGGGGCGTTCGCTGCGGGCGGCGAGGCGGGCCGAGGGGGCGGACCGGCGCTGCGCCCAGCGGGCGAAGGCGGCGCGGACGACCTCCTTGGACGGGTCGGGCTCCTCGATCTCGAGGGCGGCCAGGGACAGCGGCAGGACCTGCCAGACGACCTTGACGCGGGCGGCGGTGTCGGGCATCGCCGCGCCGAGCGCGACCTCGCGCAGCGCCGGGTCCTCGGCCGCGGTCACCGAGCGCTCCCAGACGTGCAGGTAGACCACGAACGGGGACTGCGCGGGCGAGGGCAGCCGGTCGCCGGGCTTCTCCGGGTCCCGGAAGCCGTCGGGCTGGTCCCAGTACGTCCAGTGCCCAAGGGGTTCCGGGGTCTCCTGATCGTCCTCGTCCAGGACCGGGACGCCGGGCGCCGGGCGGCTCGCGTCGCACAGGATGCCGTCGACGTAGTAACGGCCGCCGTGGATGTGCAGGGTGTCCAGGTCGTGCTTGCCGCCCACGTACTCGATACGGAATCCGGCGGCGTCGCGCGGTCCGCCGTGCGGTCCGATCAGGTCGGCGGCGAGGGTGCGGGCCTGGTGGAGCTGGATCGCGGTCTGCTCGTTGGTGTCGGCGTCGAGCTGGACGCGGCCCTGCTGGGCGACGACCGCGGAGTAGTGCCGTTCCGGGCGGAACGTGAGGCGGGAGAGGTCAGCGTGCATGAAGGGGGTCCCCCTGGTTCAGGAAGGTGCGTGTCACGTCGGTGGCGGTGCGGCTCACGTCACGAAGAAGATCCCGGCGTCCGTGCCGGCGGGCGTGTACTCCGCGAGGCGGGCGCGCAGGCCGTCCTCGCGCTGTGGCCGGTACAGGTCGTGGAAGGCGCCCATCTCGGCGCCGTCGTCGGCGCCGCGCCGGATCTCCTCGGCGCAGCCGTCGGCCAACTGCCCGTACCAGGGCGTCCCGTAGCGCTGGGAGACGAACAACGGCCGTACCTGACCGGCCAGGTCCGGTTGGCAGCGGTACCTGCGCGGCGTACGCGACCCGCTGGGGACGTACGAGAAACGCAGACAGCCGATTCCGCGGCGGGCCACGTGCAGGCGTCCGGTGAAGAGCGAGTTCTCGGCGATGCGGACGGCGTGCGTGTGGATCTCGCCGATGACGGTCGTGCGGTGCAGATGGAGCACCGCGTGGGCGTGCCGGCAGTCCGGCGCGGACAGGGCCTCGCGGTCGTCGGCGGTGGCGTCGAGGATGCTGTCGCGCAGATGGATGTCGAGGGGCTCCTCGGTGATCTCGTCGCCGATGACCTCGATGGTGCCGAGGATGCTGTGTTCGACCTGGAGGCAGGCGGTGGTGCGCTCCAGGACGATGCTGGGCTCCTCGGGCGAGTGCGGGTCGCACTCGGGTTCCAGGGACCAGCCGGGGACCAGGGTGGTGTGCCGGACCACGACGGCGCCCATGGGGCCGGTGACGTTGATGCCGCGGCCGGCGACGAGGAGTCCGTCGAGGGTGACGCGGGGGCGTTCGTGCGGGGCGCAGTCGTCGGACACCGCGCGGATGTTGAGGGCGTCGGGGCGGTTGCTGTACCAGTCGAGCAGGCGGATGACCGGGCGGGTGCCCTCGGCGGCGCGCAGCTGAAGCCGGTCGCCGGGGTCGAGGTCGAAGTCCAGCTGTTCCTGGTAGGCGCCGCTGTGTGTGATCTCGATGATGCCCTCGGGGCCGGTGCGGTCCGCCCGGCGGTCGTGCTGCCAGGCCCGGTAGGCGTCCATGATCTGCCGGTACGGCTGCCCGGGCCCGACCCGGTAGAAGGTCGCGTCGGGGCGGGGCACGCGGTCGTCCCGGGTGTACTCGCCGCCGCCCAGGTCGGCGCCGGACGCGTAGTGGTAGTCCACCCAGACGCCCTGGCGGGGCGCCGAACGGGAGCCGAAGGCGATGCGGCCCAGCTCCGGGTCGACGGCCACCTGGCCGCGCCTCGGCCGGTAGCGCCAGTCGGACAGGTCGGCGACGACGATGTCCGAGGGCGGCACCGGCTTGTCCTCGCCGTCGCGCCGGATGACGAAGCTCTTGCCGGGGCCGTAGTGGTCCAGCAGCCGGTCGTGGAGCTGTCGGCGGCGGATGAACGCCGGGACGTTGTCGATCGTGGCGATGTGCGTGGGCGACGGCTCCGGGAAGGGCTTGGTGACCAGCGGGGTGTCGTTGCCGAGGATCGAGAAGGTGTAGAGGTTGCGGGCGCGGTCGATGCAGTACGCCGGGGCGGACGTGAGCGAGTACGCCTTGAGACGCCAGACGAAGAGGGCGACTCCCGCCGGGGTCCAACCACCCTGCCGGTGAACGGAGTTCGCCCGTCGTACGTCTGCCGTACGGGCCGTCGGGGAGAACGGTGCCGGAAGGTCGAGCGCGGCGCCGTCGCGGAGGTCGGCGAGACGGCCGCGCTCGATGCGGTGACCCGCGCCGAGCTTCACGGGCTGGTGGTGGGCCACGAGCCGGGACAGCTCCACTGCCCGCGCGGGCCAGCCGGCGACCTGCTCGGACAGCTCCTCCAGCAGGTGCAGCGTGCCCTTGCGGCGGCGGCTCGCGACGGTCGCCGCCACGTCGCGGCGCGGGGCGACGGCCTCGGCGAGCGCGGGGCGGCCCCCGTCGTGCAGGCCGGTGGTGAGGACACGTTCGTAGCCGGGCAGGGTGCGATAGCCGACGAGGTCGCCGAGATACGGCAGCACCCAGGGCGCCGCGGTCTCCACGAACAGGTCCTCGTAGCCCTGCTCGACGCCGTCGCGGACGCGGTCCAGCTGCTCGGCCATGACGGCGAGCAGGGCGCGCAGGGGTCCGCCCTCCTCGGCGTCGCGCAGCAGATGCCAGCGGGGCAGCAGCGCGGCGAGCGCGTCGGGATCCCTGGATGCCGCCGCTCCCGTGCTCTCGAACTCGACGTCCGGGGACATCACTTGACCTCCGTCAGTATCAGGGTGTCCGCGGCGCGCGGTGACAGCAGGGCGAGCTGGGCCGGGCGGATGCCGCGGAAGACGTACACCGACCGGCCCCTGGGCAGGCGCCGGGTGTCGGTGATGTCGGGGTTGAGGCGCAGGAGTTCGGCGAGCGGGATGCCGTGCCGGGCACAGATCGCGGAGAGAGTCTCGCCGTCCGCGGCGCTCACGGTGTGGCTCCGCTCGTCGTAGGCCGCCGGGTGGGCCGGCACATGGGGTTTGGGTGTGCCGGGGTGGGCGAGCAGCTCGGTGAGCTGTTCGGGGGTGGCGGACGCGGGGACGCCGGTGAAGACGTCGACGTCCACGTAGTCGACCCCGGGCACGGAGTGTGCGGCGGCGAGGACCTCCGACAGCCGCGCCGGCTGTCCCAGTTCCCGGCCCTCGAAGCCGAGCCGTCGCAGCAGGGCCTGGCGCAGGCGCGGTTCGACGGTCTGCCAGGTGTGGTCGGGGGCGACCTTGACGCGGGCGGCGAGGAGCAGCAGCACCAGTTCGCGGACGTCCACTCGGACGGGAAGGTTCGGGTCGCCGTACTCGGTGAGGGCGCCCCGCAGGGCGCGGAGCGTGTCGGAGTCGTCGGCGATCGGCACATCGTCCGTGCCGGCGACCGTGACGTGCAGGACGCGCCGCCGGCCGTCGAAGAGTTCGCGTGCGGCGGCCCGACCGATGCCGGCCCGGGAGCGGGCGAAGTCCTCGTAGTCGCCGGCCGAGACGAGCCGGTCCAGGGCGGAGACGGCAAGGGGGATGGTACGGCGGGTCAGGCCCGGTCCGTCCGCGTCCGAACCGCCGGTCGCCGGGCGCGGGTTGGTGACCGCGGTGACGCCCAGCGGGCGGGTGAGGGGCTGGGTGATGCGGTCGGCGGCGACGTTGGCCGCGCGGCCGGTGCCGAAGCGGTAGCGGGCGCGGACGTTCTCGTGACCGGTGGGCAGCCGGGCGCCGTTGACCCCGTCGCCGAAGGTCACCGTCGTACGGCCGTCGGCGGTGCTGCCGGTGATGTAGACGCGTTCGCGCGGGCCGCGTCCGGCGAGGCTGTCGACCTCGTGCCAGAGCACGCCGTCGATGCGGATCTCCAGGACCGGTGTGGCGCCGAGGGGGTTGTCGTCGGCGAGCCAGGTGAGCGGGGTCTGCCAGAGCGCGAAGGTCTGGTTGACGCGGTCGGAGTCGCCGCTGCCGATGGCCTCCTCGCGGCTCTCGCCGTGGGTGGCCTCGACGACGTTGCCGAGGATCCGGACGGTGTCGCGGCGGTAGCGGTGGGCGAGGTCGGCGGTCAGGGTCAGCCGGGTGTGGACGTGGTCGCCGGGCAGCTGCGGGTCGACGGCCGGGTCGGCGGCGGCGATGGTCACGACCTCGGTGGCGGTGACGCCGACCACCCCGGGAATGTCGCTGCGCTCGCCGGTGACGACGAGGGTGCGGCCGGGGCGCAGTCCGTCGTACAGCTCGGCGAGTTCGATCTCGTTACCGTGCACGTCCTCGCCGAGCGGTTCGTCGGCCAGGCGCAGCGGTTCGCCCGCCGCGTGCACGGTGGTGTCGCGGATGTGTGAGAGGAGGACGTCGAACTCGTCCAGCCAGGGGTCGGCGAGGACGAGTTCGGTGCCGCGGCCGGTGATGCCGTAGTTGGTGTACGCGGCGGTGCGGGCCGCGACGACCTGGGTGGTGACGAAGGCGAGCTTCGCGTCGCCGGGTATGCCGCCCTGGGCTCCCTTGGCGGGGCGCCGGATCGCCACCCAGCTGCCGACGGTGATGCCGTGGTGGACGGTGTCGAGCTGGAGCACACGGCGGTCGACGGGCTGCGGCTTGCTTGCGATGACCATCTCGACGTTGGGCTCGGCACTGCCCACCGTGTACCGGATGCTCACCTCGTACTCGCCGTGTGTGAACTGCTCGGCGCTGCCCGGCCGCAGGGCGATCTGCTCGGAGGTTCCGTTGTGCACGCCGACGTGGACCAGGCCGTCCGCGTCGGGCCGGGACACGAACAGGGTGCGTTCGGGCAGACCGGAGTGCAGACGGGCGGTGACGCCGGGGTCCGGGGAGTCCGTGGGGCGACGGTTCAGCCAGCTCAGGTCGCGGTCCTGGCCGGAGCGCACGGACAGGTCGACCTGGCCCGCACCCAGCGGGAAGGTGATGAACTGCGGGACGGGCAGGTTCTCGGCACGCTGGTCGGAGCTGCTGCCCTCGACGTACTGGAACTCCGCCCGGACCGGGACCTTGCCCCCGGTGTCGTACACGACCCGCAGGGTGACCAGCGCCGCGCCGGTGAGCGGCCAGTCCGCGGTGCGGATGACGCGGCCGCGGTTGTCCTGCACCGGCTTCAGCGGGGCGGTGGCGCCGAAGGGGGCGGCGGTGACGCGCATCGCCAGCAGCTCGCGCAGGAGCTGCGGTGTGCCGGGGGCGGCGGCCGTGCGCCAGGCCGGGTAGAGGGTGCCGAGGTTCGGGTGGAGGGCGGTGAGGAGGCGGGCGGTGTCGGTGCCGGGGTGGTGGGGGCGGGCGCGGGTGGCCGGCCCGGGGGTGGGGGTGGAGGTACGCAGGGCGGGGAGGACGGCGGACAGGGCCCGGAGGGCGGCTGCCTGAGGGTCAGGGGTGGTCCGCGCCTTGGCCGTGGCGGGCTCGTCGGGTCGGGCCGGTGCCAATTCCCGTGCGCGCTCGGCCAGTTCTGCGAGGACCGCCTCCAACTGCTCGAACCACGCCGCCACGTCCTCGTACGGCTCGGCCAGCACCTGCGCCTCGCCGAGTCGCGCGACGGGCTCCGCGAGGCGGGCCGCGAGCCGCTCCGGGGTCTTGAGGGCGTCCAGGTCGGCCCGCAGCGGGGCGAGTACCTGGTCCTCGAAGTCCTCGATCAGTCGGCTGACCGGCCGGGGGTTGGGCACCTCGGGGGTGGGCGGCTCGTCGCCGGGCTCGCCGGGGGTGGCGGGCTCCGCGGTCCAGCGGCGTACCTCGTCGACGATCTCCTTCAGCGTCGGCGGGGCCGACCTGGGCAGGGAGATCGCCGTGATGCCGTCCTCCCGGTCGACGCGGGCCGCGGCGACGGGCAGCAACGTCCGCTCGCCGCCCGCCTGTTCACCGAAGACGAAGAGGAGCTGGTCCCCGGTCTGCAGGGAGTTGGCCGTGCCCTCGACGAACAGCTCCGAGCGGCGCTCCAGGTCCTCGGGAGTGACGAGGCAGGGGCGCCGGCGCCGTACCTTCAGCTCGTTGAAGTCCCAGCGGGCCGTCAGGTCGTGGCCGGTCTCGAAGGTCAGGGACTCCTCGTCGGCGGAGGCGGGCACGCTGTGGCTGCGCGCCCCGCGCGGGATCAGCACCGGCAGGGTCTCGGCGCGGGGGTCGCGTTCGAGGGTGTACGCGAGGTGGGTGGCGGCGGCCACGCCGGGGCGGGGCCGGTGGCCGACGAGCCGGCCGAGCAGCACCAGGGAGCGGTGCTCGTCGGCGGTGCGGAGATAGGCCTCGTCGGCGATGCGCTCGGAGTGGAAGGTGAGCAGGTCGCCGAGGACGGCGGTGGCGTCGAGCAGGCCGATCGCCGGGTCGTCCGGGGTGCGGACGGTGAGCCCGTCGAGCGCCGGGTACGCGGGCGAGGCGAGCCGGTCGAGCAGGGCGGTCAGGAAGGAGCCGTACTCACCGACGCGGTAGTCGAGGGCGGTGCGGCCGGGCGGGTTGTGCAGGGGGGCCGGGGCCAGGCGCTCGTCGTGGCCGCCGCGGCAGGCGCCGCCGCAGGTGCATGCGTCAGCCGTCATCGGGCACCTCCCAGGGAAATCGCCAGCCGGCCGTTCTCCGGCCGGTCGGGGTCGTTGTCGCAGGTGGCGATCTCCAGCGGGCCGAGCCGCAGCACGCCGTCCTCCCTCTCTCCTCGGTCCTGCTCGAACAGCCGGCGCAGCCGGGTGACGTGCACGCTCTCGACGCCCGGGACGGCCGCGGCGACGGCGACCAGCCGGCTCAGCCGGACCGGTTCGCCGAAGGTCAGCGCGTCCGGGTGGAAGAAGCCGCGAGGGCCGGCGCCGAGCACCCGGTACAGCTCGGCCAGGATCTGCCCGTGCTGGTGTCCGGGCGCGGCGCACACGGTGAGCGCGATGTCGAGCGGCACCAGCCGGGCGGGGCCGACGACGAGGTCGTGGCCGATGCGCCGGTATGTCTCCAGGGACTGGGCCACGGCAGCGAGCAGCTCGTCCGACGGGGTGCCGTCGCCGCAGGCGTCGACGGCGATGTGCGCCTCCTGGACGCTGCCGGTCCAGCGCAGCTCGGCGGCCGCCCGCTGCACTCCGGGCAGAGCGGAGGCCAGGGCCGCGTAGTCCTCGGCGGTCACCGCGCGCAGGCGGGTGCGGCGCAGGTCCAGCGGCGCCAGCTGGCGTACCTGTTCGACGGGTTCGGGTTCGGTGCCGCCGGTGGCGGGCAGCGGGTTGCGGACCACGGCGGCGGGCGGTGCCTCGCAGTCGTCCGCGACGACGAGGTGGTTGATGGCCTCCGCGCCGACGTTGCCCGCGCTGCCGCCGCCGAGGCGGTAGTGGATCCGCAGGCGGGCGCCCGGGGTGGGGCGGGCGCCGTGCCGGCCGTCGCCGAACCGGAGGGCCAGCCGGCCGTCGTCCTCGAGTTCGCCGACGAAGTGACGGTCACGGGGGGCGCTGTCGAGCAGGTCGCGGCGGGGCTCCCAGACGTCGTCCCCGTCCTGGATGCGTACGGCGGGCAGGGCCCGGCGCGGGTCCTGGGTGAGGGCGCCGGTCGCGGAGCCCCGCAGCACCGGCTCGTCGGGGTGCAGTCCGGCCGCGTACGCCGGTCCCCAGCTGTGCGCGATCTCCCACGCGATGTGCCCGTCGAGGACCGTGCCCGCGCGGGCGCGGGCGGCGAGGACCTCGGTGCGGCGCAGCTTGGCGTCGAGCAACTGGTCACTGCAGTACAGGAGTTCGCGCAGCGCCCGGACGGGATGGAGGCGCAGTTCGAGGCGCTCCAGGATCTTCAGGCCGTAGATGACGGCGAGTTCGGAGATCTCCTCGTCGCCGAGCCCGTCGCGGTCGCGGGCGCTGCGCCACAGCTCGACGAGCCGCTGCCGGACCCGCCCCGGGATGGCGGCGATCCGCTCGGCCTGGCCCGCCGCCACGGTCCGGGAGTCGGGGAACGGCACGGCCTGCGCGACCGGGGCGCGGCCGAGGACCGGGCGGAAGCGGGGCCGGATACCGGGGTAGAGGGACTGCGCGAGCAGTGTCCGCAGGGCGGCGGCCTGGGCGTAGGCCGTGCCCGGCACCACGCGCTCGTGGCGCTGTCCGGCGCGTTCCAGGCCGAGCCCGGCCCGGGTGGTGGCGGTCAGGCCCACGACGTGGAAGAGTTCGCGCACGTCGTCGGGGGTGAGCGCGTCACCCGACTCCGCCTGGTCCGTCAGGGAGTTGATGAGCCGCGCGGGCGCGTTGCCCTCCGTCCGGTCGGTGCAGCCGAAGGCGAGCGAAGCGAGATGGGGGTACCCCCGGCCGGAGGCTGGGGGAGGGTCGCAGGGGGCGACGACGGCGGGCTCGGGCGGCACAGTGGCCGTCTCCGGGGCGGGCAGGGAGCGGCCGTGGTCGACGAGGACGACGTTGCCGCGGGCGAGGGTCACGTCGTCGACCGGGAGGCAGTCGCGGCCGCCGCGGGTGCTGAGGCAGAACGGGAAGCGCAGGGCGTCCTGAGCCGCCCAGGTGACCTCCAGGACGGGCTGGTCCTCGATGCGGTCGACGGCCGGGAGCACGGAGGTCAGACGGACGGCCTGCCGGTGGCTCGGGTCCGCGTCGCCGGGGGTGCCGGTGCGCGGGCCCTTCACCTCCTCCAGGACGAGCAGGTCGCCGGGCTTCAGGTCGAGTCGGCGTTCGCGGCAGGTCTCCGGGTCCACCCACTCGTCGCGCAGGGTGGCCGAGGTGGCGCCCTTCGGCAGGGCGCACACCTCGCCGCCCCACGTCCACAGCCGGATCGCGTTGTGCGCGACGCGCAGCTCCAACTGGTCGGCGGCGACGACCGGTTCGAAGACCTCCACCGAACCGCGCTCGTCGAGGTCGGCCAGGTCGCCGTCCCCGATGACCGTGCCGGGTTCGGGGCGGTCGTGCGGGTCGAGGGTGCGGACGTCGACGGAGGCGAAACGGTACGTCCCGGGAGCGAGCGTGTGGTCACCGGCGGTTTCGACGGTGACGTACGCCCGGGCGGTGCAGCCGTCGTGCATCGCGTAGTCGATGAGCCGCACATGACGGCGTACGGAGACCCGGCGGCGGGCGGTGTCGAGGTAGGCCTCGGTGGCCACCGCGTCCTGCTGGTAGCTGATCTGGTCGCCGGTGTACGCCAGCAGCTCGACCAGGGTCATGCCGAGGTCGGCGGGGTTGCGTTCGGCCCAGTCGGGGGTGGTGAGCGCGAGGCGGTCGAGGAGCAGCTTGCGGATGGTGTCGTAGTCGCGCGCCGTGTAGTCGATGACGGGCGCGGCCGGGAAGTCCGGCTCCTCGGAGTGGTCGTCCTTGCAGTCGAAGGGGGTCGGGCAGTCGGGCCGGAAGGAGAAGGCCGCGCTGTGGTAGCGCTGGTCGAAGCCGCGGAAGGGCTCGGTGCCGGGGCGGCCGTACGGGTCGGTCTCCACCAGGGAGAGGCGGTAGCGGGAGGTGTCGCCGGCCCGGTCGAGGGTGACGTAGAGCCGGTCGTCGAGCTCGGGGTCCTCCTCGCGTTCGATGCTGACGTCGGTCGCGGTGATGCCGGTGATGCGGCGGCCGCCGTCGATGCGGACGTTCTCCGGGATGAGGCCGTGCGGGGCCTTGCCGAGGAAGGTGACCGTCAGGAGCAGTCCGTCGTCGCTGACCTCGACGGCGTCGACTCCGTTGAGCTGGGCCGCTCTCACCTTGTTCCGGCGGGATGCGGTGGTGCCGGTGGTCATGCGGCCCTCCCTGCGAAGACGTCGTCGCGGCGGGTGCCGGTGGCGCGGACGACGTACGACAGGTACACACGGACGACGGTGTCCTCACTGACCACGTCGAGGGCCTCCACCTCGATGAGGTCGCCGAGCCAGCGCTGCAGGGCGGCCTGGACGGACAGCTCGAGGGTGTTGATCAGCTCGGGGCTGTTCGGGGCGAAGACCAGGTCGAGGAGCCCACAGCCGAAGTCGGGGCGCATGACGCGCTCGCCGGGGCTGGTGAACAGGAGTTGCTCGATCAGGTCGTGGACGTGGTCGCCGTGCCGGGCGTGGGCGGTGCGGCCGCGGCGGTCGGCGCGGAAGGGGAAGGCGATGTCGGTGGTTTTCGTGGCGCTCATCGGACGGTGACCTTTCGCTGCGCGGCCTGGACGACGGGCGGTCCCTGCGGCACCAGGGCCGCGGTGAGGCACTGGGCCGCGGAGGTGTCGAGCAGCACGGGCGCGCCGTCGACCGTGACGCCGGTGCTGTGGGCGGTCCAGCGGACCGAGACGCAGGGCATGGGCACACCGTCGACGGTGTGCGGGCAGCCGGTGACCACATAGCTGTGGGCGGCTGTGGCGACGGGGGCACCGTCGCTGAACACGGCCCCGGTCGGTGTGGTGGCGGCGGCGACGCGGCCGCCGTGCGGGCAGCCGATCACGGCACCGGCGTCGAGCAGACTCGCGGACAACGTGTTTACTCCCCCGTCTTCTATCGCTTCGAGAGCACGGTCAACTGGCCCTCATTGATGGTCACTTCACGGCCGCGCAGCACGATCTCGGCGCCCGCACCGGTCGCGACGACCACGGCTTCCTCGGTGATACGGATGTACGCGCCGCCCTTGGCCTGGAGCAGGATCCCCTCGTCGGTGCCGGGCGTGTCGCTCATGACGAGCTTGTGCGCCAGGGGCGTCTGGACGACGACCGGCTTGTTCGCCGCGTTCGCCCGGAGCTCGCGGCGCGCGTCGGGCGGCAGTTCCTCGGCGGCACCCCACCAGCACCCCGTCCACACCGGGAAGCTCGGGTCGCCCTGCTCGAACTCCACCCACACGCCGGTGCCGGGCGGCGGTACGACGAACTGTCCCGACTCGGGTCCGGTGAACGGCAGGCAGGGCAGCGCCCACGTCGACGGCTCGCCGCCGAGGACGTCCGGGACCTCGACGGTGATACGGCCGATGCGCAGCGGGTCGTCGTTGTCGACGACCCGGCCGCGGTACTTGCCGAGGTAGCGATTGCTGGGTGCCGCCATGGGGGACTGCTCCTGCTGGTCTCTGGGTGGTTACGGCCGGACGTGGGTGCTGCGGGCTTCCAGGCCCTCGCGGGAGAGGGTGAAGTTCTGCTGGAACGAGCCCGGGCGCAGGTTGTGCGTCACGGACTTGACGTAGTAGTCGCCGTCGTACGCCCGTCCCGCGCCGCGTACGCCGACGAGCTGGCGCGGCTGGAGGATGTAGCCGTGCCGGTTGACGTCGAGGGAGCCGGAACCGGAGACGACGTCGGCGGAGATCGCGGCCCGGGCGAGCAGCTCGGCCTCGGCCTGCCCGCGTTGCTGCTTGGCGGTGCCGGACAGGGTGCGGCGCTTGAGGGCCGGGGTGGGCCGCTTGCCGAGGGGCGGGCGCAGCGGGCTGATCGGCGGCTGCGGGAGAAGGGTGGACAGCCGGGTGTCCGGGTCCTGCCAGCGGGCCTGCGGCTCCTCGCGGGCGGTGCCGTCGTAGGCGAAGGTCAGCTGGTCGACGGTGGAGTTGGCGTCCATGTTGACGTTGAGGGCGTGCTGGCGGATGCCGAGGCGGACCTCCGGCCCCCAACGGGCGGAGGACTGACCGGGGTTGGGTCCTGGCTCCAGGTAGAAGGTGTAGCCGTTGGCGCGGGCGAGCTCGGTGACGTACTGCAGGTCGGTGCCGGTCTGGTAGTGCACGCGGAGGTCCTGGTGCGGCGGCTGGGCCACCGTCTCCGTGTAGACGTCGGGGCGGATGCCGTAGTCGGAGTAGCGGCGCAGGATGGCCAGCACCCGCTCGGAGGGCCGCAGGTTGGGGTAGCGGGCGGTCCGCTCCTCCAGGTCCATGAGGAGGGTGAGGTCCTCGCCGGTGACGGTGAGGGTGGAGTGGCCGGGCTGGTTGCTGGCGCCGACCTCGTGCCGTACGACCAGGCCGTCGAACAGCACACCGGCGGTGCCCCGGACGGTGACGGTGACGATGAGGCGGGTCTTCGGGTCGAAGAAGCCCTCGGGCAGCAGCCGGCGGCTGATGAGGCCGTTCTTGGTGAGGTCGAAGGCCAGCTGGAAGCCGCTGCGCTCACCGGCGGTGGCGGTGATTTGGGCGGACAGCAGGGCCTCGGTGACCCCGGCGGGGACGGGTTTGGTGAGCTTCGGCCCCATGTGGAGAGTGATGTGGACGGGCCCTTGGCCCACGGGCAGATCAAACACGGCGGTCTCCCCGGGGGAAGCCACCGGCCGCCGGTACGTCGATGATCCGGCCTGCCTCGCCGGTCAGCTCCCGTGGGTCGAGAACGGGGTTGGCGTCGGCGATCTGCCACCACTGGGCGGGGTCGCCGAAGTAGTGCTGCGCGAGCAGATCAGGGCGGTCGCCTGTGGCGACGGTGTGCGGCTGCGTGTCCTGTTCCTGGTCGAACGGCGGCAGCAACCGGCGCTTGGCGTACCGGACCTCGGTCCCGTCGGGCAGGCGGTGGACGCCGATCTCGGCGTCGTGGTAGCGACTGGTGCGTGGATAGGGGTGCACGCCCGGTATGGCATCGAGGGCGTTCTCGTAGGGTTCGATGTCGGCCATGGTGGTGCGGTCAGCCCCTTCCGCTCAGCGCGCCGGTGCCGGTGAGCCCGAGAGCGCCGATGCTCCCGCCCCGAGCAGCGGCCGCGAGGCGCTCCTTCTGCGCGAGGTGCGCCATGTAGAGGTCGGCTCCACGGTGTCCGGCGGGCAGGTCGCTGATGGTCAGGATCTTCATCCCGATACTCAGCGAGGCCCGGATGGGGTTGAGGTTCACGTCGAACGCGGACTCATTGACGGACAACTCGGTCAACCGCACGGGCATCACCCGCTTGCTCCCCCATGTGAAAAGAGTCAGCGGCATCTCGATCGGACTGATCTCGATGGTGCCTTTCTGTGCCAGTCGGCTCGCCGCGCGCAGCTGGGCGGTGGTCGGCTGCACGAGCATTTCCAGCGTGGCCAGCTGCGGGTGGATCCCGTCGGGCGCGGCGATCTCGAACTGGTCGGTGGCGTCGATCTCCGCGGTGAACTTCCAGGTCTCCTGGGCGGGACCCTTGAGCCGCAACGCCTCGTTCCGGTCCCCGCTGCCGGTGCCGCCGCCTCCGGCATCGCCGCTGTCGCCGGCCGACTGGGGGCTCACGCTGCGCTCGAGCGTGTCCGGGTTGAACTGCAGCACGATGATGCGCTGCGGAGTGCCGGTGTCAGGGTTGACGACGACGATGCCGGAGCGGATCGGTTTGGGGATGTCGGCGTAGCGGGTCACGTGCGCTCCCGGAGGCGGGTCTGCAGGTCCGTGTAGTCGTGGGCGGGGAAGAGACGGGGGAAGAGATCGAGCATTCCCGTCAGCCTCCGAGCGGTGCCCACGTAGTCCTCTTGGGTCAAGGACACCTCCGTGAAGAGGTACTGCCAGCCGAAGGTTCCCTTTGTCACACGCAGGGCATCCAGATACGAGCAGTAGTCGAGATCCATCTGGTGCACACCGAGTGGGCCGACGTCGAACCACAACTCGGGGCTGCGGACACCGGGTTGGATGCGCAGCGCGGTGAGATGGCCGACTCCGGTCATCGTGGTTCCGTCAAAACCCCGCAACTGGGAAAGCAGCTCACGTTCAGCAGGGGTGGGATTGGGCCAGCCCAGTTCAGGAGGATCCCCGCTCAGCACATCGGAGATGTGCGCGACATCGAATTCACCGGCGATGGAGAACTCCGATTCGACGACCTCCCAGGCGGCGGCGATCGAGACGAAACGGAAGTAGCACCTCTGCAGGGCCGGGTCCAGGGAGATTCCCTCGAATTCCTCCAGATTGGCGAACTCTGTCGGAGCGTCACCGAAAACCTGACTCACAGGCCCGTGCTCGGCCCGGGACACCTGAATCGCAGCACAGTCTCGCAGCTCGCCGAGCACGCTGACCCAACTGCGTTCGTAGGGTGTCAGATCTGCCATTTCTCCTCGATTCCCAAGCCGTGCGTCAGACAGGCATGATTCAGTCTTGATACCGCAGCATGTGCTTGGCATCCTTCAGCTGCTGGATGGCCGCACTGCGGTTTTCGTTGATGCCCCCGGATGCCGCTCCACTTGCTCCACCGAGGTCCAGCCTCGCCTGCAGTGCGCGCGTGAGTTCCGAGAGTTTGTGGAAGACCACTCCTGTTTCCCGAATCTTCACGATGGCCTCCGCAAAGTGCGGACTGATACCGGTTGCCGCCCTGATGACGGGGGCGGCCGCCGTGTTGATGTTGATCGTGGAGGGCTTTCCCGGCGGGTCGAACTTCCCTGGCCAGCTGCCCTTGGCGTTCCTGTCGCGAACCCACTGGTGATCCTCGACCCGGTAACCACCCCAGGTCACGTTCACATTCTTCGGGAATCCCGCATGAGTCGGCCAGTACGAGATGTCCACGTCGTACCAGATCATCTTCTCCGGCTTTCCCGTCGGACCGATTCCCTTGACCACGTGCCCCAGCGCACGTGCGGCCGGATGCTCCACCTCGTTGGCCGCTTCATTGTTGTTGATCTTGCGGGCGGGGACGAGGTTGGACGTGGAGGCATGACCGCCGAGCCTTGCTGGGAGCATATGCATGCGCACCCAGTTGTTCTTCCGCTCGTCATTCGCGGTCGGCACGGCGTTCCAGCCTTCGGGAAGGGCGCCGGTCCGGTTCTCGGCCTCTGTTCCGGCGGGCGTCGACTTCTTGATGTACGAAGCCTTGAAGCTGTAGGCGAGCGGGCCGTCAGCAAAGGGCGGCAGAACAGTGGGCGGCAACGGCGGCTCCCCCTCGGCCGACTGTCGCTGCTCGAGAAGCTCGGCCAGGTACTCCATCTGTGCCTTGAGATTCTCCATCTGGAGCTGGAAGGCTGAGTTACCCAGGGGCTTGCTGCTGATGCCATAAGGACTGCGGCTCGCAGGCAGAGCGTCCTGCCCGCGTTCGACCACCTCGTGCTGAGCCACCGAGGCCCTGAGAGCCTGGTCCTGCCTGGCCCAGAGCGCCGGGCCCGAATCCTTCAGTTCGGCGATCTCCTCACGCCAGCCGTCGAAATACTCCTGGATGTCCTGCAACCTGCTGCGCGTCGCGAGGTCGGCGCTCTTGCCCTTGCCCTTGAACAGGAGCGTGTGCGGCTCGCCGTCCATGGTCCTGAATCTCACGCGCGGCAGGTCATAGTCCTTCCTGCCCTCCGGCTCCCGCTGCCTGCCCCGGTCCGACGTCCGGCGCCTGTCCCGGTCTCGCGTCCGCTCCTGCCGACGCCGCCACTGGTCCCGCAGACGACGCAGCCGGTCGTTGAGGCGGCCGCCGATCTTGCGACGAGCCTTTCCGAACAGCTTGCCGACCGCGCGGCGAGCGCGGTTGACAGCCGACTTGACGGTCTGGCGGGCGCGGCGGACGCGACGGCGGGTGCGGTCTCCAGGTCGGCGGTCCCTGTCGGTGTCGCGGCGGCGGTCGGTCGCCCGGTCGTCGTCCCGGCGACGGTCGTCCGCCGTGCGCCGACGCTCGTCGGGACGGATGCTCCTGGGGTCGCGGTTGCGGTCGCGGTCGTCCTGGCGGTCGCCAGGGCGCCGTCGGTCGGGACGGAGTGTGTCGCGGGCCGGGCCGCGGCGCGACGGGGCGTCGGGGCCGTCGTCCTTGTCGGTGCGCGTGCGCTGCTCCGCGTCCCGCATCCGCTTCCGCGCAGCGTTGACCTCGCGGCCCTCCTCGCGGCGCCGCTCGTCGTCGCGGCGCTTCTTCGGGCGGGTGGTGTGCGAGGGGCGCGACTTCTTCTGAGGGGAGGAGCGCTTGCCGGGGCGTGGCCTCGTCGGTGGGCGGGACTTGTTGTCCGTGGAGGGCTTGCGCGGCGTCGGGCGGCCGTCGTCGCGGCCGGACGGGCGGTCGGTCGGGCGGTCCGGAGCCGGCGACCGGTCGTTGGTCGTGGGCGCGGGGTCCTGGTCCTTGGGCTTGCCCGGAGCGTTCGGCTGCGTGGGCGGTGCGTCGGAGCCGTCCGGCTTGTCCTTCTTCTTGCGGAGGTTCTTCAGCATGTCGCCGAGCTTGTCGGCCACTTTGCCCATGAACCTCCCGACGCCCTCGATCAGGAACTCGTAGATCAGCTCGAGCAGGGCGACGACACCGGCCGCCACCGCCTTCGCGAAGGGCAGGGCGCCATTGCCGCTCTTGACCGACTTCAGGAAGTCCATGAACAGGCCGAAGGCGGCGAGGATCTCGCTCAGCGCGCCCCACGCCGTCTTCAGGGCGTCGATGATCGCCATGACCCAGCCGGCCCCGGGGATCAGCTTCGCGACGACCTTCTCCACGACCAGCACACCGATGATGACCGGGAGTTGGGGCAGCGCCTCGTCCCACGCCATCTGAGCCATCTGCTCGACCGTCACCCCGCCGGAGACCAGCTCCTGGAAGTCCTCCATCGGGATGCCGATGATCTCCTGGACCTTCTGGTTGAACCAGGCCTTCACCGCGCTGGTGACCTCGTTGAAGAGGTGCTCCCTGGCACCGGTGTCCGCGGCGGCCCCCGCCTTGCTGATCCAGTCGCCGGGGTCGGAGACGATGTCGTTGAAGATGGCGGCCCATTCACCGAGGCCCTCCACCACGGCGGCGCCGAACTCCAGCGCACCGACGGTGGCGGTCTCGGCGACCTCGACGGCCGCCAGCATCCCGGTCTCCAGGACGTCGAGCCCCGCGAGCAGCGCCCCGCACAGGCCGTCGAGCAGCTTCCCCGCGATCTCCTTGAGGCCGTCCGCGATCTGGTTGACCTTCTCCACGGCCCAGTCGCGCGCACCGTCGATGGTGTTGCGCCACTTGTCGCGCATCGCCGGGTAGTCGGCGAGGAGTTCGTCACCGAGGGCGATCAGCGCGTCCGCGAACTTGTTGATCTTGTCGATCACCCAGTTGCGGGCGTCGTCGATGAGCTTGAAGACCTGCTGCTTGAACTTGTCGATGAGGTCGGTGACGATCTGCCGCGCCTTCTCGAAGACGCTCTTGATGGCGTTCTTGAGCTCCTCGAAGAACTGCTTCAGCTTTTCGATGGCTTCTTCGAGCCAGTTGTCGGCGTCGTCCTTGCCCTCCTCCTGCTTCTTCTCGGCCTCCTTCTCGGCGTTGGTCTGCTCGTCGGTGATCTTCTTGTTGTCGTCCTGGGTCCGCTTGTCGACGTCCTTGTCGGTCTGCTCCTCCTTCTCCTTGATGTCCTTGCGGACCTCGTCGTACTTCCTGCCCTTCTTGCCGTCGATCTCCGCGGTCTTGTCGTCCTGCTCCTTGCGCCACCTGTCGCGGGAGTCGGCGATGTCGGAGCGGCCCTTGTCCCGGGCGTCGGCCTGCTGCCTGCTGCTTCTGTCGACCTCGCGCTTCAGGTCCTGGTCGTGCTTCTGCCGGTCCGCCTGGGCCTTGTCGTCCTTGGCCCTGCGCTCCTGCGTCATCCTCTGCCGGCCCTCGGCGAAGCCGGCCTGGATCTGCGGACCGCGGTCGTGCTCGGCCACGGCGGACGCGGACTCGATCGGCACCCCGCCGCCGGACATCGTGCGCCCGGCACCCTTGGCGTTCTTGCCGTTGCCGCCGGGCACCTTGCCGGTCAGGGTCTCCTTGGGCACGTCCGGGTAGATCTGGTCCTCGCCCATCGGGCGGGCCGCGTCCTCCCGGCCGGAGCGGTGCAGTTCCGCCTTCCGCTCGTCGAGCTTCTGGCCCTGTTCGTCGGTGCGCTGCGGATCGGAGTCGTTCTCGAGCGGCAGCCGCGGCGCGTCGCCCACCTTGGCGTTCTGCAGTCCCTCGTCCTTGGTGGGGAGCCCGAGGATCGAGTCGATCAGGTCGTCGAGGGGCAGGATCTCCTTCAGGAGCTTGCCGAAGAGCTGCGCGCCGATGGTGACGGCGATGTCCCACCAGCTCGGCTCGGGCACGTTCGCGCCCGGTACCTCGCCTTCCGGTTTCTGCTCGCCGGTGATCTCGGGCGTTTTGCCCGGTGCGGCCTCGGTACGGGCCACCTTGGCGTTGGTGTACGTGCCCGGGGCCGCCGGCGTCGGACCGCCCGGTACCGTCCGCGGGGAGCCGGACGGGCGCTGCTCCTTCGGCGGCGCCTTGCGCAGTGCCGTACGTTCCTTGTCGACCGAACGGCCGACCGCGCCGTTCACGCCCTTGAGCGTGTCCAGCATCTGATGCGGCTTCAGGCCTGCGGCCGTCGCGAGTCCCGCCTCGGGCGTGGCGTTCGAGACGTCCGGTGCGGCGGCTTCCTTCTTGGGCTTCGCCGGGGCGGATGCGCCTGCGCGTCCGCCGCCGCCCCGCGCCGGTGCGGGAGCGGAGGTCGAGCGGCCACCGCCGCCTCCACCACGGCGGGCGTTGCGGGCGGCCTGCCGTGCGGTCTGCCGTTTGCTGCCCGACGGCTTGGACCGGGCGGCGGATCCACCGCCGCCGGAACCCGAAGTGCCGGACGCCTTGGGGATGTTGGTCTTCGCCTCCGAGGCGGACAGGGGTGAGGGGCCGTTACCCGGCGCCAGTTGCGGAGCGGAGCCGGGCCCCGGTGTGGAGACCTTGTCCGGGCCGGTCTCCGGTCCGGGGGAGGTGGCGTGGCCGTTGCCCTCGGTGACGCCCTGGTCGTCGGGGGTCGGGGTCGGCTTGGTGTCGGGAGTGCTGCCCTGGTCGGTGCCGGTGCCACTGCCAGTGCCGGTGTCGCTGCCGCCACCACCCGCCGTGTCCTCGCCCTTGCCTGCCGGCTTCCCGGCCCCCTTGTCCGCTCCGGCGCTCGGCTCCGTCTCGCTCTTCGCCGGGGCGCCCGCCGACTGCGATCCCTGCTTCGCGCTGCCTTCGGCCTGGCCGCCGCCGTCCGCCGGCTTACCGGACGCCTGGGACGAACCGGCGTCCTGGGTACGGGCGTCCTCGTCCGCCTTGGCGAGTCGCTCGGACCCGGTCGGCTCACCGGGCGGCGGGGTCGCGCCGGCTCCCGCACCATCGGCGGTGCGGGCCTCCGCGTCCCGTCGGCGGGCCTCGGCGTCCTCCGCACGCTGCTCCGCCTGCGTCTTGTCGCCGATGCCTCCGGCGGAGTCCGCCGAGGCCGTCGTGGTGAGCCCGGGCGCATCGGCCCCGGTGCCGGTCGCCCCGCCGGCTCCGTCCGGCCCGAGGTCCTGCTCTGCGGACGCGCCGGTGAACAGGTCCTGGTCGGTGAGTCCCCGGGGCTCGTCGTCCGTCCCAGAACGTGCGGGAGCGTGCTGCGGTGAGGGAGACGCGTCCGCCACCTCTTCCGGCGCCGGTCCGGCATCCGTGGACGGAGGGGAAGGCCGGGAGGCGTTGCCCTTCTTCCGCTCCTCGACGACGCCCGGGTTCTTCGCCGCCTCCGTGTAGCCGACGAGGTCGATGTCGGGGACGGGCTCGTTGCCGCGGGCCGCGGGCGTGTCCTCGTCGGCGCCCGGCTCCTGGTCCGCGGGCTCCGAGTCCAGCCCCAACGGCTCGTCGTCCGTGCCCTGTTCGTTCTCCGGATCGCCCGCCGAGCGGATCGGACCGGTGTCGCCGCCGGTCCGGGGCTTCTCGCCGGGCTCGGCGCCGCTCCGGTCGACGGGCGACGGGGCGGCCGCGGTGTTCGCGGCGACCGCCGGGCCCTCGTCCTGGCGCGTCTGCTGCTCGCCCGCCTGCCGCTCCGGCTCCTGCGGGGCCTCCTCCTGGCTTCCGGCCTCTTCCCGCTCCTCCTCGGCGGCGGCGTCCTTCTTCGCCTCGTCCTGCTGCGCGCCGTCGTCCTCGGCCTTCTGCTGCTCGTCCTGCGCGGAAGCGTTCTGGTCCTCGCGGGCAGCGGTGTCCTTGTCCTCCTGCCCGGACTCCGACCGGTCCTGCTCCCGTGCCCCGGCCTCCTCCTTGTCCTGCGCAGCGGCTTCTTCGGGGGACGTGCTCCCCTTCCCGTCGCCGGCTGCTCCCTCACCGGGCTTCTCCTGCTCGCCCTCCCCGCCGGCTTCCGGCCCGCTTTCGGCGCCCTCCGGCCGCTCGCGCGCGTCCGGGCGTTCCCCGGCGGTCTCGTCGCGCCGGCGCTCCTCGGCGACCTCGTCCGCCGCCCCGGGCACGGCCGAGGGCGCCGCCGCCGCATCCAGCGGCAGCGGCCCCGCCTGTTCCGCCTCCTCGACGAGGTCCAGCACCCGGTCGAGTACGGGCGCGGGCAGCCGTGTCTCCAGCCGGTCGAGGACGAGGTCCTGCACCTGCGGTGCCAGCCGTGCCAGCTGGAGCCGGACCCGGCCCGACCGGTCCTCCGGGTCGCCGCGCAGGGAGCGCAGGACTCCGTTCGCGACGCGGTCGACCAGGGTCGCCGGGTCCACCTCCTCCATGCGGCGCCGATCGGCGTTCACGGTCGCATACCGCAGCCATCCCGGCGTGGCCTGCCCCGGCTCGATCTCCGGAGCGGACTCCTCGTCCCGTACGAGATCCTGGGCCGCCCCCTCCGCCTCCCGCTCGATCCGCTGATGCGGCAGGCTCACCGCGCCGAGGTCACGGCCGACGCGCAACGTGCCCAGGCCGTGCGGGTTCTGGATGGTGTGCAGGAGCTCGTGGGCGAGCAGGCGCCGGCCGTCCGCCGTTCCAGGCCGGAAGGCGCCCTCGCGGAAGAAGATGTCCTGGCCGACCGCGACCGCGTCCGCGCCGAGCAGCTCCGTCAGCTGTCCGGCGTCGCGGCCGGTGTGCAACCGTACACGTCCGAGGTCGTGGCCGAGCCGCTCCTCCAGCTCCCGCCGGACGCCGGGGTCGAGGGGCTGGCCCGCGCCGCTGACGATGTCCTTCGGTTCCGGCGTACGGGACTTGGCGGCACGCTCCCTGCGCTTGCGGCGGCGCTGTTCGGCCGCCTGCTCGGAACGGGCTTCCTGGCTCTGCGTGTTGCTCACCGGGTCACCTCCCCATGGCCGCTGAGCCCTTCGTGCACGGCGCGCGCCAGCTCCTGCCCGAGCCGCCGTGCGGACAGACCGGCGGGCAGGGGCGGCAGTCCGGACAGGGCGTCCACGGTCAGCGGGCCGTCCGTCGCCAGCGGTACGCCGTAGGTGCGGATCAGGCGGGTGAGCTCACGCTCGAACGCGGCCGAGACCCGCTCCGGGTCCACCTGGAAGCCGCTGAGGGCCAGTTCGCCCACGTCCACTCGGATCTCACGCGGGGTCACACCCATCCGCGCACCTCCGTCGGCGTCAGGGACCGCTCGAGCTTCAGGTACTCGGTGCGGGCCGCCGCGAGCATGTGCCGCATCTGCAGCCGGTCGCCCTCCTCGGCCGCCAGGAACGCGCCGGACAGAGCGATGTTGCGGATCGAGCCGCCCGCGACGGTGAGCTGGGCGAGCAGATCGCAGTCGATGTCCTTGACCGGGGCCTGCGACGGCAGGACGCGGCGCCAGATCTCGGCGCGTTCGTGTTCGGCCGGGAAGGGGAAGTCGACGACGAAGCGGATGCGGCGCAGGAAGGCGGTGTCGAGGGCCTTCTTCATGTTGGTGGTGAGGATGGCGAGGCCGCGGTAGGCCTCCATCCGCATGAGCAGATAGCTGACCTCGAGGTTGGCGTACCGGTCGTGGCTGTCCTTGACCTCGCTGCGCTTGCCGAACAGCGCGTCGGCCTCGTCGAAGAGAAGCAGCGCGCCGCCGCGCTCGGCGGCGTCGAAGACGCGGCGGAGGTTCTTCTCGGTCTCGCCGATGTACTTGCTGACCACCTGGGAGAGGTCGACGACGAAGAGGTCGAGGCCGAGTTCCTTCGCCATGACCTCGGCGGCCAGCGTCTTGCCGGTACCGGAGCCGCCCGCGAACAGCGCGGTCACGCCGAGTCCGCGGCGCAGCGTGCCGGCGAAGCCCCACTCCTGGTGGACGGTCGGCCGCTGCCGTACATGGGCGACGATCTCGCGGAGCACGCCGACCTGCCGCTCGTGCAGCACCAGGTCGTCCCAGCCGGCCTGCGGTTCGATGCGCCGGCCCAGCTCGTCCATGCCGATCCGGGCCTCGGCCAGCCCGGCCCGCCAGGCGAGTCGGGCCGGGTCCAACTCGTCCTCAACGGGCAGGTCACGGCGTATGGTGGCGGCCGCGGACCGTACGACATGCGGCGGCAGCTGGAACTGGGCCACGAGCGAACGGAGTTCGAGGTCATCCAGGTCGATGTCCGCGAACGCGTCCGCCCACAGGGCCAGTTGTTCGTCGTCGTCGAGCCGGGGCACGCTCACGCGGGCGCCGTGCGGCCGGTCGGAACGCAGCGGGTCCTCGCTCGACACCACCATGGGTACGGCCGCCTGGGCCAGGAACGCCTCGGTCGCCGCCCGCTGGTCGCGGTCGAGTTCGCCCACCTCGACGAGCAGCGCGGCAGGCAGCAGGATCGCCTCGCGCTGCCAGAGCCGGGCGAGCCGGTCCCGTTCGGCGGGGTCGGTGGGCAGGTCCTCGGCGCTCATCGCGTAGAGGCCGAGCCCGGAGCGGGCGGCCCCCGCGGCGGCGATGTCGGCCCGGCTGCGCAGGTCCCCGCCGGTCAGCTCGACCAGCAGGGGCGCATCAGGGGTCGCGCCCGCCGTCCAGCCCGCGGCGACCCGGTTCGCGGCCAGGTCGTACGAGGGTGGCAGCCGGTCCGGCACCGGGGTGCGCCGCAGCCGGCCGTGCAGCCGGGCGTCCAGGTAGGGCGAGCCCAGCAGGAAGTGCAGGATGCGTTCGTCGAGCCGCAGCCGGGAGGTGGTCAGCCGGGACTCGTCGTCGAGCTCGACGATCCGCCAGCGCCGCAGCGGGGCGACGGGGGTGAGCGCGCTCCAGTGCGGCTCGGCGAGGGCTGCCAGGGCGAGCGAGAAGGTGGGGTACCCCCGCTCCGGGTCACCGCTCGCAGCGGCGCACCGGGCGGCCGTCGTGGGGTCCAGGTCCTGGGCGGCGGTGAGCAGGACGAGGTCGCGTTCGAACGGGGTGAGTCCGAAGCAGGCGATGAGGGCGTCGAGGGATGCGGCGAGGTGTCGTACGGGAGCGGGGTCGACGTCGGGCTCGGGTTCCGTCCGCTGTGCGTCCGGCTCGGCGGCGCGTGCCGCGTGGGCGTCGACGCGGGCCAGGACGCGCCCGATCTCCGCGAGCAGCGTCGCGCCGCTGTCCCGCTCACCGGCCGTGTCCGGCTCGTGTGCACCCATGTCCTCACCTGCCCCCGTCGCGCTCATCCCGTGTCACTTCTCCGTGTTCTCGCCCGGGCCGTCCGAGTTCCGTGGGCCCGGACGTGCCGACCGAGGGCTCGTCTTACGGGTGCGCGCCGACGTCTTGGCGACGGCCTTCGCGGCCTTCTTGGCGACAGGCTTCTCGGCCGCCTTCTTGGCAACGGCCGGTGCTTCGCTCTTCGCATCCTCCCTTGCGGGAACCGGGCCTGACGGCTCGTCATTGCTCCGCTCCACTCCGGGAGGGACCGGCGCCCCCGGCGCCCCGAACGGCAGCACCCGCACATCCGTCCGTTCGACCGGCTTCCGCGGCACCGGCGTCTCACGCCCGTCGATGAAGACCAGCGCCGCCTGGTAGACGACCGACAGTGAGTACGGGGTCTGGTGGAGCATGCCCCACAGCTTCGACGTCTCGTCGATGTCCATCACGGTCGGCGTGAACCGCACCCGTTGTGCGGCCTCGGCGAGGTCACTGCCCGCCAAGTACGGCTTTTCACCGGCGAGTTCGATGACGTCCTTCGGCAGAATCGGTGTCTCGTGCAGGGTGCGCACCACGGAGCCGATCAGACGCTGCCCGACGAGTTCCGTCTCGTCGCCGTAGGCACTGATCAGGTAGTGCAGGTCGAGTGCGGCGGCGGGCCGTTTGACCAGCGTGCCGTCGGCGGCGCGGGTGGGCAGGTCGTTGTTGCGCTGTGAGGTGTTGGGCGTGACCTGGTAGAGGAAGACCGAGATGGTGGGCTGCTCGACGGACGGGTCGGCCGGTGGCTTGCGCGGTTCGACCTTCACCGCCATGTCGATCTCGGGTCCGATGTTGGACTCGATGAGCAGGGCGAGGGCCTGGGTCACATGGGCGATGGCAAGTGCGTTGCTCATGGCGTGAGTTCCTCGGTCCCTGTCGTCCTGATGCTTCCTGTGCCGCTCATTCACGCCCCCGGGCCAGGTACTCCGCGAGGCTCACCGTCGCCCCCGGCCGCTCGGTCCCGGGCGTCCGCTGCCGCGGCCCGCCGGACGGCGACGGCGCCGCGGTCACCTCGAGCCGCCCGATCTGCACCTGCACCACCTGCTCGGGCGCCCGCGCCGACCGGCGGGCCGCGGCCTGCCGTACGGCCTCGCGTGCCGCCGCCGTGTCCGCCGCCCTGGGCCGTGGGGCGGCCGGTGCGGCGGGGGAAGCGGCGTCCGTACCCGGGGGGATGGGTACGGACGCCGCGGTCGGAACGGCGCGCTCCGGGCGGCCCGGCGTACGCCGCCCGGCACCCGGGACCGGTCGGGGGCCCGGCACCACCGGCGCCACCGGGCGCAGCAGCAGCGCCTCGGCCACGGCCGGTGGCGCGGGGGGCTGTGCCGGGTCGGCGAGCGGTCGTTCGGTGCGTACGACGGTCCGCTCCCGTTCCGTGTGCAGCCGTGCCGCCCGGGCGGCCGGAGCCGCACGCGGGGTGTCCGGGCGGGGTGCGGCGGACGGCGTCGAAGAGGGCCACACCGGCTCGGCGTCCTCGCCCGCGTTCCGCGCCCGTACCGCCTCGATCCGTTCGAACGGGCCGGGCGGCCGAGGCCGTACCCGCACCACATCCGGACGCGGGCCGGTCGAGGCCGGCGCGTGCCGGGCGATCAGCCGGTCGAGGAAGTCGGGCACCTCGGAGCCGGGCGTGGACTCAGACATCGGCGCACATCTCCAGGTAGTAGCGGCGCCGCAGCGGGCTGAGCGCCAGGATCTCCGGCTCGCTCCAGCCGTACGCGGTGGCGAGCAGGTGGACGTCGAGGAGCAGGTCCCTCGCCCAGGAGTCGAGTTCGGTCCACAGGTACGAGGCGATGTCCATCTCGGCCCGGGTGGCCCGCCCGCACTCGGGGCAGGCCACGTTGAGGGTGACGTCGGCCCCCGGGTCGGCGGCCTCGACCGCCTCGGCGATCCGGCGCTGCACGGGTGCGGGGAGGGCGTCGGCGGTGACCGCCGCCCCGTCGTGCACCGCCGAGACGAGGCACCGCGCGAGCAGCGCCCCCCGCGGATCCACGTCCCGCGCCGCCGCGGTCAGGTCGCCGGCGCCGGGCAGCCGGAACTCGACCTCCCAGCCGTCGTGCGCGACCCGTACGACCGTGTCACCGCGGACTCCGACCGAGCGGGCGAACTCCCCGGCGTCCAGGTCGAACTCCATGTCCGCCCCGCACTCCGCGCAGTCGAGCCGCACCTGCATGCGCTCGCCGAACAGGGCCCGGCGCAGTGCGAACAGGTCCGCCTCGCGCTCACCCACCGGAAGGGCGGGCAGCGCCCGGGCGTCGAGGTCCGGGCGCGCGGTGCGGTGCAGCAGCAGCGCGCGCCCGGCGGATGCCTCGGCGAGTCCCGCCTCCCAGGTGGCCAGCAGATCGGCCGCCCCAGCCATCAGCTCCCCCAACGTCCTTGACCTCAGGCCGGGTTCAGAAACGAGGGCTCCTCCGGCTCGGGCACCTCGTAGTCCCGCTCCCAGCCCTCGCACTCGAGCTTCAGCGACTGTATGGCCACCGCGTTGGCGTTGGCGTCCAGCTCGCCCAGGACCTGGTACTCGCTGGGCCAGGTCCGGTACAGCTTGTGCGAGACGGCGACCTGGCCGGCCTCGTTGAGGACCTGGATGACGATGTCCTTGCGGAAGTCGGCGAGGGACACCTCGGAGCCGAGACCGGCTCCGACCTGCCAGACCTTGTTGGCCCAGCGGTCGAACTCGGGGTCGTGGGTGACCCCGCGCTCCAGGGTGATGCCCTCGAACTCCGAGCGGCCCGGCGACTTGCGCGGCGAGGAGGGGTCGCCGCCGTGCCGGTGCTTGACGACCTCGGTGGTCCGCTTCAGGGGACTGATCTTGCTGATGCCCGCGACCGTACGACCGTCCCACAGGACCAGGAACTTGAAGTTCTTGTACGGGTCAAAACGATGGGCGTTGACCGTGAACTCAGCCATCGAAATTCCTCGGTATTCCTACGAGCGCGATCAGAGCGCGAACTGCCCGGACGTCTGCTGGATTTTGACGATCACGAACTCGGCCGGCCGCACGGGCGCGATGCCCACCAGCACGTTCACGACGCCATTGGCCACGTCCTCGTCGGTGGTGGTCTCGTGGTCGCACTTGACGAAGTAGGCCTCGCGCGGCGTGCTGCCCTTGAACGCGCCCTGGCGGAAGAGCGTGTGCAGATACGAGGAGGCGCTCAGCCGGATCTGCTGCCACAGCGATTCGTCATTGGGCTCGAACACGACCCACTGCAGGCCGCGTTGCAGGCTCTCCTCCACATGCAGCGCGAGCCGGCGCACGGGCACGTACTTCCACTCGCTGTCGAGCGCGTCGGAGCCGGCGAGCGTGCGCGCGCCCCACACCAGCGGGCCGGTCAGCGGGAAGGTACGCAGGCAGTTGACGCCGAGCGGGTTGAGCAGCCCCGTCTCCCGGTCGGTCAGCTCGACGGTGAGCGAGTGGACGCCCGCGAGCCGCGCCTCGGTGCCGGCCGGGGCCTTCCACACGCCGCGCTCGGAGTCGGTGCGGGCGAAGACGGCGGCGACCGCGCCGGACGGCGGGAAGGAGCGCAGCCGCCCGGTGAGCGGGTCGGTGAGCTGGAGGTGCGGGAAGTACAGGCCGGCGTGGTCGCCGCGCACGGCGTCGAAGGCGGCGAGCCCGGCGCGGGCCGTGTCCACACTGACCCAGGTGCTCGGGGCGTCGACGAGCAGGAAGATCCGCCGCTCCTGGCACAGCCGCTGGGCCGCCGAGACGACGGTGAGCATGTCCTCGGTCTTCTCGTACGAGGCCAGCTCGGGCAGCGCCAGCAGGTTGACGTCGGCGACGCCACGCAGGGCCTGGATGCCGGTCTTGTCGGCCTCGGAGCCGATGAGGTCGCGCGGTCCGGGCGCCTCGCCGTCCTCGCCGCCTTCCAGCGGGAACACCGGCGGGTTGACGGAGGCCTCCAGGCCCAGGTCGTTGGCGCACTCGCCGAGGAAGCGGACGACGTCCTCGGGGTCGGTGGAACCGGCGACGACCTGGATGCGCCGGCCGAAGGCGGTCACCTCGGCGCCGGCGAAGGCGTGCTTGCCGGGCGCGTCGGGCAGGGCGCGCAGCTTGCGCTCGAGGAGCAGCGCCAACTCGGCGACGCTGCACGGGGCTTCGCCGTCGCAGTCGGGGTCGTAGAGCCGGAACTCGCGCTCCACGTCGCCGATCTTGACGGTGAGGTCGACCTCCAGGTTCGGCAGCTCGTCCCCGAACGGCTTGGAGACGGTGCCGGACGGGTCGGGGCGGCCCTCGCCGACGGCCTCGACGCGGATGAGGCGCGAGCCGGCGTTGATCACGGTGGGCGCGTAGCGGCCGTGTCCGGCGTCCATGGACAGGCCGGTGAAGCTCTCGCGGGCGTCGCCCTTGGCGTCGTACACCCGCAGGTTGAAGGTCTCGTCGGGGTGGGGCGTGTCGTAGTCGACTGCGACACGCAGGCCGTTGCCCCAGACGCCGGGTTCCTTGGCGTGGACCTCGAGAACGCGGCTCTCGCTGTGGCCCTCGGTGGACTCCAGGACGACGCAGGCAGCCTTGCCGCTGCCGGCCTTGGCGACCCGGACGATCACGGCGACGCTGCCGCCGCCCGCGAAGAACTGATGCACCGCGTAGGCGACGGCGCTCTGCGAGCCGAGCCCTCCGAAGCGGCGCTCGAACTCGGCGAAACCGGTGACGCGCACCGGTTCGTTGAGCGGACCACGCCGGGTGTGACCGACGAACGCGGTCACCGACGTGGTCACGGCGGAGATGGTGCGGCTGCTGCTGGGAAGCTCTTCGACGTAGACGCCTGGATACGTCGGCCGGGCGGCGCTCACTGCATTCGTCGGCATTCCCCCTCCAATCCCTGTCTCGGGCACCGGACGAAGGCACCAAGAGATGACAGAGGAAGACTTTCCGGACCGGTGCGCCAGAACGCCACCCACACGGGCGACGGTGATCACGCGTACCGCATCAGTTCCCCCGTCAGCACCCCGGGCGGTCGGTCGCCCGGCCCAAGCGCACGCTTGTGACTCCTGATGCTCGAGTGCTCAACCCACCTTGGAGAGTGGGGTGTTGCTCTAGCAAGGCGTGTTCACGCCAGCCCTGGGGGAGGTTCGATGAAGGGTGGCGAACATGACTCGCACACGATGTGCGCGTGTCGGGGCGGATGATCCACCACTTCTGCACAGGCTGTGTTGCAGCAGAATGGAGCGCATGTCCCGACACCCCGCCCGGCCCCGCCGGCCACACCCCTCCACCCCTTCGCACAACCCTTCGTGCCCTTGCGGTCTTGCGGAGACATACGAGATGTGCTGTGGCCGATTTCATCGGGGTGAGGCCTCGGCGCCGACGGCCGAGGCGCTCATGCGGTCGCGCTACAGCGCTTTCGTGAAGCGGGACGAGGCGTATCTGCTGCGGACCTGGCATCCGCGGACGCGACCGCCGCGGGTCGAGTTCGATCCCGGTATGCGGTGGACCGGCCTGGAGATCCTCGACACCGGCGAGGGGACCGCGTTCCACACGACCGGGACCGTGACCTTCCGGGCGTCGTTCAAGGGCGGTGCGCTGCACGAGCGGAGCCGGTTCGAGCGGGTCGACGGGGCGTGGGTGTACGTCGACGGGGAGTTCCTCGAGTCAACTACCCGGTACTAAAGCGCCAGGCTTGCACAACGGGCATCACTGGCGGTGATGCTGCGTTTGCGTCCAGCCCCACCCCGGCGCGTGCGCTCCGGAGGTGAGGTAGGGGCCGTTGACTGGGCCCCCCGTCGCCACAACTCCCACGCGCGGGCGCGGATGTTGCGGGAGCCTCCCCCACTCTCGGCTTCGCTCGAGCGGGAGGTACCCCCATCGGTCCGCGTGCGCAACGACGCCGCAGTTCCGGCACGCGAACCAGGCCTGGGAGACCCGGTTCGCCTTGTCCACGTGGCCGCACTCGGCGCAGGTGCGCGAGGTGTACGCCGGATCGACGTGCACCACCGGCACCCCGGCCCGGCGGGCCTTGTACGCGATGAACCCTCCGAGCTGGGCGAAGGACCAGCTGGTGTGGGCGGCCCGTTGGGTTTGCGAAGCCGTACCCGTTCGCGGATGCCCGTCAGGTCCTCCAGGGCGATCCCGCGACCGGTGCGTTCTGCCTCGGCCACCACATGTTTCGCGATCTTGTGGTTGATGTCCTTCGCCCGCCGCGCCTCCTTGCGCCGCCGCTTCTTCAAGCGGCGCCTGGCGGACGGGGTGTTCTTCTTCTGCAGCTTGGTGCGCAGCGTGCGTTCCCGCAGCCGCGTGCGGTTCAGCTCCCGCCCGGCCATGATCTCGCCGTCGGAGGTGGTGGCGATGTTCACGATGCCCAGGTCGATACCGAGGAAGTCCGCCGGATCGGTGTTGGGCTCGGCCTCGGGGACCTCGCAGGTGGCCAGCAGGAACCACATGCCGTCCCGGCGCACCAGGTCCGACTCTCCCCGCCGGTGCAGGGCCAGGGTGGCCAGCTGCTCTCTGGAGGCGGTGAACGCCACGTCCTTCATCCGTCCCGACACGGTCCAGATCGAGATCCGTCGTTCGGCGATCTACCAGGACAGCATCCGGTCGTCGTAGGGCTGTGCCCCGTCCGGTCGGAAGGCGATCGGTTTCCCGGTGGCCCTGCGGTGCCGCTTCGAGCCGGGTTTGCCGAGGTTCCCGGCCTTCAGGTTCGCCGTCAGCGTCGCGTAGGCGTCACAGGTCTTCTTGATCACATGCTGGGCGGCCTGGGCTCCCAGGCTCCACCGCGCCTTCACCTCGTCATAGATGAGCTTGCGCAGCGCGAAGTTCTTCTTCACACCCTTTTCGAAGGCCACCTCACTGGCCCAAGTGGCCGCTTGGTTGCAGGCGTGCAGAGTCGCCTCAAGTGCCGCCGCCTGCAAGGGCGTCGGCAGCAGCTTCACCTGCACCACGAGCTTCACACCCGCGACGCTAGCCGGAACTCCCAGGTCTCACATTCGAACACAGGAAATTCCCCCGTAATCCCGGACCGCCTTCCCGGCGCTCCGCGCCGGATGCCACCGCGGTGCTCCGCACCGCTCACCCCAGGATGCGATTCCTCCCGGGCGTGAACGCCCGGGTACTTCAACCAGGACACCGCCGGTGTCCCCGACACCAACGAAACGGGCGACGGCTTCGGCTGCGAGGTGAAGCTGACCGACGTCACCGGTGACGGCAGGGCCGACCTGACGGTGGGCGATTGCTGGGAGAACACCAACGGCGCGGCGTTCTACCTGCCGTCCAACGGTACGAAGATCACCCTCGGCGACCGGGAGATCTTCGCCTCCTCGGTGGGCGTGGACTCCGAGGGCTACCCCAACTTCGGCGCCAACGCGGCGAACTGAAAAACACCCGGGCCGGGGCGGTTGCCCGGGCCCGGGTTGGTGGTTCGCCTGTTTGCGACTGTCCCGGAGACAGCCTCTATATGACCAGGGACAACAGCAGCACCAGCGCACCCGCGACCACCGAGATGATCGTCTCCATGATCGACCAGGTCTTGATCGTCTGGCCGACGTTCAGCCCGAAGTACTCCTTCACCAGCCAGAAGCCGGCGTCGTTGACATGGCTGAAGAAGAGCGAACCGGCGCCGATGGCCAGGACCAGCAGGGCGGCGTGCGTGGTGGACATGTCGGCCGCGAGCGGGGCGACCAGTCCGGCCGCCGAGATGGTCGCGACGGTTGCCGAACCGGTCGCCAGCCGGATCGCCACCGCGATCAGCCAGGCCAGCAGCAGGGCCGGGATCGACCAGTCCTCGGAGATGTCCAGGACCATCTGGCCCACGCCGGAGTCGATCAGCGTCTGCTTGAAGC
The DNA here is from genome assembly GCF_042672405.1 of Streptomyces sp. NPDC127197. Taxonomy (NCBI): domain Bacteria; kingdom Bacillati; phylum Actinomycetota; class Actinomycetes; order Kitasatosporales; family Streptomycetaceae; genus Streptomyces; species Streptomyces sp. NPDC127197. Next base: position 124,424 of record NZ_JBHXVG010000003.1, on the reverse strand, counting down.
CGCCGCCTGCGCCGACGATCAGCAGGATGCCCGCGATGGGCGCGAGGCCCTTCTCGACGATCGACGAGATCCGCTCCTTGGAGAACCCGGCGGGGCGGCCCAGCGTGAAGATGCCGACGAGCACGGCGGCGAGCAGGGCGATCAGCGGGGAGCCGGCCACGTCGAAGACGCGCTGCACGGTGTTCTCGGGGTCGTCGATGATGATGTCGACGAGGGCCTTGGAGAGCATCAGCACGACCGGCAGCAGGATGGTCGCCAGCGTGGCGCCGAAGCTGGGCCGCTTCTCCAGTTCCTCGGACGCCCGCTGCGGGATCATCCGGTCGGGGGCCGGGACGTCCACCCAGCGGGCGGCGTACTTCGAGAACACCGGACCGGCGATGATCACCGTCGGGATCGCGACGAGCACGCCGAGCGCCAGGGTCACACCGAGGTTGGCGCCCACCGCGTCGATCGCGACCAGCGGACCGGGGTGCGGCGGGACCAGGCCGTGCATGACCGACAGACCCGCGAGCGCCGGGATGCCGATGCGCATCAGGGAGTAGTTGCCGCGCTTGGCGACCATCAGCACGACCGGGATCAGCAGTACGACGCCGACCTCGAAGAACAGCGGCAGACCGATCACGGAGGCGATGAGGACCATCGCCCACGGCATCGAACGGCCGTTCGCCTTGGCGAGGATCGTGTCGACGATCTGGTCGGCGCCGCCGGAGTCGGCGAGCATCTTGCCGAGGATCGCACCGAGGGCGATCAGCACACCCACGCCGGCGACCGTGGAGCCGAGGCCGGTGGTGAAGCTGGTGATGGCCTTGTCGAGCGGTGCCCCGGCGAAGGCGCCGAGCGCCAGCGACCCGATGGTCAGCGCCAGGAAGGCGTGAAGCTTGAACTTGGTGATCAGCAGGACGATGAGCGCGATACCCGCCAGTACGGCGATGCCCAGCTGGGCGTGGCCGGCCGAGGTGATCGGCTCGACGGTGTCCGCTGCCAGCATCTCGACGCTGAGTCTGGTCACGGGGGTTCCCTTGTCGGTGGAGGAGATGGGGAGGGGAGGGGAGGGGGTGATGCGGGAGTTCTACGAGGTCTGCGAGGCCGTCTGATCCAGCCCGTCCAGCGCGGCCAGGGCGCGCGCGGTGATCTCCTCGGGCGTGCCGGAGACGTCGACGGCGACTCCGGTCTCGTCCGGCTGGAGCGGCTGAAGCGTGGCGAACTGCGAGTCCAGCAGGGCCGTCGGCATGAAGTGACCCTGCCGGTGCACCATCCGGTCCTCGATGAGGGCCCGGTCACCGGTGAGGTGCACGAACACGACGTCGGGGGCCGCGGCCCTGAGCCGGTCGCGGTACGACCGCTTCAGCGCCGAACTGCTGACCACCCCGCCCAGTCCGGCCCGCTCGTGCGCCCAGGCGCCGATGGCGTCCAGCCAGGGCCACCTGTCGTTGTCGTCGAGCGGGGTACCGGCCGACATCTTGGCGATGTTGGCCTGCGGGTGGAAGTCGTCGCCCTCGGCATAGGGGACGCCGAGCCGGGCGGCGAGCAGCGGACCGATCGTGGTCTTGCCCGTTCCGGCGACGCCCATCACCACGACGACGTGGGGGGTACGCATGTCTGCCTCGCTGTCTTCCTCGACATACGACGTCGCATCCGACGTCGGCCAAATGAAACCTTTTAGGTACGACGAATTCAAGAGCCTGTGACAAATAAGTCTGACTTTTTGTTCCCGTGACCCGGCACGTACGCTGAGTGCATGAGCACACCGGGCCGGGGGCTGCACGGCCAAGTACTGGACACCCTCGGCCCCGAGATCACCGCGGGTGAGTACCCGCCGGGCAGCGTTCTGCGCACCGACGAGCTGGCCCAGCGCTTCGACGTGTCGCGCTCCGTGATGCGCGAGGCGGTCCGCGTGCTCGAGTCCATGCACCTGGTCGAGTCCCGCCGCCGGGTGGGCGTGACAGTCCGCCCCAGGTCGGAGTGGAACGTCTACGACCCGCAGGTCATCCGCTGGCGACTGGCCGGCGCCGACCGGCCCCACCAGCTGCGCTCGCTCACGGTGCTGCGCTCGGCGGTCGAACCGGTCGCCGCGGGGCTCGCCGCCAGGAACGCCACCGCCGAGCAGTGCAAGGAGCTCACCGAGTGCGCCCTGGGCATGGTCGCGCACTCACGCGGTCACCAGCTGGAGGGCTACCTCTTCCACGACATCGCCTTCCACCGGGTGATCCTCAACGCCTCCGGCAACGAGATGTTCGCCCGCCTGGGCGATGTCGTCGCCGAGGTGCTGACCGGTCGTACCCAGCACGACGTGATGTTCGAGGATCCCGACCCGGCCGCCGTCACCCTGCACGTCAAGCTCGCGGAGGCGGTCCGGGAGCGCGACGCCGCCCGCGCGGAGGAGCTGACCCGGGAGATCGCGGTGGGCGCGCTTCAGGAGCTGGACATCCTGGCGCCCTGACGGCCGCTCTTCAGCGTCGCCAGAGCGGATGCTCCCGCTCCGCCCACTCCCCGCTCACCGACCCGGTCCGCATCCCCCGCCGGGCCTCCGGATCCGCCAGCGCCATGCCGATGTGCCCGGCGAGGACGATGCCGATGGTGAGGGCCAGCCAGTCGTGGACGAAGGTCGCGCTGGTGCGCCACACCAGCGGGGTGAGGTGGGTGAACCACATGATCAGGCCGGTGCCGAGCATCACCAGCGTCGCCCCGGCGATCCAGGCCGCGTAGATCTTCTGCCCGGCGTTGAACTTCCCCGCCGGACGTGCCTCACGCCGCTTGTCCCGGCGCAGGGCGGCGCGCAGCCAGACCCGGTCGTGCGGGCCGAAGCGGTTCAGCAGCCGCAGGTCACCGCGGAAGGCGCGGGAGGCGAGGCCGGCCAGCACGGGCACGGGCAGGGCGAGCCCCGCCCACTCGTGGACGGTGACGACCAGGGCACGGCGGCCGACCAGCTCAGCAAGCTCGGGGATGTACAGACAGGCCGCCGTCAGCACGCACACGCCCATCAGCGCGGCCGTCGTGCGGTGCACCCACCGTTCGGCCCTGCTGAACCGGCGGACCTGAGTCGCGGTGGCGGGGGCGTCAGCTCGTAGGCTCATCGTCCCGTCCGTTCGAACGGCCCACCCAGGCGTCGATGTCGTAGCCCCGCTTCTCCCAGTAGCCCGGCTGCACGTCCTCGGTGACGGTGATGCCGGAGAGCCACTTGGCGGACTTGTAGAAGTACATGGGGGCGACGTAGAGGCGTACGGGTCCGCCGTGGGCGTGGCTGAGATCCTCGTCCTGCATGCGCAGGGCCACCAGGACGTCGGCGCGGCGGGCCTGGTCGAGGGTGAGGCTCTCGGAGTAGGTGCCGTCGAAGCAGGTGAAGCGCACCGCCCCGGCCGACGGGCGCACTCCCGCGGCGTCCAGGAGCCGGGACAGGCGCACCCCCTCGAACGGCGTGCCCGGGACCCGCCACCCGGTGACGCACTGCACGTCGCGCACCATCCGGGTCTGCGGCAGGGCGCGCAGGTCGGCCAGCGTGTAGGTGCGCGGTCGGTCCACCAGTCCGTCGACGGTGAGGCGGTAGGTCGTGGCGTTCTTGTGCGGTACGGAGGAGGCGACGGAGTAGTAGCGGAAGCCGCCGCCGTTGGGCAACAGGCCGGTCAGGCCGGTGGGGTCCTTGTCCGCGGCGCTGCCGAGGAAGGACTCCAGTCCGCGCTGCAGGGTGGGCGCGGCGCCCACGCCGAGGGCGCCCAGGCCGAGGGTGCCGAGCAGGACGCGACGGCCGATCGGCCGCCCCTCCTGCTCGGGTTGTCCGGTATTCACTCGGCCATTCGAGCACCCGTGACCCCGGCGCGGCCAGGGGGGCGCGGACGCCCGTCAGGATTCCGTAACCACCGCTCAACCACCGCTGCCGAACCCATCGCTCCCGCCCTGCTTGGATGGCCCCATGAGCGCTGCTGACGAGATCCTCGACATCGTCGACGAACACGACCGCGTCGTCGGGCAGGCCCCGCGCGGGGAGGCGTACGCGCAGGGCCTGCGCCACCGGTGCGTGTTCATCCAGGCCCGGGACGCGGCGGGCCGGATCTTCGTCCACCGCCGCACGCCGACCAAGCTCGTCTTCCCCTCCTTGTACGACATGTTCGTCGGCGGCGTCGTCGGCGCGGGCGAGGCCTACGACGACGCGGCGCTGCGCGAGGCCGAGGAGGAACTCGGCGTCACCGGGCTCCCCCGTCCCGCGTACCTGTTCAAGTTCCTGTACGACAACGGCGCCGGCCACAGCTGGTGGTCCGCCGTCTACGAGGTGCGCTGTGAGCTGCCGGTCCAGCCGCAGGCGGAGGAGGTCGCCTGGCACGACTTCCTGCCCGAGCAGGAGATCGAGCGGCGTCTCGCGGAATGGCAGTGGGTTCCGGACGGCCTGGCGGCCTATGCGCGCCTGAGCGCCTACCGGTCGGCGGGCTGATCCACCCGCGAACCCCGATAGGGTCGTGCACGTGATCGAACTCGTACGGAACGTCCGGCTGTGGTTCGCACCCCAGCGGATCCGGGCGGAGGGCGTCACGCCCGACTACCGGTTCTCGCTGGCGAACGAGCGCACGTTCCTGGCCTGGTTGCGCACCGCGCTCGCGCTGATCGGCGGCGGGTTCGCGGTGGACCAGTTCCTGCCGGACCTGAGCCGGGGCTGGCGGGTCGGGCTTGCGCTCGCGCTGCTTGCGGCGGGCGTGCTGTGCTCCCTGCGGGCGGTCAATCACTGGATGCGCTGCGAGCGCGCCATGCGCCGGGGCGAGGACCTGCCGGTGTCGCGGTTCCCGGCGCTGCTGAGCCTGGTCGTCGCGGTGGTGGCCGTCGCGATGGTCGTCGTCGTGCTGGTCGGGTGGGAGGGGTGAGCGCCGTTGCCGCCCCGGAGCGGGATCCGGGACTGCAGCCGGAGCGGACCCGGCTCGCCTGGCGGCGCACCACGCTGTCGGGCACCGTCGCCGCCGTGCTCGCCGTGCGGACCGCACTGCACGGCGGGGCGTCGGCCCCCCGGCTCGTCGTCGGTGCCCTGTGCTGTGCCCTCTGGCTGGGCTTCCTGCTGGTCGCCCACCGCCGGATCCACGCGCTCGCGGCGACCGACCGCCCCGCGGCCCTCACACCCCGGTACGCCACGGCCGCGGCCCTGTGCACGGTCGCCCTGGCCGCCTGCGCCTCGGCACTCGTCCTCTAGCCAGGGCCTGTCCGCCGGGCAAGTCAGCCGCGGGTGGGGTACTCGGGCGCCACGCATGCCGGATGCCCGGATATGTTCCGTTCGCGTGGCAGCCTGTCCGTCGTCATCACCCGCACCCGAAGGTGAGCGCCATGACCACCCTGCACCAGGAACACACCTCCCACATGCACACCCACGGTCCCGCCTGCGGGCACGCCGAGGTGCCGCACGGCGACCACATCGACTACGCGCACGACGGCCATCTGCACCGCGCCCACGACGGCCACTGGGACGAGTGCGAGCCCGCCGCGCACACCGCCCACGAGGGGCACGACCACCGGCACGGCGAGGACTGCGGCCACATGCGGGTCCAGCACGGCGACCACGTCGACTACCTCCACGACGGCCACCGGCACGCCGCGCACGACGATCACTGGGACGACCACTGAGGTCCTGACACCCCGGCACTGGCCGACAATCACCCCTCGACAGCTCCCCGCCGACACGCGCGGGGAGCTGTCGGCCTATCGTGGCTCCGATCACGTTCGGGCGACCCTCTGGACTACATACCGACCGGTCGGCATCATAAGTCGGGTCCTGTTCACACGTCCGTAGGAGCGACGATGGTTGCCGACCACCCGCCAGGCCTCGATCCCGACCGGCTGCGCGGCCTGCTCGACCGTGAGCGGCCCGGCCTGGTGCACGGCCCGCTGACCGGCCGTCTGATCGAAGGCGGACGGTCGAACCTCACGTACATCGTCTCCGACGGCGTGTCGCAGTGGGTCGTACGACGGCCGCCGCTCGGTCATGTCCTGGCCACCGCGCACGACATGAAGCGCGAACACCGGGTGATCAGTGCCCTGTCCCAGACGAAGGTGCCGGTGCCGCGTCCGGTGCTGCTGTGCGAGGACGAGGAGGTGCTCGGGGCGCCGTTCTACGTCATGGAGTTCGTGCCCGGCACCCCGTACCGCACCGCCCAGCAGCTCGCCCCGCTCGGCCCGGAGCGCACCCGGGGCGCGGTGCTGTCGCTGGTGGACACGCTCGTCGACCTGCACGCGGTCGACCCCGACGAGGTCGGGCTCGCCGACTTCGGCCGGCCCGAGGGCTTCCTGGACCGGCAACTGCGCCGCTGGGGCAAGCAGCTGGACGCCTCCCGCAACCGCGACCTGGCCGGCATCGACGAGCTGCACACCGCCCTCGGCCGGGAGCTGCCCCACTCCCCCGCGCCGGCCGTCGTACACGGCGACTACCGGCTGGACAACGTCCTGATCGGCGAGAACGACCGGATCACGGCGGTGCTGGACTGGGAGATGTCCACGCTCGGAGATCCGCTGACCGACCTGGGCCTGCTCGTGATGTACAGCATGCCGCTGGGCATGTCCGACTCGCCCGTCTCCACCACCGCCGAGGCCCCCGGGCACCCGGATCCGGCCGAGATCGTCGAGCGGTACGCCGCCCGCTCCGGGCGCGATGTCTCGGCGATCTCCTGGTACACGGCGTTCGCCTGGTTCAAGCTCGCCGTGATCCTGGAGGGCATCCACTACCGCTACACCCTCGGCCAGACCGTCGGGCGCGGCTTCGACCGCATCGGCGACCTGGTTCCCGTCTTCATCGAGCACGGCCTGACCACCCTTCAGGAAGGCTGATCCGCCATGGACTTCGCGTTCGACGCGCGCACCGAGGAACTGCGCGCCAAGCTGCTGGCCTTCATGGACGAGTACGTGTATCCGGCCGAGCAGGTCGCCCACGAGCAGCGCGAGCGGCTCGCATCGCCGTGGGACACCCCGCCGATCGTCGAGGAGCTGAAGGCCGAGGCGCGCCGCCAGGGCCTGTGGAACCTCTTCCTGCCCGACGCCGAGTACGGCGCCGGGCTGACCAACCTCCAGTACGCCCCGCTCGCCGAGATCACCGGCCGCTCCCCCCAGCTCGCGCCGACCGCGACGAACTGCGCCGCGCCGGACACCGGGAACATGGAGGTGCTCGCGCAGTTCGGTGACGAGCAGCAGAAGAAGCAGTGGCTCCAGCCGCTGCTCGCCGGTGAGATCCGGTCGGCGTTCGCGATGACCGAGCCGGAGGTGGCCTCCTCGGACGCCACCAACATCACCACGCACATCGAGCGGGACGGCGACGAGTACGTCATCACCGGCCGCAAGTGGTACATCTCCGGGGCGATGAACCCGGACTGCAGGATCTTCATCGTGATGGGCAAGACGGACCCCGACGGGGCGGACATCCGCCGCCAGCAGTCCATGGTCCTGGTCCCGCGCGACACACCCGGCGTGACCGTCAAGCGCGCCATGCAGGTCTTCGGCTACGAGGACCACTACCACGGCGGCCACGCCGAGGTGGTCTTCGACCACGCGCGCGTGCCGGTGTCGAACCTGATCGGCGAGGAGGGCGGCGGCTTCGCCATCGCCCAGGCCCGGCTCGGTCCCGGCCGGATCCACCACTGCATGCGGCTGATCGGCATGGCCGAGCGGGCGATCGAGCTGATGTGCCGACGGGCCGTCTCCCGCACGGCCTTCGGCAAGCCGCTGGCCCAGCAGGGTGTGGTCCACAACTGGATCGCGGACGCGCGGGTCGCCGTGGAGCAGCTGCGCCTGCTGGTGCTGAAGACGGCCTGGATGATGGACACGGTCGGCAACCGGGGCGCCCACACGGAGATCCAGGCCATCAAGATCGCCACGCCCCGCACGGTCGTCGACATCCTCGACAAGGCGATCCAGCTGCACGGTGCGGGCGGTGTGAGCCAGGACTTCCCGCTGGCCGAGCTGTACGCCGGCGCACGGACGCTGATGATCGCCGACGGCCCCGACGAGGTGCACCAGCGGTCGCTGGCGCGGCGGGAGCTGAAGAAATACCTGTGAGCGCATGAGTAAGGGGCGGCCTCATGGAGACCGCCCCTTACTTCCAGGTTCAGGGCCGCAGCGCACGCAGCAGCAGATCCGCCAGCTGGTCGGCGACCTCCTGCGGGCTGAGCGGGCCGTCGGGCCGGTACCAGGTCGACAGATGGTGCACGGACCCGAAGTGGTAGTCCACCACCAGGTCCGCCGGGGTCTCCTTGGAGAAGACGCCCGCCTCCTGGCCCTCCTCGATCAGTGCACGGAAGCGTTCGTGGTAGCGCCGGCGCTCCGCGCGCACCTGCTTGTTCTTCTCCGGGCTCAGGTGATGCATGGAGCGGAAGAAGATCATGGCGTCGTCGAGGTTCTCGATCGTCGTGACCACGACGTCGGCCGCCGCGGCCCGCAGCCGCTTCTCGACTGGCTCGTCGGCGTCCGCGAAGGCGTCGAGACGCTCCTGCTGGACCCGCAGCACGCGCGCGTACACCTCGTGCAGAAGGTCGTCCTTGGAGCCGAAGTAGTGGTACAGCGCCCCCTTGGTGACGCCGGCCGCCTCGACGATCTCCTGCACCGAGGTGCGGTCGTAACCCCGCTCCGCGAAGAGCCGGGTGGCGGCGGCCAGCAGCCGCTGCGGCACAGGAGTCCCGTCTCCGTCCGTCGTCCTGGGCACTGCCGCCACCTGCCTTCCGTGATGTCCTACTGACTTTCGTGCGAACGGGAACGCAATTCCCGACGGAGGATCTTCCCACTCGCCGTCTTCGGCAAGTCGGGCAGGATCTCCACCTGCCGCGGGTACTTGTAAGCGGCCAGTCTCTCCTTGCAGTACGCGGCGAGCGCATCCGGGTCCGGATCGGCCCCCGGGCGGAGGCTGATGTAGGCCTTGACCGTCTCGCCGCGGTACCCGTCGGGGACGCCGACGACGGCCGCCTCGCGTACCGCCGGGTGGGTGTAGAGCACGTCCTCGACCTCGCGCGGCCACACCTTGAAGCCGGACGCGTTGATCATGTCCTTCTTGCGGTCGACGACATACAGCCAGCCCTCGGCGTCCATGAACCCGATGTCCCCGGTGCGCAGCTCGCCGTCGGGGAAGGTCTCGGCGGTGGCGTCGGGACGCCGCCAGTAGCCGGGCACGACCTGGGGCCCACGGACGACGATCTCACCCTGCTCCCCGAACGGCATCTCCGCCCCCTGGTCGTCGACGATGCGTACGACGGTGTCCGGCCCCGGCACGCCCACGGCCAGCGTCCCCGACGCCGGGTCGACGGGCGCCTCCCGGCCGGGCGGGACGGAGGCACAGGGGGCGGTGCACTCGGTGAGCCCGTAGCCGTTGCGGATGTACGGGCCGAAGCCGGCGCGGAACTTCTCCACCAGGGCGGGCGGCAGCGGTGCGCCGCCGGAGGAGATGATCCGGAAGGACGAGAAGTGGTCCGGGGTGACGGACGGGTGGGCGGCCAGCGCCATGAAGGCGGTGGACGGGCCGACCGTGTAGTGCGGCCGGTGCGCGGCGAACGCGTCGAGTACGACGCCCGCCTCGAACCGGTACGCCAGCACCAGCGTGCCCGCGCTGTTGAGACAGGCGCCGAACTGGCACACCATGCCGGTGATGTGGAACAGCGGCGCCATCGCGAAGTAGACCGGCGCCTCGGGCAGCCCGAGGCCGGTCCGCTGGCGCTCGGCGTTGTACATGATGTTGCCGTGGGTGTTGGTGGCGCCCTTGGGGGTGCCGCTGGTGCCCGAGGTGTAGCTGATCAGCGCGATGTCGTCCGGGCCCGGCTCGCGGCCGTCCGGCGCCTTGTGCCCCTGCCGGGCGACGGCCGTGAGGTCGTCGGCGTCCGGGGCCTGCGGCAGCCGCTCGAAGCCCAGCACGCGCGCGTCGTGCCGGGTTTGGAAGTCCAACTCACAGGCGGTGAGCACGATCCGCACCGGCGAGTCCGCCGCCGTGTCGCGCAGATACGACTCCCAGGCCCGGTCGGAGCAGATCAGCGCGGCCACCTCGCCGTCCCGCAGGACATGGCCGACCTCTCCCGACTTGTACATGGGGTTGACCGGCACGACGACCGCGCCCGCCTTCCAGGCGCCGAGCACGGCGAGGACGAAGTGCGGCGAGTTCTGCAACAGGACGGCGACCCGGTCGCCGCGCTCCAGACCGCGCGCGGCGAGGTGCCCGGCGACGGAATCGGTGAGCTCGTCGACGTCGCGGTACGTCAGGCGCCCGTCGAAGTAGGCGAGGAACGTACGGTCCGGCGCTTCGCCCATGACCCGGCGCAGGGCGTGCACCAGGGAGTCGGCGGGGTCGATCGGGGCGCGCTGGGCGTCGTCGAGCAGGTCCAGCCAGGGTTTGGCCTCGTACCTGGAGCCGGTCACCGGGCCGCCTCCCACTTCTGCTGGATGTGGTTCATGTTGGTCAGCCAGCGGTCCGGGTCGGTGGCCCGGGCCTGGTAGTACCCGGCGACCTCGGGGTGCGGCAGGATCAGGAAGCGGTCCTCCTCGATGCCCTTGAAGAGGGCGTCCGCCACGTCCTCGGGCTCGATCGCGGTGGGCACCAGCACCAGGTCGCCCGCGCTGCCGGTACCGGCCAGCATGTCGGTGCGCACGCCCTGCGGGCAGATCGCGTGGACCTTCAGGCCCCGGTGGCGGTAGGTCAGGGACAGCCACTCGGCGAAGGCGTAGGCGCCGTGCTTGGTGACGGCGTAGGGCGCGGCGCCGATCATGGTGAGCAGCCCGGCGGCGGAGACGGTGGACACGAAACGCCCGCTGCCGCGCTCCAGCCAGTCCGGCAGCAGCGCCTGCGCTGCACGGACGTGAGCCATCACGTTGACGTCCCAGGCGAGCGCCCAGACGTCCTCGCCGGCCGCCTCGGAACCGCCGGAGGCGACGCCGGCGTTGGCGCAGTAGACGTCGACCGTGCCACCGAGCGCGTCCCGCGCCGCGCCGACGATCGCGGAGGCGTCGCCGGGGACGGCGATCCCGCCGATCTCCTCGGCCACCGCCTCGGCCTTGCCGGCATCCAGGTCGTTGACGACGACACGCGCCCCTTCGGCGGCGAACCGACGGGCCAGCGCGGCCCCGATCCCGCCCCCGGCTCCGGTGACGACGACTCCCGCACCTTGCACGGCTTCCACCATCGGTCTCCTTCGACTGACACGCCTGCAACTCTGCCGCGCCAGACTAACCGGTCGGTATGTGATAAAGGAAGGGTGACTGCAATTACTCAGGGGCGCGGGGCTGTGTCGATATGCGGCTCCGCCGCGTGGGCGCGACAAGCCACCCACAACCCGCACCTTCCGCACCACCCGCGGAAGCGCTTAGCGTGCCATGCCACGGTCAACCGGTCACGGAGGTCACTCATGCACCTGTCCAGACGCGGTCTACTCGCAACGGCCACGGCAGCCGCATCGCTGCCGGCGTCCACAGCAGCCGCAGCCGAGCCCGGCAAGGGCCTGCGCACCGGTTTCGAACGCCTCACCGCCGACGGCTACGCCCTCCTCGAAGGCGACCGCGTGGGAATCGTCACCAACCCCACCGGCATCACCCGCGACGTACGCCACATCGTCGACGTCATGCATGCCGACGACCGGGTGAACCTGACCGCCGTCTTCGGCCCCGAGCACGGCTTCCGCGGCACCGCCCAGGCCGGCGGCTCCGAGGGCCGCTACGACGATCCGGCGACCGGGCTGCCGGTGTACGACACGTACCTGAAGAGTGGTCAGCCCCTCGCCGACATCTTCACGGCGTCGGACGTGAACACCGTCGTCTTCGACATCCAGGACGTCGGCGCACGCTTCTACACCTACATCTGGACCCTCTACGACTGCATGGAGGCGGCCAGGCTCGCGGGCAAGCGGTTCGTCGTGCTGGACCGCCCGAACCCGGTGACCGGGCGTTCGGCCGAAGGACCGGTGCTGCACAAGGAGTTCGCGACGTTCGTCGGCCGGCAGCCGATCTCCCAGGCGCACGGGATGACGGTCGCGGAACTGGCGCGGCTGTTCAACGAGGAGTTCCTGACCGCGCCGGTGGAACTGGACACCGTACGGATGACCGGCTGGAAGCGGTCGGAGTTCTACGACGCCACCGGGCTGCCATGGGTGCCGCCGAGCCCCAACATGCCGACGCCCGACACCGCCCTCGTGTACGCGGGAACGTGTCTCTTCGAGGGCACCAACCTCTCCGAGGGGCGCGGCACCACCCGCCCGTTCGAACTGCTCGGCGCGGAGGGCATCGACGGGCACTGGGCCGCCGCAGCGAACGAACTCGCCCTGCCGGGCGTGCACTTCAGGGAGGCGTACTTCGCGCCCACCTTCTCCAAGTTCCAGGGGAAGACCGTCGGAGGCGTGCAGCTCCACGTGCACGACCGGAACGCCTACGACCCGGTGCGCACCGGAGTCGCCCTCCTCGTGACGGCCAGGAAGGTCTGGAGCGGATTCGCCTGGCGCTCCGACAACTGGATCGACAAGCTGACCGGCTCCACCCTCGTCCGCACGATGATCGACGCCGGTGCGAGTGCCGACGAGGTGGTGGCGGGCTGGCAGGAGGAACTGGCGGCGTTCCGGCGGGTACGCAGGGAGTACCTGCTCTATCGCTGAGCGGCGCCGGTCCGGCGCGGCGGGCCGTGTCGGCCGGCCGCCGCGCCGGACGAGGGTCACCGGTGTGAGGTGAACTCCACGACCTGCTGGTACGTCGGCCGGTTCTGCCAGCTGATTCCGCGGTGGCCGATGCCGCCGAGTGCGCGGTGGACGACCGAGTCGGCACACCACTGGTCGCCCGCCGAGCAGGCGTCGTCACCGGGGTAGACCTGGGCGGCGGTCCTGCCGGCCGCCTCCTTCAGGGTGCTGATCAGGGTGTACCGGCAGGCACTGAGGCTGCCGTCACCGCAGTACGTCCTGGCCAGCGGTCCCTGCACCTGTTCGCCGAGCACCGACCGGATGTCCTTGTCGACATAACTCCACCACCCGTACTGGTAGGCGCTTCCGGCGTGTGCGCCGGTCGGGCCGTGGGCGGCCGACGGGGACTCGTCGACCGGCAGGTTGGCGGTGAAGGCGCTGTACAGGTCGCTGCCGAGGCCGGGTTCGAACTCGGCCTTCACCAGCAGCGGCCACCAGGCGTCCAGGATGCGGATCGCGTCGGCGTGGGCATAGGTGCGCGAACCGGCCGAGGTCTCCGTACGCCGTGACCCGGCCGACACCCACGCGGACAGTTTGCTCACCGCCGCTGCGGCCGCCGGGTCCGTCACCGGCGAGCTGTTGATCACCTTCAGCAGCTTCGGCAGCACGTCCTCCGCGCGCAGGTCCGCGAGCCCCGCCTCCGCCATCGCCTTCACCAGCGAGGCGCGCGTCACGCCACCGGCGTCCACCAGCTTCTTCACCCGGTCGTCCAGCAGATTGCCGCGGTGCACCGAGCCGTTGCCCCAGGGCGCGGCGGCGTAGTCCTCGGCCTGCTTGTTGTTCCAGGAGATGTAGTAGTCCTGGTCGATCGAGTTCGGGTGCTGGGAAGGCGGAGTGTAGGAGGCGGTGTTGGTGTCCGGGTTCCAGTTCCGCCACTCGTACGCCGGCCGGGCCCACGCTGGGAACTCGGCGTCGACGCCGTTCGCGCGCACCGGGTTGTCGCCGCTGTTGTAGTACGCGGTGTGCTCGGAGTCGGCGTAGAACCAGTTGAAGGTGTAGTTGATGTGCTGCACCGCGCTCTGGAAGCTCTCCGGACCCTTGACGTGATCGGGGTCGTTCAGCATCTGGAAACCGATGATCGAGTCGGCCTCGTGCAGGAAGGAGGAGCGCAGGGTGGTGTAGGCGACCTTCTTGCCGTCGACGGTCGCGCGATGGGTGACCGGGCCGTACTTCGTGCGCCAGACGCGCATCGTGTACGAACCGGCGGCGGTGCCGTCGGCCACGGTCGGCTTCCAGGCGTTCTTCTGCTCGACCTTCTCCATCGGCGTGCAGGTGCCGCGGTACAGGTAGTGGTAGTCGTCCTGGCAGAGCTCGACGGCGTACGTGTCGATGATGTCCTGGCCGGAGGTGGTCGCGCTCCAGGCGTAGTCCTGGCCGCGGCCGAGTTCGACGTAGAAGCTCAGGCCCGCGAAGGACGCGCCGCGGGCGCTGATGCCCGGTCCCTGGATCTCCTGGAGCATCAGCAGCTGCGGGGCGAAGTAGCCGGTCTGCGGGCCGAAGACGGCGACCGGGTGACCGCTCGCGGTGTGCTCGCCGCTCACCACCAGGGCGTTGGACATACCGCGCTTGGCGGAGGTGACGGCGTTCGCGGCGGCGTCGGCCGAGGCGCCGGTGGCACCCGGGGAAGCCGCGCTGCCCGTACGGTCGAAGACGAGCTCCTCGCGGGTCACCGAACCGGCGTCGGGCAGGGCCTCGCCCTGTGGGTCGGCGGGCTTCCGGCCGTACGGGAAGCTGCCGTCGTGGACGGTGAGGACGGCCTCGGGGTCGTTGCGCTCCCGGAAGGACTCCCACACCTTGGTGCCCTCGGTGACGCCGTACTTGGACTGGGCGGCGAGCAGCGAGAGCGCGTTGTTGACCTCACCGCCGCCGCCGGAGCCGAACAGCGCGCCGATGACGGAGGCCAGCGCGACCAGGTCGGTGGGCTTGAAGTGCGCGATCGTGCCGGCGTTGGTGACGGAGTCCTTGTGGCCGGTCAGGACGTACTCGCCGGGGAAGTAGCGGCCGCTGTCGGAGGCGTCGATGTAGGCGTTGATGCCGTCGACGTAGGCGTTGACGTCGGCGAGGGCCTGCCGGCCGCGCTCGCCGTTCGAGGCGACGGCGTTGTCTATCTGCGCCTGCAGATCGGTCTCGGTGTACGGGGCGTTGCGCCAGAACTCCTGCTCCAGGCCCTGGTTGGAGGCGGCGCCGCCCGCGAAGGAGGTGAGCTGTCCGCGCCCGACATGACGGAAGACGTCCATCAGCCACAGCCGGTCCTCGGCCGCCGCATAGCCGGCGCCGAACTCCGTGCCGTATCGGGTGGTACCGGTGATGTGCGGTACGCCCGTCTTCTTGTCGCGGACGATCGTCACGTCGCTGCGGCCGGCGGGCCTGACGGTGGAGGCGACCTGGTCGGCGGGGACGCCGAACGACGCGTCGTTGAAGAAGGTGTTGATCGTGGCGTCGGTGAGCGTGGAGTAGCCGGTGGCCAGGGAGGCGTACGGGCCGAGTTGGTCCTCGGCGTGTGGGGGCTGGGTGCCGAAGGCCTGGTGGAGGAGGATCTGGGCAAGGGTGGCGTTGCCGTTCTGGCCGGGCGGCAGGATGTCCGAACACCGGTTGCCGCAGTGGTCGGTGACGGCCGCGGCATCAGCGGCAGGCGCCTCGGGGGCGGCGGCCGCCTGGGAAAGCGGGGACAAAAGGCCGGCAATCAGGACGCATACGGATGCGGTCTTCAGGAACCCGAGGGATCTGCGGGGAGTTCTCAGTCTGTCGAGCGCGTTGCGTGGGGTGCGCCGTGGCATGGCAGCTCCTCCCGACGGGGGTGGGCGGGATGTTACCGCCGGTTATCCCCGAGTTTGAAGATGAACATGCGTCACTTTTGGGAGTCGAAAGGACCGGCTGAGAGCGGCAGTTGGAGACGGAGGACATCGGATGGAGCCGATTCGCTTGTCGATACGTCTATTCGGAGACGTCCGTACGACGACGCCGAAGTGACCGAAGTACAGGTGCAGGTGTGACGGAGGTGCAGGGCGATGGCCGGTTTCCGGAGTCTGGCGAGACAGGTACGCGACCCTCGGTGCGATCTGGCGCTACGGCGCTATTCGCTGCGCAAGTGCCTTGAACGGTTCGCCCCCTACGGGCACAGGGCGACCTGGGACCACTTGTGCTCCCGGGCCGGCTTCGGCCCGGAGGACCGGTCTCCCGAACCGGCGCGGCTCGTGGCCGCGTTGGAGGAGCTGGAGGAGGCGCGGGCGGTGTGGCTGGCCTACGAGGTCGAGTTCGCCGAGCGCCGCAAGAAGGAGAAGCACGACGGGCTGCGCAGGCCGGGCACGGTGGACGACTGGCACCGGCTGACCTGGGGCGGTTTCGGTGTCGCCTGGTGCGACGACCCGCGGCTCCACCCGGTCGAGCCGCTGGCGGAGGTACTGCGCCGGCTGATCGCCGCGCTGGAGCGCGAGCCCGGATCGGCGTGCCCGGTGTGCGGCGGGGAACGCCTCGTCTGGAAGTACGACCTGGACCACGAACCGTCGTCGGGTCCGGTCTGCACGGACTGCGGGATCCTGGTGCCGCGTCCCGTGCTCACGCCCGAGGCCCTGGCGTACGCCAGGCGCGAACGACTGCTGATGTCCGCCTGAGGATACGGGTGCTCAACGGGGGACAACGGGGGCAAAGTGGAACAAAGGGGGACAGTTGGAGGTGGTGAGACGCACCCCAACCACCTCCCGTCGGCAGCCCCCTCAGCAGCAGTCCCCGGACTCCCGCTGCCGCGGCCTGCCCTGCGGCCGGCCTCCCCCTCGCTCCACCATCAGGCGGGAGCCCGACTGGCGTTCACCGAAGGCGTCGTCGGGGTTGGACAGGATGCAGGTGTCCAGGGAGAGGCAGCCGCAGCCGATGCAGTCGGTGAGGTGGTCGCGGAGGCGGTTGAGCTGCTTGATGCGCTCGTCCAGTTCAGAGCGCCAGGCCTCGGAGAGGCGGGCCCAGTCCTCCCGGGTGGGCGTGCGTTCCTCGGGGAGCTCGGCGAGGGCCTCGCGGATGGTGGCGAGCGGGATGCCGACGCGCTGGGCGGCGCGGACGAAGGCGACGCGGCGCAGCGTGTCACGGGTGTAGCGGCGCTGGTTGCCGGCGGTGCGACGGCTGCTGATCAGGCCCTTGGACTCATAGAAGTGCAGGGCGGAGACGGCGGCGCCGCTGCGCGCGGAGAGCTGGCCGACCGTGAGCTCGTGGATCTTCTCGGGAATCTTGGGCACTCCTCCGACCCTACCGACCCGCCATGACCGACCACCCGTTGACATGGGCTTCCGATCGCACCATGCTAAGCAGTCGCTTAGGCAAGCTACGCGAGAGGCCGGGACATGGCAGAGCCGAGAATCTTCACGTCCGTCGACGAGCTGAAGGCGGCGGTGGGCGAGCAGCTGGGGTACACGGACTGGCTGGAGGTCGACCAGAAGCGGATCGATCTGTTCGCCGAGGCGACCGGCGATCATCAGTGGATCCATGTCGATCCGGAGAAGGCCGCCGCAGGTCCGTTCGGCACGACCATCGCGCACGGCTATCTGACCCTGTCGCTGCTGCCGTTGTTCGGCCCGCAGCTGATCGCCGTCGAGGGCATGAAGATGGGCGTCAACTACGGCACCAACAAGGTCCGTTTCCCCTCCCCCGTCCCGGTCGGCTCCCGGCTGCGCGCCACCGCGCGGATCACCGGCGTCGAGGACGTGCCGGGCGGGGTGCAGGTGACCACCGCCTTCACCGTGGAGCGCGAGGGCGGGGACAAGCCGGTGTGCGTCGCCGAGTCGGTGGCGCGGTACTACGTCTGAGGTCTACTTCTCGGCGCCCGGCGCCCGCTGCGCCCCCACCATCCGCAGCACGAGGTCGGCGTACATCGCGCCGACCTCGTCGGGCGTCCACGGGCCCTGGACATTGAACCAGCGGGCCACGTCGATGCAGAGCGAGAGCACGGCGAGGGTCGTGCCCCGCACGTCGAGCACGTCGAACTCGCCCGCCGCGAGGCCGTCCTCGATGATGCCGCGCACCTCGGCGTCGCACTGTCGCCGCAGTGCGACGATCTCGGCGCGGGCCTCGGGTCCGAGGGAGTCCAGTTCGTACTGCACCACGCGCGCTGTCGTGCGGCCCCCGGCGTGCCAGCGGACGAAGGAACTCACCGCGTCGGCGAGCCGCTCGGTCGCGCTGCCCTCACGCCGGGCCGCCGTGCGCAGGATGCCGAGGGCCCTTTCGTGGCCGATCCTGCTGATGCGGTGCAGCAGCTCTTCCTTGGTCTTGTAGTGGATGTAGAGCGCGGCCGGGCTCATGCCGGCGCGGCCCGCGATGTCACGGGTCGTCGTGGCGTGATAGCCGCGCTCGGCGAAGGCCTCCACGGCGGCGATCAGCAGTCGCCGGGCCGCATCAGGGGTGACCTCGGCCCACGGCTGCATCTCGCCGCCGGCCGTCTCCTCCGCCGTACTCATCGCCTGTCCGCCCCTCTCGCTGCCAGAGGCACCACCATACCGCCGAAGCTGAGCGAGCGCTTAGGGCCTGTCCGGCGGAGCAGGTCGCAGGAAAGCGACGATGCCTGATGGGTCCTGGTGAGCGTGGGAAGCCGGCGACCGATCCTGCCGGCAGGCCTGCGCGCCCGCTCAGAGCTTCTCGAAGGGGTCGTGCTCGGCGAGCAGCTTCTCCAGCCGCGCCTGGTCGACCCGGCTGACGATCTGCCCGGCCTCCTGCCGGTCGCGGATGACCTTGGCGAGCGTGAAGGCGGACGTGACGAGATAGAGGACGGCGATGCCGAGGAAGCCGCGCACCCATGGATCGGCCTCGAGCTGGAAGATGCCGACGGCCGTGGCGGCCAGGGCGACGGCGAACGACGCGACGGCCTGACCGTAGAAGGCGGCCGTGCTCTGCTGTTTGACCGGTGTGTCATTCATGGGGACAAGCGTCCGCGGATGTGGTGCGGCCCACATCCGCTCAGGTACTCAGAAGGTACTCAGAACGCCGAAACCCCGGTCAGCGCCCTGCCGATGAGCAGCTTCTGGATCTGGCTGGTGCCCTCGTAAAGGGTCATCACGCGGGCGTCACGCAGCAGCTTGCCCGCCGGGTACTCGTCGATGTAGCCGTAACCGCCGAAAACCTGGAGGGCGTTGTTGGCAGCGCGGACGGCCGCCTCCGAGGCGAAGAGCTTGGCCTTGGACGCCTCGGTGGCGAAGGGCAGGCCGCGGTCGATCAGGTCGGCCACCCGCCAGGTCAGCAGCCGGGCGGCGTCGACGTCCACGGCGATGTCGCTGAGGAGCTCCTGGACGAGCTGGTGATGGGCGATGCTCCGGCCGAACTGCTCGCGCTCGCCGGCGTACCGCACCGCCGCGTCCAGCGCGGCCTGCGCTATGCCGACACAGCCCGCCGCGACCGACATCCGCCCCTTGGCGAGGGCGGACATGGCCACGGAGAACCCCTTGCCCTCCGCTCCGAGCATCGCGGAGGCGGGGACGCGGACGTCCTGAAGGACCAGCTCGGCAGTGGCCTGGCCACGCAGGCCGAGCTTGCCGTGAAGGGTGCGGCGGGTCAGGCCGGGAGCGGAGGCCGGCACGAGGAAGGCGGAGATGCCCTTGTGGCCGGGGGCGTCCGTGGAGCGGGCGAACAGCAGGACGACATCCGCCCACGTCCCGTTCGTGATGAACATCTTGGTGCCGTTGATCACGTAGTCGTCGCCGTCGCGGACCGCGCGGGTGGCGAGGTTCCCGGCGTCGGATCCGGTGCCCGGCTCGGTGAGACCGAAGCAACCGACGTGCTCCCCGGAGGTGAGCCCGGGCAGCCACCGCCGCTTCTGCTCCTCGCTCCCCCAGGCGGCGATCGTCTTGGCGACCAGGCCCAGCGAGACGGACACGATGCCGCGCACGGACGAGTCCCCGCGGCCGAGTTCCTCCGTCACCAGGCAGTACGCGAGATGGTCGCCGCCCGAGCCGCCGTACTCCTCGTCGACGGTCAGCCCGAGGAACCCGACCTCACCGAGCTTCTTGACGATGCCGCGGTCCACCTCCTCGGCGCGGTCCCAGGTGACGGCGTTCGGGGCGATCTCGCGGTCCACGAAGTCCCGGGCGAGCTGCCGTACGGCGGTCTGCTCCTCGCTGAGCTCGAGGTTCATGACGGGTCACCCCACACATTTGAAAGACGCACATTTAAATTAGCACTGCTAGTTTCCAGTCGCAGCCCTACTATGTGCGCCATGGCCCGACCGCGCAAGCCCCTGCTCAGCACCGAACGGATCGTCGAGACGGCCCGCGCGCTGGTGGACACGGAGGGCCTGGCGGCCGTCTCCACCCGCCGGCTCGCCGCTGAGCTGGGGGTGAGCGGGCCCTCGCTCTACAACCACTTCCGCACCAAGGACGAGATCCTGGAGGCGGTCGCGGACTCGGTGAGCGCCCAGGTCGATCTGTCGATGTTCGAGGACGGCCGGGACTGGCGGACCGCGCTGCACGACTGGGCCGTCTCCTACCGGGCCGCGCTGCGCGACCACCCGAACATCGTCCCGGTCCTCGCCCGCGGCCCCGGCCGCCGCCCGGCCGCGCTGCGTCTGGCGGACGCGGTCTACGGCGCGATGGTCGAGGCCGGCTGGCCACCCGCGCAGGCCACCTCCATCGGCGCGCTGATGCGGTACTTCATCATGGGCTCCGCACTGGGCTCGTTCGCCGGGGGTTTCGTGGACGACGTGAGCGCATACGACCCCGCCGACTACCCGCACCTCGGGCAGGCCCATCTCCTGGCCGAGCGGCAGGAGAAGATCGACGAGCGCGCCTTCGAGACCGGGCTCGCGGCCCTGCTGGACGGGTTGGCGCAGCAGTACGAGCAGGTCGCACGGCCTGCGTAGAGACGGTTCGGTGGGCACCGAAAGGTGAGTGCACCATGCTGGGTGCATGACCTCCAGGGATCCCCGGGCGCCGGCGCTTGCGCGGTTCGCCGGACTGATCGCCGACGAGACGCGCGCCGCGTGTCTGCTGGCGCTGCTCGACGGGCGGGCGTGGACCGCCGGTGAGCTGGCGCGGCATGCGGGGGTGGCCGCGTCGACGGCGAGTGAGCATCTGCACCGGCTGGTCGCGGGCGGGGTGCTGGCCGAGGAGCGGCAGGGGCGGCACCGGTATGTGCGGCTGGCCGATGCGCGGGTCGCGCAGTTGGTGGAGGATCTGGCCGCGCAGGTCGCGCCCGGTGCCGTGGTCCGACGGCCGCGCGGGCTGCGTGAGACGAGTGCCGGGTCGGCCATGGCCCGCGGCCGTACCTGCTACGACCACCTCGCCGGGCGACTCGGTATCGCGGTCACCGATGCGTTGACCGCGCGCGGGCTGCTGCTGCAGGACACCGGGTTCGCGCTCACGGACGCCGGACTGCGGTGGTTCGACTCCGCGGGCATCGCCCTCGACCGCACGAGCCGCCGCCCGCTGGCCCGCGCATGCCTGGACTGGACCGAACGCCGCCCCCATCTCGCCGGCGTCGCGGGCGCGGCCCTGTGCCGGCACGCTCTCGACGCCGCCTGGTGTGTGCGCATCGGCTCGGAGCGGGCGGTGAAGGTGACGCCGGAAGGTGAGCGCGCCCTGTCCGAACTGCTCGGCATCGAGGCGGGAGCGCTGCGCTGAGCACCGGTCGCGGGCCGCGGCGCCGGTTTCCGAGAAGGCGCCGCAGCCCGAGGGCGGGTCGGGATCAGCGTGAACGTGCCCGGTCCGCAAGGACCTTGATGGACAGCAGTGCGATCACGGCGAGGCCGATGATGTAGGCGGACACCGCCATCGACGTGTCCGTCGCCTCCAGGAGCAGCACCATCACGAAGGGGGCGAGGCCGCCGCCGAACACGGCCGCGATCTGGTAGCCGAGGGAGGCGCCGGTGTAGCGCATCTCGGGCGTGAACAGCTCGGCGAACAGGGCGGCCTGGGGGCCGTACATGATGCTGAGGAAGCAGCTGGCGACGAACGTGCCGACCGCGAGCCACAGCAGCGATCCGGTGTCGATCAGCAGGAACAGCGGCACGGCCCACAGCGCGATACCGGCTGCGCCGAGCGCGTAGATCCGGATCCGGCCGACGCGGTCGGACAGCGCGGCGGAAGCCGGGATGAGGACGAGCTGGGTGAGGCTGACGCAGAGGGAGACGGTGAGCACCGCGCCGCGTTCCATGTCGAGTTCGCGGGTCGTGTAGTCGAGGACGCCGGTGATGAGGATGTAGAACGTCGCGGTGTTCACCGCGAAGGAGCCGCCGGCGAGGAGGACCGTGCCGAGGTGGTGGCGCAGGATCGTGCGCAGCGGGGAGCTCTGCTCCGACTTCTCCTTCTCGGCCAGCGCCCTTTCCGCCTCACGGAACTCGGGGGTCTCCTCGACGCGGGTGTGGATGTACCAGGCGAGGGCGAGGACGAGGATGCCGACCAGGAAGGGGACGCGCCAGCCCCACGCCTCGAACGCGGACTCCGTGGTGAGCGCGCCGGCCAGCAGGAAGACGGTGTTGGCGGTCACCACGCCGATGGGGACGCCGAGTTGGACGACGCTGCCGTAGACGCCGCGTTTGCCCTCGGGGGCGTATTCGGTGGCGAGCAGCATCGCGCCGCCCCACTGCGCGCCGACCGCGACGCCCTGGGCGACTCGGAGGGTGACGAGGAGGATCGGGGCGGCCACGCCGATCGTCTCGTACGTCGGGAGGAGGCCGATGCCGGTGGTGGCGATGCCCATGAGCGTGAGCGCGAGGACCAGCATCGGCTTGCGGCCACGTCGGTCGCCGAGGTGGCCGGCGACGATGCCGCCGAGGGGGCGGGCGAGGAAGCCGACGGCGAAGGTGGCGAAGGCGGCGAGTACTCCGGCGGTGGGGCTGCTGGCCGGGAAGTACAGGTCGCCGAGGACGAGGGCGGCGGCGATGCCGAAGACGAAGTAGTCGTACCACTCGACGGCCGAGGCGAGGGCGGCTGCGGTGGCGACCCGGCGGCGGTTCGGGGTGGCCGGGGCGGTGGTGAGCGGCTGGGCGGAAGGTGCCGTGTCCATGCGTGCACACTCCGGTGGGTGCGGGGACGGAACAGGGGTGACTCGGGTTCCGGGAACGTACTGACCGGACGGTATGGCCGTCAACGGGTCGTGCAGCAGGAGTTTTGCCTGTGCATGGCACGGAGAACGGCGTGCGGGCATGCCGAAGCCCCGGCCCACCCGCGGGGCCGGGGAGCGCGGGGGGCCGGGCTAGAAGACCACCAGGGCCCGGCCGCCCTTCCCCGCCGACATGTTCTCGAAGGCCGCCGGAATGCCGTCCAGGGCGATGTGTTCGGTGACCAGCGCTGTCAGGTCGAGGCGGCCGGAGCGGACGTGGTCGGCGAGGACGGGGAGGTCGTGCTCGGGGTTGGAGTTGCCGTAGACGCAGCCGGAGAGGGTGCGGCCCCAGTGGAAGATCTCCAGGGCGTTGAAGGTGACCTGCTGGTCCTTGCCGCCGATGCCCACCACCGTCGTACGGCCGCCGCGGCGGGTCGACTCCCACGCCGCGCGGATGGTGACCGCGCGGCCCACGCACTCGACGGCGACGTCGACGCCCTGCTTGGCGGTGCGGGCGCGGATCTCTCGGGGGGTGTCGTCGGAGGCGAGGACGTAGTCGGTGGCGCCTGCCGCGCGGGCCAGTTCCTCCTTCTGCGGGGAGACGTCCACCGCGATGATCCGGGACGCGCCCGCGATCCGGGCCGACTGGAGGGCGGCCAGGCCGACGCCGCCCACCCCGAACACGGCGACCGTCTCGCCGGGCCGGACCCGCGCCGAGTGGTGCACCGCACCATAGCCGGTGAGCACCGCGCAGCCGAGGAGGGCGGCGTCGGTGAGCGGGACGCCGGGCGGGGCGGGCAGGGCGCAGGATGCGGAGACCACCGTCTCCTGAGCGAACGCGGCCACGTTCAGCCCGGGGTACAGCTCCGCGCCGTCGCTGGAGCGGTGGGCGTGGACGTCGGCCGCGCCGTTCAGGGCGTTGGCGCACAGCCAGACCTCGCCGAGCGTGCAGGCGGGGCATGTGCCGCAGGACGGGGCCCAGTTGAGGACCACGCCGTCACCGGGCGCGAGGTGCGTCACCCCGTCGCCGACCGCGACGACCGTGCCGGCGCCCTCGTGGCCGAGGACGGCGGGGACCGGTACCCGCAGGGTGCCGTTGGACAGGGAGAGGTCGGAGTGGCAGACACCGGCGGCGGCGAGGCGGACCCGGACCTGGCCGGGGCCGGGATCGGGCAGGTCGATCTCGGTGATCTCCAGCGGGGAGCCGATGGCGGGCAGTACGGCGGCACGGACGGTCATGTCGGACAACTCCGTCAGAACTGGAGGGACTTGGTCTGGAGGTACTCGGCGAGGCCGTACACGCCCAGCTCCCGGCCCACGCCCGACTGCTTGTACCCGCCGAAGGGCGCGAGCGGGTTGAAGCGGCCGCCGTTGATGTCGACCTGGCCGGTCTCCATGCGGCGTGCGAAGGCGACCGCCTCCGCCTCGTCGCCCGCCCAGACGGCGCCGGCGAGCCCGTACACCGTGCCGTTCGCGATGCGCAGGGCGTCCTCCTCGTTCTCGTAGCGGAGGATCGACAGGACCGGACCGAAGATCTCCTCCTGCGCGACGGTCATCTCGGGGGTGACGTCGGCGAGGACGGTCGGGCTGATGAAGTAACCGCGCTCACGCGGGGGTTCGACGCCGCCCGCGACCAGGCGGGCGCCCTCGGCCAGACCCTTCTCGATGTAGCCGCGCACCCGGTCCC
This sequence comes from Streptomyces sp. NPDC127197, assembly GCF_042672405.1. Taxonomy (NCBI): domain Bacteria; kingdom Bacillati; phylum Actinomycetota; class Actinomycetes; order Kitasatosporales; family Streptomycetaceae; genus Streptomyces; species Streptomyces sp. NPDC127197. Next base: position 100,082 of record NZ_JBHXVG010000003.1, on the reverse strand, counting down.
GCTGCCTGGCGTTCACGACCGGGCCGATGCGGTCGCCGTACTTCGCGGCTGCCGCGGCGGCGAGCTCGACGGCTGCGTCGTACTGCGCGGTGTGGACGAGCATGCGGGTCCATGCGCTGCACGTCTGGCCGGAGTTGGACATCACGTTGGCGACACCGACGTTGACCGCCCGGGCCAGGTCGGCGCTCGGCAGGATGACGTTGGCGGACTTGCCGCCCAGTTCGAGAGCGACCTTCTTCACGGCGGCGCCGGCCGTGGCCGCGATCCGACTGCCGACGGCCGTGGAGCCGGTGAAGGAGACCAGGTCGACGTCCGGGTGCCCGGCGAGGGCCTGCCCGGCCACCGGGCCGAGGCCCGTGACGAGGTTGAGGACGCCGGCCGGGACGCCCGCCTCGTGCACCGCGTCCGCGAAGGCCTGCGCGGTGAGCGGGGTGTCCTCGGCGGGCTTCAGGACGACGGTGCAGCCCGCGGCGAGGGCCGGGGCGACCTTGGCGACGATCTGGTGCAGGGGGTAGTTCCAGGGCGTGATGGCGCCGACCACGCCGATCGGCTCGTGGTAGACGGTCGAGTTGCCGACCCTCTCCTCGAAGGCGTACGTCGCCGCCAGCTCGGCGTACGAGCCCGCGACCGCGATCGGCGTGCCCATGTGCACCGCCTGCGAGAACGCCAGTGGCGAGCCCAGCTCCGCGGTGATCGTCCCGGCGATCTCGTCCTTGCGTGCCACGAGGACGTCCCGCAGGGCGGCCAGTCGCGCGGCCCGCTCGGCCGGCGGTGTGGCGGCCCAGGCCGGGAGCGCGGCGCGGGCCGCCCGGACCGCGTGGTCCACGTCCTCGGCGTTGCCCGCGGGAACCTGCCCGATGACCTGCTCGTCGACCGGGTTCACGACGTCGATCGTGTCCTGGCCCTCGGCGGGGCACCAGACGCCGTCGATGTACAGGGCCTGCTGCGCCTTCATGATCTGTCTGCCTCCCGAGCCTGTGCGTCGTCCGGTGCCCAAACTAGCGGTGTTAGTTTTCCGGCGCCAGGGGTGCCCCCGAAGCCTCCGGCACCAGAGGTACCCGGGCGCGTGGCGTCAGGCGTCGCTCTTGCGCTGCGCCGTCGGGTGGGGTGACGGACGTCTGCCGGTGGCCGCGGTGTCCTCCTCGGCGGGCCTGGCCGGGGAGCGCAGTGCCACGCCCGCCGACAGCAGCAACAGCCCGCCGAGCATCACGAACGGCGCGGCCACGCCCGCGACCCCGGCGATCAGGCCGGCCGTGGCGGGAGCGGCGACCTGGCCCAGGCGGTTGCCGGTCAGACGCAGGGCGAGGGCCGTGGAGCGGGCACCCTCGGGGGCCGCCTGGACGACCGTCGTCATGGACAGCGGCTGGCCGACGCCCAGGCAGAAGCCGAGGGCGGCGAGGATCAGGGCCAGCGCCCACACCGGCACCGGCAGGGCGATGCCCACGCACAGCAGGGCCGCCAGCAGGCAGGTCACGGTCAGCAGCAGGGTGCGGCCGACCAGCCGCAGCAGGGGCGTGAGGACCAGCCGGCAGGCGATGGTGGCCGCCGCGCGCAGACTGAGCAGCAGGCCGATCACGGACGGTGCGATGCCGCGTTCTTCGCCGACCACGGGCAGGTAGGCCGTGAGGACGTCGGTCGCGGACAGCACCGAGAGGCTGATCAGGATGCCCGCGGGCACGCCCCGCGCGCGCAGGATGCGGTGGACGGGGACGCGGTCTCCCTGTCCGGTACGGGACTTGGGCGTCGTACGACGATCCTCTATGCGCCACAGCGACGTGAACGCCACCGCGCAACCCGCGCCCGCGACGAGCAGGGCGAGCGCACTGGTGCCCACCATGTCGTGGCCGCCGATCAGCGCCCCGGCCGCGATCGGGCCGACCAGCTGGCCGAGCGAGGCGCCGATGGTGAAGTGGCCGAAGTTGCGGTCCTGTTCGTGCGGGGCGGACTGGCGGGCGACCAGGGACTGGGCGCCGATCACGAAGCTGAGGTGCCCGAGGCCCATCACACCGCTCCAGATCGCCATCGCCCAGAGCGAGTCGACGAGGCCGCTGAGCGCGCAGCCGCCGGATATCAGGACGACACCGGCGGGCAGCAGGGGCGCACAGCGGCCGTGGTCGGTACGCCGGCCCAGGGGGACGGCGGCGAACAGGGGGAGCAGGGCGTAGACACCGGCGATCACACCGACCGCCCGCTCGTCGGCGCCCAGCGCGAGGGCCCGGTAGGAGACCGCCGGCCGGGCCATCGACACCGCCCCCTGCGCGAAGCTGAAGGCGATGACGAGACGGAGCAGCCAGCCGCGGTTCCTGCCGGGCCTCACGATGAGCGAACCTCCACCGGTCAACGGATCAGATGATCCCGAACAGGATGCCTGCCCCGAGGATCACGAGGCATGTGAGGGCGGCCCACTTCACCACGAACCTTGTGTGGTCGCCGAATTCGACCTTCGCCATGCCGACCAGCACGTACACGGCCGGGACGAGCGGGCTGGACATGTGCAGCGGCTGGCCGACGAGCGAGGCGCGGGCCATCTCCAGCGGCGAGACACCGTGCGCGGCGCCGGCCTCGGCGAGGACCGGGAGGACGCCGAAGTAGAAGCCGTCGTTCGACATGAAGTAGGTGAGCGGCAGGCTCAGGATGCCGGTGACGAGGGCCATGTGCGGGCCCATGCCCTCGGGGATGACGTCGACCATCCACTTGGCCATGCTGTCGACCATGCCGGTGCCCTGGAGGACGCCGGTGAAGACGGCGGCGGCGAAGACCATGCCGGAGACGTTGAGGACGTTGTCGGCGTGGGCGGCGAGCCGGGCCTTCTGGTCGGGAAGGTGCGGGAAGTTGACGGTGAGCGCGAGGGCGGCACCGAGCAGGAACAGCACCGGGATCGGCAGCAGCTCCATGATCATGGCGGTGAGCAGGCCGACCGTGAGCAGCGCGTTGAACCAGTACAGCTTGGGGCGCAGGGTGGGCCGGTCGGGGTCGAGGCCCTGGAAGTCGTCGTCCTCGGGGGCGTCGGCGTCGGTGCCGGCGCCCGAACCGCCGGTGCTCGCGACACCCTTGCCGGTGCCGGAGCCGGAGCCGCCCGCGACCAGGACCGTCTCCTTCTCCTTCTCCTCCACCAGCACCTCGTCCAGCGTCAGCACGCCGAGCCGCCTGCGCTCGCGCAGACCGAGGACGTACGAGAGGACGATCACGAAGAGCAGACCGACGGCCAGGGCCGGGATCATCGGCACGAAGATGTCGCTGGCGTCCAGCTTCAGGGCGGTGGCGGCGCGCGCGGTCGGGCCGCCCCACGGCAGGGTGTTCATCACGCCGTTGGCCATCGCCGCGACACCGGTCAGGATGACCAGGCTCATCTTCAGGCGCTTGTACAGCGGGTACAGGGCCGAGACCGTGATCATGAAGGTGGTCGAGCCGTCGCCGTCCAGCGACACGATCGCGGCGAGCAGGGCCGTACCGACCACGATCCGCATCGGGTCGGCCTTGCAGAACTTGAGGATCCCCCGGACGATCGGGTCGAAGAGCCCGACGTCGATCATCACACCGAAGTAGACGATCGCGAACATGAGCATCGCCGCGGTGGGGGCGAGGCTGGAGACCCCGTCGATGACGTAGTCGCCGAGCTGCGCGCCCTTGCCGACGAAGACACAGAACAGTGCGGGTATGAGCACGAGCGCCGCAATGGGCGACATCTTCTTCATCATGATCAGGACCAGGAAGGTCGCGATCATGGTGAAGCCGAGGATGGTCAGCATGAGTGGATACCTAACGTTCGCCCTTGAACTCCCACCAGGGCCGGCGGTGCGACGACGTTAGGTCCCGTCAAGCAGCGTTAACAAGACGTTGACGTGCGAGCAATAAGCGCAAAACTGCTGGTCACAGCTTTGCTCAGGTCAGCGGGGTGAGCTTTTCGGTCACGGCGGCGACTTCCACGGGCACTCCGTTGAGGACCGCGTTGCCCGACAGCGGGTCGAGCAGGCTGCCGTCGAGGAGCTGGTTGACGTTGACGCCGGGGTCGGTGGCGGCGTGGGTGAGGCGGGTGCCGGGGCGGTCGTGGCCCCAGCCGTGCGGCAGGCTGACCACGCCCCTGCGCACACCGTCGGTGACCTCCGCGGGGGCGGTCACCTCTCCCCCGGCGCCCTTCACGCGCACAGGGGCCCCGTCGCGCACACCGAGGCGTTCGGCGTCCTCGGGGTGAATGTGCAGGGTGCAGCGGTTGGTTCCGCCGGTGAGAGCGGGCACGTTGTGCATCCAGCTGTTGTTGGACCGCAGATGGCGGCGGCCGACGAGGACGAGCCCGTCGGGTCGTTCCCGCAGCGCCTCGCGCAGGCGGGGCAGGTCGTCGGCGATGGGCCGCGGGAGCAATTCGACCTTCCCGCTGACCGTCTTCAGCGGCTGCGGGAGCCGGGGCCGCAGCGGGCCGAGGTCGATGCCGTGCGGGTGGGCGAGCAGTTTCTCCAGGGTCAGGCCGTCCGGTCGTACGCCGAAGCCGTCGCCGTAGGGGCCGAGGCGCAGCATCATGTCGAGCCGGCGTTCGGGGCCGTTCGCCCCCGTGAGCTGCGCGGCGAGTTCCTTCGGGTCGCGGCCGTGCACCGGCGAGTGCGGTTCCCGGACCGCCTTGCCGAGGGTCTGGTCGATGACCATCGCGTCCACGGCCGCCGGGTCGGCGCCGTGCATGCCCGTGGCGGCCAGGACCAGGCGGGCGAGGATCTCGGTCTCGGGCATCCTGCCCGGCTCCAGGGGCACGGCGGGGCGGGTGTAGCGGACCTGGTTGCGGATGGCGAGGGTGTTGAAGGCGAAGTCGTGGTGAGCGCTCTGGGCGGGCGGGGGCGGCGGCAGCACGACATGGGCGTGCCGGGAGGTCTCGTTGAGGTAGGGGTCGACGCTGACCATGAAGTCCAGCGAGTCGAGGGCCTTGTCGAGGCGGTCGCCGTCGGGCGCGGAGAGCACGGGGTTGGCGGCCACGGCGATCAGTGCCCGGACGGGCTCGCCCTCCTCGGTGGCGGTGTCGATCTCCTCGGCGAGCGCGGACAGCGGCAGCTCGCCCTTGGCCTCCGGGTGGCGGCTCACCCGGGAGTGCCAGCGGCCGAGCGCGAACCCGCGGCCGGGTCCTGCGGGCCGGGGCGTCCGGTCGGTGGCGGCCTGCGGGAACAGGGCGCCACCCGGCCGGTCCAGGTTGCCGGTGAGGATGTTGAGGACGTCGACGAGCCAGCTGGCGAGCGTGCCGTGCGGGACGGTGCTGCTGCCGATGCGGCCGTAGACGGCGGCGGTGGGGGCGGCCGCCAGTTCGCGGGCGAGCGCACGGATCGTGCCGGCCTCGACGTCGCAGGCCGCCGCGACGGCTTCGGGACTGAAGTCCCGTACGGCGTCCCGGAGTTCGCGCAGGTCCTGGACGTGCGGCGCGAGGTCGCCGAGGTCGACCAGGTCCTCCGCGAAGAGGACGTACGCCATCGCCGCGAGGAGCAGGGCGTCGGTGCCGGGGCGGACGGCGATGTGCCGGTCGGCGAGTCTGGCGGTGCGGGTGCGGCGCGGGTCGATCACGGTGAGGGTGCCGCCGCGCGCCTTGAGCGCCTTGAGCCGACCGGGGAAGTCGGGGGCGGTGCACAGACTTCCGTTGGACTCCAGCGGGTTGGCGCCGATGAGCAGCAGGTGGTCGGTGTGGTCGAGGTCGGGTACGGGGATGGCGTGCGCGTCGCCGTAGAGCAGTCCGCTGGAGACGTGCTTGGGCATCTGGTCGACCGTGGACGCGGTGAACAGGCTGCGGGTGCCGAGTCCCGCGATCAGGAGCGGCGGGTACAACGCGCCGGCCATGGTGTGCACGGTGGGGTTGCCGAGGACCACGCCGACGGAGTGGGGCCCGTACCGCTCGACGACCGGCCGGATCCCGGCGGCCACGGCGTCGAACGCCTCCTCCCAGGTGGCCTCGCACAGCTCCCCGTCCCTGCGCACGAGCGGGGTGCGCAGCCGGTCGGGGTCGCCGTCGACGGCCCCGAAGGAGGCGCCCTTGGGGCAGATGAAGCCCTGACTGAACACGTCGTCGCGGTCACCGCGGGCGCCGGTGACGCGGGCTCCCTCGATGGTGAGCGTCAGCCCACAGGTGGCCTCGCACAGGGGGCAGATACGCAGGGCGGTGCGGGACACGGGTCCTCCCGGAGGTCTGGCGGCAGCGGTGACGCACGGACTGCGCCGAGCATACCGACCGGTATGCACGGAGGGGAGGCCTCACCGCAAACGGGGTCCGGAAATCGTCGGCCCTCAGTCCAGTACGCGCGCCAGATACGCCCGCAGCATCTCCCGCATCTCCCCGATGATCTTCTCGTCCCCTTCCGGGTCCACCCGGAACGCCAGATGCACCAGGGTGTCCGCGGTCTCCACCGCGATCAGGAAGGAGCGGCGCAGTTCCTCGTCGGGGGTGCGGTCGAGGTGGCCGGAGAGCAGGTCGGTGAGACGGTCGGCGACGCGATGGTTGGGCTCGCCGTGGCGGACCCCGACGGGGATCTGGTTGCCGAAGTCGACCAGGGAGAAGCCGGGTGCGGTGCGCTTCATGGCGAGGTACTCGTCGACCACGGCGTCCATGGCGGTCCGCCAGTCGCCCTGTTCGGCATCCTTCAGCCGCTCGGTGACGCGCTCGGCGTAGCGTTCCAGGTTGCGCTGCGCGAGCGCGTCGGCCATCTGGCGCTTGTTGCCGAAGAAGCGGTAGACCGAGCCGATGGGGACACCGGCGCGCTGGGCGACCGCGCGGGTGCTCAGGTCGTCGTAGCCGACCTCGTCGAGGAGGTCGGCGCAGGCGTCGAGGATCCGGGTCAGCCGTTCGGCGCTGCGCCGCTGCACGGGCGCACGACGGAGCGTTGTCGCATGGGGCACGGGCTTCATGATGCCCGGTCGGCGTGATCCGGTGAACCGGCGGGTCCCTTGGTCGTGGGCGCCGGCTCGGTTCCCGAGGCGGTGATGTCGGCCGTGCACTCGACGGGTTCGCCGTCGACCGCCCACACGGTGCCGTCGTCGGCGTACAGCCGCGCGGTGACCTGGTGGGTGCCGCGCGGGACGAGACCGGCGGCCAGACGGTACTCGGGCGTGCGCAGTCGGGCGACCGGGCGGCCGTCCAGGAAGAGGCGGGCGAACCCCTGGCCGGGCACCGCCTTCGGCCGTGTACCGGCCGACGAGAAGCGGAAGTCACGGACGGTCAGCCGTACGTCCCAGCCGCCACCGGAGGCGTCGGGCTGGACCTCGATGTCGACCTCGGGGGCGCGCTCCTCGTCCACCTCGCGGTAGGGCTGCCCCTCGTCGTCGGTGTCGTCGAGGATTCTGCCCACCGGCGACGGCGACTCCCCGTTCTTCTGTCCTCCCGCAGCACTGGTGCCACAGCCCACGGATCCGGTCAGCAGCAGGACACAGACCGCGAGCGCGGCGGGAATTCGGCGCGTCCACGACATGAAACGGGAGACTAGAACACCGGTCCGACACCCCGAATCCCCCTGGAGTCTGGTTCTCGTCATCCTCCGGGTCGTCCGTCGAGAGGAGGTCGTACGGACCTCTTGCGCCCCCCGAACCACAATCCTACGGTGAACCATAGGAATCACGTGCAAGGGAGCACCGATCATGAGCGGGGACGCGCGGAAGACCGCCGAAGGGCTGGCCCACCTCCACGGGTTCGGCAACGAGCACAGTTCCGAGGCCGTCCCGGGCGCACTGCCCGAGGGCCGCAACTCACCACAGCGCGCCCCACTGGGCCTCTACGCGGAGCAGCTCAGCGGAACGGCCTTCACGGAACCGCGGGCGCACAACCGCCGCTCGTGGCTCTACCGGATCCGCCCGTCGGTCGCGCACCCGGCCTTCACCCGCGCGGACAACGGCACACTGCGCACGGCGCCCTTCACCGAGACCGTGCCCGACCCGAACCGGCTGCGCTGGAACCCCCTGCCGGAGCCGGCGCCCGGCACGGACTTCCTGGCCGGCCTGTGGACCCTGGGCGGCAACGGCGACGCGACCCAGCGCGCCGGCATGGCCGTGCACCTCTATCACGCCGACGCCGACATGGACCGCGTGTTCAGCGACGCAGACGGCGAGCTGCTGATCGTCCCGGAGCGCGGCGGGCTGCTGCTGCGCACCGAGTTCGGGCTGCTGGCGGCGGAACCGGGCCATGTGGCGCTGATCCCGCGCGGAGTGCGCTTCCGTGTGGAACTCCTCGACGATTCGGCCCGGGGCTACGTCTGCGAGAACTACGGCGCCCCCTTCCGCCTGCCCGACCTCGGCCCGATCGGCGCCAACGGCCTGGCCAACCCCCGCGACTTCCGGGCGCCGGTCGCCGCGTACGAGGACGTCGAGGGCCCGGTCGAGGTGGTCAACAAGTTCTGCGGCAACCTCTGGACGGCCACCTACGACCACTCGCCGCTCGACGTCGTCGCCTGGCACGGCAACCATGTGCCGTACACATACGACCTGCGTCGTTTCAATGTGCTCGGCACCATCAGCTACGACCACCCCGACCCGTCGATCTTCACGGTGCTGACCTCACCGAGCGACACCCCCGGCCTCGCGGGCGTCGACTTCGTGGTCTTCGCGCCGCGCTGGCTGGTGGGCGAGGACACCTTCCGGCCGCCGTACTTCCATCGCAACGTCATGTCCGAGTACATGGGCCTCGTCGAGGGCGCGTACGACGCCAAGGCGGAGGGCTTTGTGCCGGGCGGCGGCTCGCTGCACAACATGATGTCGGCGCACGGTCCGGACCGGGAGACGTTCGACCGGGCCAGCGCCGCCGAGCTGCGGCCGCAGAAGGTCGACGACGGGCTGGCGTTCATGTTCGAGACCCGGTGGCCGGTGACCCTGACCCCGCAGGCGGCGCGCGCCGAGCACCTTCAGCAGGGCTACGACGACGTGTGGCAGGGCCTGCAGCGGCACTTCCGCCCCTTGCACTGAACATTCCCGTGCCGGTACGGATGGCCCCGTGACCTCCTTCGCCCCGCACTCCATCGTCCTGAACCGCAAGCTGCCGCTCTGGTATCAGGTCTCGCAGTCGCTGCGCGCCTCGATCCTCGGCCGCTCGCCGAGGGACCCGCTGCGCCTGCCCACGGAGGAACAACTGGCGGTGCACTACGGCGTGAGCGTGCTGACCATGCGGCAGGCGCTGAAGGAGCTGGAGGACGAGGGCCTCATCACCCGTCACCGCCGGCGCGGCACGTTCATCGAGCCGAACGCCCGCCGGGGCACCCCCGTGCGGCTGCTCGGCTCGGTGGACGCGATCGTGGCCCAGCAGTCCGGTATGACGACCGAGCTGCTGGACCGCGGGCACGCGCGCGTGCCCGCGGAACTCGCCGAGTTCTTCCCGGACCTGGCCGAGGTGGCGACGTACCACCGGCTGCGCAGCGACGAGAAGACGGGCGAGCCGACCAACCACGCCCACAACTACGTCCGTCCCGAACTGGCCGACCGCATCGACCTGGACGACCTGGTCCGCTGGCCGATGACCAAGGTGCTGCGGGACATCGTGGGCGCGGACATCAGCCGCATCACGGACACCGTGGAGGCCCGCCTCGCGGACCCGGAGACGGCCCGCCTCCTCAACGTCCCGCTGCTCAGCCCGATCCTGCACTACACGGGCATCACCTACGACACGGCCGGGCGCGTGCTGGACGTGGCCGTCATCCACTACCGCGGGGACCGCTTCTCCTTCACGGTGACTCTGGACGCCACGTAAGCGCTCCGCTGGGGGCGCGGTGATGAACCTGCGGGCCGGTGGGGGCTGGTCGCGCAGTTCCCGCGCCCCTTCGGGGCGCTCAATTCGTCGTACGATGCCCAGCGTGACGCACGACGACGCTCCGCTGCTCGCGGACCTCATGCCGTGGTCCGTCGCACCGCCGCGGCTCGGCCGGGGGTGGCCGACGGGCCCCGACGCGGCGTCCCTGAAGGCCCGCTGGGACGCCTTCGTGAAGGCCGACGGCCCGGACCGGGAGGCGCTGCTGGAGCCGACGCGCTCCCGCACACTGCACTCGGCCGTGGGTCAGCTGCCCGGCCGGTCCACCGGCACGGAGAAGCTGATCCGCGCCACGGGACCCTGCCCGGAGCCGGTACGCGTCCTGCACGCCCCGTTCGACGAGCAGTGGCTGATCCCCGACCACCGCCTGATCGACGCGGCCCGCCCCGAGCTGTGGCGGGTGGCCGACGAGCACCAGATCTTCGCGGTGGAGGCGACGGCGGCACCGGACGCCGATGGTCCCTTGCTGCTCGCGACCTCCCTGCTGCCGGTCCTCCGCCCCGGCCGCATCCGCCCGTTGTACCGGCGGCCCGGGGGTGAGGAACCGAACCTGGCACCGGGATTGGTGGAGCACCTGGGCGCACGTCTCGGCACCTCGGTGGAGCCGGTGGACGTCCTCGCATGGGCACTGGCGACAGCACGGTACGCACCCGGCGGACACGCCGTCCCCCTCGCCGAGGACGCCGGACTCTGGGCGCAGGGTGTCAAGTTGGGCCACCGGCTGCTGTGGCTGATGCGCCGCAACGGCGAGCGCCCCAAGCTACCCGGAGGCCGCCGCCCGTACGTCCGCGCCCCGCTCCCCTCCCGCCCGCTCACCCTGCACTACGACCGCGACGAGGAGGCCCTGCACCTGGACGAGGGCCGCATCTCACCGGTACCGCCGGAGGCGTGGGACTTCGAGGTGGACGGGACGCGGGTGCTGGAGCACTGGTTCGCGACCCGCACCGCCGAACCGGAACCGGGCACGCTGGCCGCGATCCGCCCGGCGACCTGGCCGCAGGCGTGGACGTCGGAGCTGCTGGAGCTGATCACGGCGCTGGCACTGCTGGCGGAACTGCGGTCACAGCAGAAGGAGTTGACAGTGACGGCGCCGATCACGGCAGCCGAGCTGCGCAGGGCGGGGGTGCTTCCGGTGGCGGAGGCGGCACGGAAGCCGGCCTCGGTTCTCGATCATCATGAAGAGGGCCCCGAGGGCCAGTTCGCACTGATCTAGTTCCGGGACTCGAAGGCGTCCAGGATCCGGCTCAGCATCAATTCAAAAGCCCCGTCGAGATCGATCGGCCCAGGATCCTCCATGAACGCCGCCGCCAGCCTGGGATACGCCCCGCTGGCCACCTGACTCCCGAGGTAGGCGATCCGTACCGCATTCTCCTGCTCCGCCGACCACGGCAAGGACCGGGTCCGCTCGGCGTTGGCGAGTTCCGTCGCGACATACGACGTCACACACCCGTTCAGCATCCCGATGAGCTGCATCTTCATGCTGTAGGGCGCCTCCAGCGGGTCCAGGCAGGCCAGGCAGTGCTCCAGGTAGCGCAGGGCGTTGGGGCTGAAGCCGTAGACCGGTGACATCAGCCGCGTCATCCAGGGATGCCGGTGCATCAGCGAACGCGTCTGGTGAGCGACCCGGGCCATGTCGGCCCGCCAGTCCCCGCTCGGCTCCCACAGCTCGTGCTCCCCGCTGACCGTGTCCACCATCAGCTCGTACAGGTCTTCCTTGCGGGGGACGTAGTTGTACAGCGACATCGTCCCGCAGCCCAGCTCGCCCGCGACGCGCCGCATCGACACCGCGTCCAGCCCCTCCGCGTCCGCGATCCGCACCGCGGCCGCCGCGATGTCGGCACGGGTGAACGCCGGTTTCGGCCCTCGCCCCGTCCGCTCAGGTCGCGCCCAGATCACCCCGGGTTCGGCCGCTCTGCCCGCCATCGATCATCACCTCGGCCACCATCCTAGTTACGTACACCGTACGTAATGCGCTATGGTCGGGTCATGACTACTACGTACGCTGTACTTAGTGAAGGTCTGGAGAAGCGGTTCGGCGAGGTCCACGCCCTGCGCGGACTGGATCTGGCCGTCGCGCAGGGCACCGTCTGCGGACTCCTCGGCCCCAACGGCGCGGGTAAGACCACGGCGGTACGGCTCCTCACCACGCTCCTGCGACCGGACGCCGGCTCGGCCCGCATCGCCGGGCACGACCTGCTCCGGGAGCCGGCAGCCGTCCGGCGCCGGATCGGCGTCACCGGCCAGTACGCCTCGGTCGACGGCGATCTCACCGGCCGGGAGAACCTCCGGCTGTTCGCCCGGCTGCACCGGGTGCGCGGGCCGGCCGAGCGGGCCGGCGAGCTCCTGGACCGCTTCGGGCTGGCCGAGGCGGCCGACCGGCCGACGTCCACGTACTCGGGCGGGATGCGGCGCCGCCTCGACCTGGCGGCGAGTCTCGTCCGCCGCCCCGACGTGCTGTTCCTGGACGAGCCCACGACCGGCCTCGACCCGGCCAGCCGAAACCGCATCTGGGACGCCGTACGGGAGCTGACCGCCGACGGTACGACCGTGCTGCTGACCACGCAGTACCTGGAGGAGGCCGACCAACTCGCCGACGACATCGCCCTGGTGGACGGGGGGCGGGTCGCGCACACGGGTTCGCCCGCCCAGTTCAAGGCACTCATGGGCGCACACGTCGAGGTCGTCGTCACGGACGCCGACGTCATGGTGAAGGCGGCGGCCGTACTGGATCAACTCACTGGCGTCGAGCCTTCGTTCGACCACGACCGGCGCGCCGTCGGCGCGGTCACCAGGGACGTCACGCTCACGCTCCCCCGCCTGGTGCGCGAACTCGACGCGGCGGGCGTGCCGTTGCTCGACGCAAGCCTCAGACCACCGACCCTGGACGACGTCTTCCTGCGACTCACCGAGGAGCGTGCGGCATGAGTACGTTGGCGTACGACGGCGGCGCGATGCTGGGCCGGCAGCTGCGGCGGATCCGGAACAATCCGGGGCTGCTGATCCTGACCCAGACCATGCCGATCACCATGCTGCTGTTCTTCGGCTACGTCTTCGGCAGCGCCCTGGCGATGCCCGGCGCGGAGTACCGGTCCTTCCTGGTGCCCGGTCTGCTGGTGGCGACCGCCGCCAACGGGATCATGACCGGCATGTTCCAGGCCGCCCAGGACACACACCGGGGCGTGATGGACCGCTTCCGGACGCTGCCCGTGAGCCGGGCCGCCGTACCGCTGGGGCAGGCGGCCGCGGATCTGGTCGTGACGGCCGTCGGGACGGTGCCGTTCCTGCTGGTCGGGCTCGCGGTGGGCTGGCGGATCGAAGGGTCAGCACTCGAAGCGGCGGGCGCCGTGGGGCTGTTGCTGCTGTTCCGGTTCGCGACAACGTGGGTCGGGATCTTCCTGGGGCTGCTCACGCGGAACGAAGAGGCGGCCGGTCAACTGGGCGGAGCGACGTTCATCCTGCCGCTGCTGTCCAACGCGTACATCCCGACCGACGGTCTGCCGGGCTGGCTGCGCACCCTGGCCGAGTGGAACCCGATCAGCGCGGTCACCACGGCCCTGCGCACCCTCTTCGGCAACGCGCCCGTACCGGCCGGCGCCGCCTGGCCGGTCGCCCATCCCGTCGCCGGGTCGCTGGCATGGTGCGCGGTACTGCTCGCGGTGTTCGCTCCGCTCGCCGTACGCCGGTACGCGCACGGCGAGCGGTGACACGCGCGGACACCACGGTGGGGCACGGGCGGGCGCCCGGCACTGCCGGGTGGGGGCGCGGCGCGTGGCGTCGGGGAAACGCACCCGCGCTCAGGCAGGACACCAGGGCGTTCCGCGTGCCGTGGGGATGATGGACGGCGGGGTCGCGGTGCTGTGCCGGGAGGTGTGGCCGGCCGAGCGCGGGTCCTCGAGGCGTCGAGGAGACGCAGGTGCCGGTCAGCGCCCGCCGAACAGCGTGCGGCGCAGCCGGCGCAGCGGCGCGAAGAGCGAGACCCGGCTCACTCGCGCACCCCTGGCGCTGGGGGTGTGCGCAGGCTCACGCGCGGTCAGCTCACGCATCAGCGAGGTCGCCTCGGCCGTCTCTCCCTGGGGGACCGCAGGGCCCGCCAGCACCGAGAGATGGCGGTCGAGGCGCGAACTGGTCGCGCTGCTCCCGCAGGTGATCGCAGGGACCCTTGCCCTGCTGCGCACTGTTATCTGTTCCATGTCACTCCCCACCCGTACGAGTCCACCCGGCCCGGGCAGGGTAACCCTATCGCTCCCTCGGGGCACGCGTGTATCGCGGGCACAGGATTCACCTTCCCCGTAAGGGTGTTGACGATCACTATCCGAATCCAACCGATTTCAGGGCGAGTTGAACAACTGGCTGGCTGGTGGGCTGCGCTGAGCCACCGTCGGGTTCGACGGTCACGGCGAGTGACGTGGCGGACGGGTCGAGCCCGGTTGCGACCAAGGGCGTGTCGCCGTCGAAGAGGCCCAGGGAGCGCGGTTGCTCCTGGGGGCGCATGAGCCACAGCTGGTGCACCCGGTCGTCCGGCAGCTCGCCGTATCCGCTCAGGGTGACCACCGCACGCCCCTCAGATGCGGAAGCGATCACTCCGATACTTCGGCCCTTGCCGTCCCGGCCGGTCGTCGCTCGTGCGTCGGGAGCGGCCAGGACGTGGGCGATCTCACGTGCCTGGGCGCGCTCGGCGGCCAGTTGCTCCTGGGTCCGGTTCGCCTGGACGGCGAACAGCGAGGCGACGACGAGGGCCGCCGCGGCGGTCGCGGTGGCGAACGGGACGAACAGGGGGCGCGGCCGGGGCGTACGGGTGCGCGCCGGGGGCGGCTGGGTGCCCCACACATGGGGCGGCAGCGTGGGGGTGTGCCCACGCGCCGGGGCGGGTTCCTGCGGAGTGGTCCGTACGGCGGCCAGGACCCGGTCCCGCAGCGCGGCCGGCGCCGGGGCGGCCGTGGACCAGGCGAGGCGGACCGCGTCCTCGGACAGCGCCCGCACCTCGGCGGCGCAGCGGTCGCAGCGCGCCAGGTGTTTCTCGAAGCGGCGCCGCTCGTCGGGTTCGAGGGCGTCCAGCGCATAGGGCGCGGCGAGGCTGTGCTGGTCCTCGCGGCCCAGCAGTCGGCCGAGGATGCTCACGCGACTCCTCCCAGGCACTCGCGCAGCCGGGTCAGTCCGTCGCGCATCCGGGTCTTGACCGTGCCCAGCGGCAGGGAGAGCCGCTCGGCCACTTCACGGTAGGTGTAGCCGTCGTAGTAGGCGAGGGTGACGGACTGCCGTTGGAGGGCGGTGAGCCGGTCCAGGCAGCGGCGTACCCATTCGCGTTCGAGTTCAGCCTCGACCTCCTCGGAGACATGGTCGAAGGCGGGGTGGTGGGCGCGCCGGGCCTCGCGCTCCTCGCGTTCGCCGGCCGCGCGGGCGCTGCGCACCCGGTCGACGGCGCGGCGGTGGGCGAGGGTGAGGACCCAGGACAGGGCGCTGCCGCGGGCCGGGTCGAACCGGGCGGCGGACCGCCAGAGTTCGAGCAGTACCTCCTGGGCCACCTCCTCGGACTGGGCCGGATCCCGCACTACCCGCTTCACCAGCCCGAACACCGGCCCGGACACCAGTGCGTAGAGCTCTTCGAATGCCTTCTGGTCGCCGCCCGCGACGCGCACCAGAAGTTCGTCCGCCCCCACTCGGTCCCCCTCTCTCCGGCCGCACAGGGCCGGTCCCGTCCCACGAGGCATTCGCAACGAACCCACCTCCGGATGGGGTTACGGATCAGCGGGCCGAAAACGCGGGTCGAGCAGCGAGGAAATGAGTTTTCAGGTTCGACCAATCCGGTCCGGGCGTGGCTCCGAATCCCCGGCGTCAGGCAAGTTGGCACTGAGGACGGACGGCATGACAGCTATCTCCAAGCGCGGCGCAGGACTCAGGAGCGTCGCCACCCTCGTCTGTGGTGCGCTGGCCGCCGGAGGGCTCGCAGCCGCCGGCGTGACCGCGCTGGAACCGGGGGAGGCGGAAGCCTCCAGCCACCGGGAGGCCCCGCTGATCTCGGGGACCCCGCAGTACGACAACACCGACGTGTACGCGTTCGTGAGCCCGGACAAGCCGGACACGACGACGATCATCGCCAACTGGATCCCGTTCGAGGAACCGGCCGGCGGTCCGAACTTCTTCACCTTCGCCGAGGACGCCCAGTACGACATCCACATCGACAACAACGGCGACGCGCAGGGCGAACTGCTGTTCCGCTACACGTTCAAGACGCATACGAAGAACGAGAAGACGTTCCTCTACAACACCGGTCCCGTCGAGAGCCTCGACGACCCGGACCTCAACGTCACCCAGACGTACGACATCGAGCTGCTGAAGCTGAAGGACCAGCACCTGCAGTCCCGGACGAAGATCGCCGACGATGTGCCGGTCGCGCCGTCGAACGTCGGCAAGGCGTCGATGCCGGACTACGCGGGGCTGCGCAAGCAGGCCGTCCATGAACTGGCCGGCGGCTCGACGACGTTCGCCGGGCAGGCCGACGACCCGTTCTTCCTGGACCTGCGCGTCTTCGACCTGCTGTACGGCGGGAACCTCTCCGAGGTCGGCAACGACACGCTCAAGGGCTACAACGTCAACTCCATCGCCCTGCAGGTGCCCAACGAGATGATCCAGGAGTCGGCGGACCAGCCGATCGTCGGCATCTGGTCGACGACCCAGCGCAAGAACGCCCAGGGCCACTTCACGCAGGTCTCCCGGCTCGGCAACCCGCTGGTCAACGAGGTCGTCAACCCGATCGAGGACAAGGACACGTTCAACGCGTCCGCGCCGTGGGACGACGCCCAGTTCCTGGAGAACGTCACCAATCCCGAACTGCCGAAGCTCATCGAGGCGATCTACAAGATCAAGGCGCCCGCCGAGCCGCGCAACGACCTGGTCGACGTCTTCCTCAAGGGCGTGAAGGACCTCAACCAGCCGCCGCACGTCCGCCCGGCGGAGCAACTGCGCCTCAACACCTCGATCGCACCGGCCGCGAAGCCCAAGCGACTCGGCGTCCTCGACGGCGACAACGCCGGCTTCCCGAACGGCCGTCGCCTCACCGACGACGTGATCGACGCCTCGCTCCAGGTCGTCGAGGGTGAACTGCTCGGCCAGAAGAACGACCTGGGCGACGCGGTCGACAAGAACGACAAGGAGTTCGAGAAGGCCTTCCCGTACGTCGCCCTGCCGACGGAGGGTTCCCGCGGCCCGCTCGCCAAGGGCACCTCGGGCGGCAACGACGTGCGCAACCAGATCGGCGACGCGCTGCAGCCGGCCGGGGCCTCCGACGACAACATGACGCTGATCGCCGCCTCCGCGGGCGCGGGTGCGGCAGGGATCCTCCTGATCGGCGCCGGCCTGATGTGGTGGCGCCGCATGCGGGGCCGCGCGTACTGACGCGCCCCCCTACCGACTGGCGCGGCCCGTCCCTCCCCATCCCCCACGGCACGGGCCGCGCCGCCTCACGATGACGACCCTTTTGTGTACGAGGAGAGGGCATGGTCCCGCGTACGAACGACAACGAGCCGGAGCACGAGACCGACCGGAGCCCGGCCACCGAGGGAACCGCGGCCACCGCGGACACGGCCACCGAGAGGACCTCGGGCGCGGCGGACGCCGACCGCACCGCCGCGGGCGTCGACGAGCGGGTCGCTGCTCTGCGGCGGGTTGCTGCGGCCGGGCGGCGCCTGCGGGGCGGGCGGGTTGCCGGGTGTGCCGCCCTGTTGGCCGTGGCCCTGACCGCCGGTTCGATCGCCGTGGGGAACGTCCGGGACGGCGACGGTCGTGGCCTGGCCGCGGCGCCCGCCGCCGTCGCTCCGACGGTGCTGGCGAGCGGCGACCTCGACTCGAGCATCGGCACCCTGCAGGACCATCTCCGCGCCCAGCCAAGGGACTTCGGCGGCTGGGCCACCCTCGGCCTCGCCTACGTCGAACAGGCCAGGGTCGACGGCGACCCCTCGCGCTACCCGCAGGCCGAGCGGGCACTGGACCGTTCCCTCGCCCTCGAACCCGAGGGCGACCAGGCCCTGGCCGGCCTGGCCGCCCTCGCCGCGGCCCGGCACGACTTCACCGGCGCCCTCGACTTCGCCGGCCGCGCCCTGAAGCAGAACCCCTACAACGAACGCGCCCTGGCCACCCGTATCGACGCCCTCGTCGAACTCGGCCGCTACGACGCCGCGTCGAAGGCCGCCGACACCGCCGACACCCGCCGGCCGGGGATCCCGGTCTTCACGCGGTACGCGTACGTGCGCGAACTCCGCGGCGACGTCCGCACGGCCCGTCGGGTCCTGGAACAGGCCCTCGACAACGCCGTCGCACCCGGCGACGTGGCGTACGTCGCCACCGCACTCGGCCAACTCGCCTGGAACCAGGGCGACTACACGACCGCCCTGGACCACTATGCCCGCGCCCTCGCCGCCGACGACACCTACCTGCCCGCCCTGGAGGGCCGCGCCCGCGCCCAGGCCGCGAGCGGTGATCTCACCGAGGCCGTGCGGGGCATGGAGGCGGTCGTCACCCGCGCCCCGCTGCCCGGCGCGCTCGTCGCCCTCGGTGAGCTGTACGAGGAGCGCGGCGCGGAGGGCGACCGGGCCAGGGCCCGCGACCAGTACGCCCTCGTCGACGCCTGGACGGCGCTGGCCCGCGCGAGCGGCGTCAACCCCGACCTCGACACCGCGCTCGCGGCCGCCGACCACGGCGACGCGGACCTGGCCCTGCGCGCGGCCCGCGCCGAGTGGTCCCGCCGCCACACCGTGCACACCGCGGACGCCCTCGCCTGGGCGCTGCACGTGGGCGGCCGCGACGAGGAAGCCCTGCGCTACGCCCGCCGGGCCACCGCCACCGGCTACCGCAACGCCGCCTTCCTGCACCACCGCGGCATGATCGAGCTCGCCACGGGCCGTACGAAGGACGCCCGCGCCTCCCTGACGGCGGCACTGGAACTGAACCCCGGGTTCTCCCCGTCGGCCGCTCGCGAGGCCCGCGCGGCGCTGAAGACCCTGGGGGCCGAGTGAGGCCCCGTCGTGTTCTCGCCTCCGCCGCGGCCGTCCTGGGCGTCGCCGGCGCGATCGTGCTCGTGCCCGCCACCGCCGCAAGCGCGCACCCTTTGGGCAACTTCACCGTCAACCACTACGACGGTCTCGTCGCCGCCCCCGGTGAGCTGCGCGTCGACCATGTCGAGGACCTCGCCGAGATCCCGGCGACCCAGGCCGGACCGGACGTGGAACGGCTCGGCGTCACCGCATGGGCCCGCGGGCGGTGCGCGGACGCCGCGCGGGACAGCGAGGCGACGGTCGACGGACGCACGGTCGGGCTCGACGTCGTCGAGAGCCACGCGCGCGTGCTGCCCGGTCAGGCGGGACTCGACACCCTGCGGGTGGAGTGCCGGCTGACGGCTCCCCTCCCCGAGACCGACTCCGTGACGGTCGGTTTCCGCAGCGCGGGCGCCGACTCCGGCCCCGGCTGGCGGGAGATCATCGCGCGCGGGGACCGCATGACGCTCACCGCGTCGGACGTGCCGGAGAAGTCGCCGTCGCGTCAACTGACCGCCTATCCCGAGGAACTGCTGTCCTCCCCGGCCGGCACGACGTCCGCGTCCCTGCGCGTGCGCCCCGGCGGTCCCGCCCTGGCCGAGGAGCAGGGCGACGCGCCCGCCGCGTCCGTCCTGCCACGCGGCGCCGACCACTGGACCCGGGCCCTGGAATCCCTGGTCGCCCGGCACGACCTCACCGTCGGCTTCGCCGCCCTGGCCCTGCTCATCGCGGTCGGCCTCGGCGCGATGCACGCGCTCGCACCGGGCCACGGCAAGACCCTCATGGCCGCAACGGCGGCGGCCCACGGCGGCCGCGCCCGTATGCGGCACGTCCTCCCCCTGGCCGCCTCGGTGACGGTCACCCACACCCTCGGTGTGGTCGCCCTCGGCCTCCTGGTCACGGCCGGCTCCGCGGCGGCACCCTCGGTGATCGCCTGGCTGGGCATCGCGAGCGGGGTGCTGGTGACACTGGCGGGAGCGGGCCTCGTACGACGGGCGTTCCGCAACCGCGAACAGGCCCACGCCCACACGCACACCCATGACCACGAGCACGAGTACGCCCACGACCACCGCGACCACGAGCACAAAAAACACAGCCACGATCACGACCACGGTCACGATCACCAGCACACCCACCCCCATACCATCGAGCACAGCCATGGCGGCCACACCCACTCCCACCCCATCGCCCCCACTCTCCGCGGCACGATCCTCATGGGCTTCGCCGGCGGGCTCGTGCCCAGTCCCTCGGCCGTCGTCGTGCTCGTCGGCGCGGCGGCGCTCGGGCAGGCCTGGTTCGGGCTGCTGCTCGTCGTCGCGTACGGCGCCGGGCTCGCGCTCACCCTCACCGCGGCCGGGTTCGCCGTCGTCCGGTTCGGCAGCGGCGTGACCCGGGCGCTGGTCCGGCGGCCCCGCTGGACCGCCAACCCGCTGGCCGCCCTGATCCGCCGTACCGCGCCGGTGGGTTCCGCGTTCGTCGTCGTCGCCCTCGGGGCCGGATTGGTGTTCAGGGGGGCGGCATCCGCATTCGGCTGAGCTACTTTTGGGGAGAAATCAGACGAGACATCGCTCGCGGATGCGAAGGGGGGCACCGGTGTCCGTGGATCCGGGCAGTGAACGCGTGATCGCCGGGCGCTACCGCCTGCTGTCCCCGCTCGGCGAGGGCGGCATGGGGACGGTGTGGCTCGCCCGCGACGAGGTGTTGCGCCGCGAGGTCGCCGTCAAGGAGGTGCGGGCCCCGGCGGGGCTGCCGGCCGCCGACGTGGAGCGGATGTACACCCGTCTGGAGCGGGAGGCCTGGGCCGCCGCGCGGGTCGGGAACCGCAATGTGGTGACGGTGTACGACGTGGCCACGGACGAGGGCCGGCCGTGGATCGTGATGGAGCTGGTCCGCGGGATCTCCCTCGCCGAGCTGCTGGACGCCGAGGGCCCGCTGTCCCCGCAGCGCGCGGCGCACATCGGCGCCGAGGTGCTGTCCGCGCTGCGTGCCGCGCACGAGGCCGGGGTGCTGCACCGGGACGTGAAGCCGGGCAACGTACTGCTGTCGAACGACGGCCGGGTGGTGCTCACCGATTTCGGGATCGCGATGGTGGAGGGCAGCTCCGCGCTGACCATGACCGGGGAGGTGGTCGGCTCGCCCGAGTTCCTGGCGCCGGAACGGGCGCTCGGCCGCACACCGGGTCCCGAGTCGGACCTGTGGTCGCTCGGCGTGCTGCTGTATGCGGCGGTGGAGGGCAGTTCCCCGTTCCGCCACGACACGCCGTTGAGCACCCTGCGGGCGATCGTCGACGAGGAGTTGCCACCGCCCCGCCGGGCCGGTCCGCTCACTCCCGTCATCGAGGGGTTGCTGCGCAAGGACCCCGCCGAGCGGCTGTCGGCCGCGCGGGCCGAGCAGGACCTGCGGCTGATCGGCGCGGGAGGCATGCCGCGCGCGGACACGGCCCCCACGACGCCGTACACCCCGTACGCCCCGACCGTCGCGGCCCACCGACAGCCGCAGCCGCCGACTCCGCCCCAACCCTCCCCAGCTGCCCCTGCCGCGACCACCGTCGACGAACCGCGCCGCGACCGACGCACCGCCGCCGTCCTGATCGCCGGCGTCACCGCCCTGGCGCTGGCGATCGCCGGTCTCACGTACGCGCTGCTGAACCGCGACAACGGCGACAACCGCACCGTGGGGGGCGGCAACACCCCTACGGCGGAGGCGACTTCAACGGCGCCCGAGGAGGAGACCACTCCGGCCACCACCGCTCCCACCACCCCGACCCCGAGCAGCAGTCCGACGACCGCTCCCCCACCGCAGTCGGTGACGGTCGCCCTCGCCGGCGCCCGCACGGAGTACTCGGGCACGTGCCCGCCGCCGAACGACCAGGCTCCCGCGTTCACGGCGACGTTCACGGTGGGACGGCTGCCCGCGGAGGTGGACTACCGCTGGGTGACCAAGGACGGCGAGGTCGAGAGCTGGAAGACGCTGTCGTTCCCCGAGGGGGGCGAGAAGACCAAGCAGGACCGGGTGATCGTGACGACGTACGCCGACAGTGGGACGTATCAGAACGAGATCAGTGTCGAGGTCCGCGATCCGGTCCGGACGACGTCCGACGCGGTGGCATTCTCGGTGACTTGTGTGACGGAGACCCCGACGGGCGGGGCCTCCCCTTCACCTACGCCGACTCCCTGAGGATCAGGCGGCGTTGTCGAGCACCGGCAGATAGCCGCCGGACTGGCCGTTCGCGGTCGGGTGGTACGACTCGCCGATGTTGAGCCAGTTGACGCTGTGCAGCCAGGAGCTGCCGGAGCAGATCTCGTGGCCGGTGAAGGTGCCGCGCACGTCGCCCCAGGTGAAGCCGTGGTTCAGGGCGCGCTTCTGGATGGCGGTGTTGAGGTGGTCGGAGGCGTCGTTGATGGCCTTGCGCTTGGTCTCGGACAGACCGAGGCACGCCTGGCCGAGCTTGTAGAAGCGGGGGTAGCCGAGCACGACGACCTGCGCCGCGGGTGCCTTGCTGCGGATCGCCGAGTAGACGGTGTCGAGCTTGCCGGGCAGCGTCGTGTCGACGTACGCCCTGGCGGTGTTGATGCGGGAGATGCAGGCGCTGTCGGACTGGAGTACGCACGTCGTCATGACGTCCGCGAAGCCGGCGTCGTTGCCGCCGACGCTGATGGACACCACACCCGTGCTCGCGTTGAGCGGGGCCAGTTGACCGGCGAGGACTTCATCCGTTCGGGCGCCGGAGCAGGCCGTGAAGGCGAACGAGGAGGGTGAGTTGGCGGCGGCCCAGAGGTACGGGTACGCCTTCGTGCTGCGCTTGCAGTCGCCGCTGGAGCTGATGTAACTGCCCGCGCCGACGCCGGAGGAGTAGGAGTCGCCGAGCGCCACATAGCCGGTGGCGGCGGCTTCGGACGCCTGCGCCGAAGCGGCCCCCGTGAGGGCAGCCGATGCGGCGAGGAGGAGGGAGCCGAGTAACACGACAAGTCGGGAACGTCTCATGGAACCTCCCTTTAGCAGGATCTCTGCCTCAACTTTCGTACCAACTACGCGTGTTGAACGGAAGTGTCCATGCCAAGACCTTTCACTCATCCTCCACATGAACCCTGCGCGTTCACCCTGGAGTTGATTACGTGCCCATGACAGATTTGTTGACAGGTGCTCAACTCCCTTGTTCTACGCACGTAGCTCACCCACGCTTTACCGCAGCCCGGGCGGTACGCGACGCCCCGGGCCGTGTGCGCGAAGACGCGCGCACCCCCCCACATGCGCACGCCCCCACCCGGGCGGGCGCCGCCTGGAGGAGGACTCCCTCGTAATGGCACAACTGCGTAGCAAGAAGGCCCGGTTCGCCGCGACCACCAGCCTGGCGACCGCCGCCCTCCTGGGCGGGCTCACCGCACTCCCCGCCCAGGCCGCCCCGGCCGAGGGCAAGGTCCTGGCGGCCGGCTCCCCCACCGCCGTCAAGGACAGCTACATCGTCACCCTCAAGAAGGGCGCCGGCTTCAAGGCCGCGTCCAGCGAGGGCAAGGGTCTGATCAAGGAGTACGGCGGCACGGTGAAGCAGACGTTCAGCAAGGCGCTGAACGGCTACACAGCCAACCTCTCCGCGACCGAGGCGAGGAGACTGGCCGCCGACCCTGCGGTGGCCGCCGTCGAGCAGAACCAGCGCGTCCGGCTCGCCGACACCACACAGTCCAACGCCCCCTGGGGCCTGGACCGGATCGACCAGACCTCGCTTCCGCTTTCCGGCACCTACACATATCCGGACAGCGCGGGCAGCGGCGTGACCGTATACGTCATCGACACCGGCGTCCGCATCAGCCACTCGCAGATCAGCGGCCGGGCCACCTACGGCTACGACGCCGTCGACGGCGACACCACCGCCTCCGACGGCAACGGCCACGGCACCCATGTGGCCACCACGGTCGCGGGTTCCACTTACGGCGTCGCCAAGAAGGCGAAGATCGTGGCGGTCCGGGTGCTGAACAACAGCGGCTCCGGCACCACGGCGGGCGTGATCGCGGGCATCGACTGGGTGACGCAGAACCACTCCGGTCCCTCGGTCGCCAACATGTCGCTCGGCGGCGGCGCTTCGGCGTCGCTGGACACGGCGGTCCGCAACTCCATAGCCAGCGGCGTGACCTACGCCGTCGCGGCGGGCAACAGCAGCACCACCGCCTCCTCGTCCTCCCCGGCCCGGGTCTCCGAAGCGATCACGGTCGGCGCCACCACCAACACGGACGCCAAGGCGAGCTACTCCAACTACGGCTCGGCCCTGGACATCTTCGCGCCCGGCTCCTCCATCACGGCCGGCTGGCACACCAGCGACACCGCGACGAACACCATCTCCGGTACGTCGATGGCAACTCCGCACGTCGCGGGCGCGGCGGCGGTCTACCTCGCGAACCACACCTCGTCCACCCCCGCCCAGGTCGCCTCGGCACTGACGAGCGGAGCGACCACCGGCAAGGTCACCAGCCCGGGCAGCGGCTCCCCGAACCGGCTGCTGAAGATCGTCCCGTGACACGTCTGAGCCTGGTGTGACAGGCAGTTCCCCGGGGGCGGACCGCCGCCTCCGGGGAATGTCCATATGTGCCACAGGAAGCGCATTCCGCGTCTTGACGGCCCGGGCGGCACTGCGCGACATTGAAGCCCGGCATCCGGCGCTTCGGGGGGCAAAGTCGCCAATGCAGACCATCCGCATCAAGACCGATGCATCAGACGCACCAGACGGTGTCGAGGGGACGCGGCCGGGTTCGGGGAGGGACCTGTGGCCCGTGCTCGCGGGCGCCGTGACGGCCGTCGGGGGGATCGGCGCGCTGCTCGCGCTCACCGACTCGGGCTCGCCACTGCGCGCTCCGTTCACGCTGTTCTTCCTGCTCGTTGCGCCGGCCGCGGCCATCGCCGCGGCGCTCAGCGGGCTGGATCCGCTCAGTCGCGCACTCGTTTCGCTCGCGGGTGCGATCGTCGTCGACATGCTGGTGGCCCAGGGCCTGCTGGCCCTGCACCTGTGGTCGGTACGCGGCGGGATCGCGGCCGTGACCGCCATCAGCGCCCTCACTCTCCTGCTGGTTCTGGTACGGCGCCGCGGCGGCCGTACCGTGAGAAGACAGGGCTCGTGACGTGGACATCAGTGTGTACCGCCCCGGCGAACTGACCGCCGCCGACCGGGCGGCGTGGACGGCCATGCAGGCCAAGGCCCATCTGCACGGTTCGCCCGAGCTGGCGAACCCGTTCCTGTCCCCCGAGTTCGCGCTCGCGGTGGGCCGGTGCAGACGGGGCGTACGGATCGCGGTCGTCCGCGAGGGCGGCGAACCGGCCGCGTTCTTCCCGTTCCAGCGATCGGCGACCGGCGTCGGCCGGGCCATCGGGCTCGGTGTCTCCGACGCCCAGGGCGTGGTGCACCGGCCCGGGTTCACCTGGGACGCCCGGGAGCTGCTGCGGGCCTGTGGGCTCGTCGTATGGGAGTTCGACCACCTGGTGGAAGGCCAGCAGCCGTTCGAGGCCGAGGCCTCCGGCACCTTCCCGTCCCCGGTCATGGACGTAGACCAGGGCTACGAGGCCTATCTGAGCCAACTGCGCGGCCAGTCACCGAAGTTCACCAGGACCACGCTCGCCAAGGAGCGCAAGCTGGGCCGGGACGCGGGTGAGGTCGTGTACGTCCACGACGAGCGCGATCCCGCCGCCCTGCGCACGCTGATGGACTGGAAGTCCGCGCAGTACCGCAGGACGGGGCGCAGCGACCGCTTCGCGCACGACTGGATCACCCGGCTGGTGGAGCAGCTGTTCCACACCCGCTCCCAGCCGTTCGCCGGGATCCTGTCCGTGCTGTACGCGGACGGCAAGCCGGTCGCCGCGCACTTCGGACTGCGCAGCGAGCGGGTGCTCGCCTGCTGGTTCCCGGCGTACGACCCGGCGTACTCGAAGTACTCCCCGGGGCTGGTCCTGCATCTGCGGATGGCCGAGGCGGCCGCCGCCGACGGCATCGCCTATCTCGATCTGGGCCGGGGCCAGAAGGAATACAAGGACTCCCTGAAGACCCGTGAAATCCAAGTGTCCGAAGGGTGGGTGACGCGACGTCACCCGGTGGCGATCGGGCACCGGGCCCGACGTGCGCCGGTGCGCGCGCTGCGCAATGTCGTGGTGTCGCGGCCGGAGCTGTTCGAGCCCGCCGACCGGCTGCTCAAGAAAATGGGCAAGATCCGGTCAGGTCGCAGGTAACGGCCAAACCAACAAAAAGGTGAGGTCAGGTTCCAGGTCTTGCCATAAGGAGTGATAGGTCAATACCGTCATACATCTCACCCGCATCGGACCATCACCAAGCGGAACCAGGGGAGGGCTCAGGGGCCGCGGTGGTGCCGGCGCGGGGCGCGGTAGGGGGGTGCCGTGCTCGGTGACCTGCGTGTGACCGAGACGTGCCGCGCAACCGGCTGCCGTTTTCCGGAGCCGGCGAGCTTTTGCCAGTGACAACCCCCCTTTCGAACCGGACAAAGAGCCGGGCCGCCCGGGGGTGGGCGGTCCACCGGACGAGAGGGACCAGACTCATGAGCTCCGTTCTGGGCTCGGCAACCACGAGCCAGAATCCGACAACGGCCGGCGCATACCGGCCGATCTCCTCTCACCTGGCCATTGCGCCACCGGTGAGCGTGGTGATTCCCGCCATGAACGAGGCGGAGAATCTCCCCTACGTCTTCAAGACACTTCCGGACTGGATACACGAAGTGGTTCTTGTGGACGGCAATTCCACCGACAACACCGTCGAGGTCGCCCGTGACCTGTGGCCGGACGTGAAAGTCGTCGGACAGCGCGGCAAGGGCAAGGGCGACGCGCTGATCACCGGGTTCGAGGCCTGCACCGGCGACATCATCGTGATGGTCGACGCGGACGGCTCGGCCGACGGCAACGAGATCGTGTCGTACGTCTCCGCCCTCGTCTCGGGCGCGGACTTCGCCAAGGGCTCGCGTTTCGCCAACGGCGGCGGCACCGACGACATGACCTTCATCCGCAAGCTCGGCAACCGTGCCCTGTGCGCGGTCGTCAACCGCAAGTTCGGCGCCCGTTACACCGATCTGTGCTACGGCTACAACGCGTTCTGGCGGCACTGCCTGGACAAGATCGACCTCGACTGCACCGGCTTCGAGGTCGAGACCCTGATGAACATCCGGGTGGTCAAGGCGGGACTGAAGGTGCAGGAGATACCGAGCCACGAGTACCTCCGCATCCACGGCACCAGCAATCTGCGCGCGGTGCGCGACGGGCTGCGGGTGCTCAAGGTGATCCTCAAGGAGCGCTCCAACCGGCGTGCGCTGCGCCGCCGTTCGCATCCCTCTCCGATGCTCGACACGGTCCGGGGAGAGGTGTCTTGAGCAGTCCCGACATCTCCGTCGTGATCTGCGTCTACACCGAGGACCGCTGGGAGGACATCCTCGCGGCGGTCGTCTCGGTGCGGGCGCAGTCCCGGCCGGCTCTGGAGACGCTCCTGGTCGTGGACCACAACCAGGCGCTTCTGGACCGTCTGGCCGGGGAGTACAAGGAGGCCGGGGACGTGCGGGTGCTCGCCAACGCGGGCCCCCGCGGTCTGTCCGCCGGCCGCAACACCGGCATCGCGGCCTCCCGCGGCGACGTCATCGCCTTCCTCGACGACGACGCCGTCGCCGAACGCGACTGGCTGCGCCACTTCGCCTCGTCGTACGCCGACCCGCGGGTCATGGCGGTCGGCGGCCGTACGGAGCCGGTCTGGGCGTCCGGACGCCGGCCTGTCTGGTTCCCGGAGGAGTTCGACTGGGTGGTCGGCTGCACCTACCGGGGCCTGCCGCGCGGGCTGGTCCGGGTGCGCAACGTCCTCGGCGGCAACGCTTCCTTCCGCCGCAGCGCGTTCGACGCGGCGGGCGGCTTCGCCACCGGTATCGGCCGCGACGGCGACAAGCGCCCGCTGGGCTGCGAGGAGACGGAACTGTGCATCCGCCTCACCCGCGCCCTGCCCGAGGCGGTCCTGCTGATCGACGACCGTGCAGTGATCCACCACCGGGTGCCGAAGGCGCGTGAGCACTTCGGGTACTTCCGTACGCGTACGTATGCCGAAGGCCTGTCGAAGGCGCTGGTGGCCCGAAGTGTCGGCGCGGACAAGGGACTCGAGTCGGAACGCCGGTACACGACCCGGGTGCTGCCCGCCGGGGTGGCGCGCGGGCTGCGCGACGCCGTGCTGGCCCGGCCGGGCGGTGCGGGGCGGGCGGGTGCGATCGTCGCCGGAGTGTTCGCGGCGGCCGGTGGGTACGTCGTGGGGAGTGTCCGGGCGCGCAGGGGCGGCACCACGTTCTCCGTGGCGCCGATCGAGGGGGGTTCCGGTGTCTGAGGTGCGCGTACCGATCCTCATGTACCACGCGGTCGCGACCGACCCGAACGACGCCACCCGCGCCCTGTCGGTCACCCCCGATGCCTTCGCCCAGCAGATGGCGGTCATCGGCGACCTGGGCCTGACCCCGGTGACCACGGCCGACCTTGCGGCACGGTGGCGCACGGGCCGCCCCCTGCCGCCGCGCCCGGTGCTGGTCACCTTCGACGACGGCTACGAGGGCGTGCACCGGCACGCCCTGCCCGTGCTGGCCAAGCACGGCTTCCCGGCCACGCTGTTCGTCTCCACGGGCTGGCTCAGGGGCGCCTACGACACCGGCGGCGGCCTGGACCGCATGCTCGACTGGGACCAGGTGCGGGAGCTGGCGGACGCGGGCGTCGAGATCGGCGGCCACAGCCACAGCCACCCGCAGCTGGACCAGCTCGACGACGACGCCCTGCGCTTCGAGCTGACCCGCTGCCGGGATATTGTGGCCGGTGAACTGGGCGCCCTGCC
Organism: Streptomyces sp. NPDC127197; assembly: GCF_042672405.1. Lineage (NCBI taxonomy): Bacteria > Bacillati > Actinomycetota > Actinomycetes > Kitasatosporales > Streptomycetaceae > Streptomyces > Streptomyces sp. NPDC127197. Next base: position 71,479 of record NZ_JBHXVG010000003.1, on the reverse strand, counting down.
CGTGTCGTTCGCCTACCCCTACGGCTACTCCAGCCGCCGGGTGCGGCAGGAGGTGCGCGCCACGGGGTACGCCCAGGCGCTCGCCGTCGGCAACGACCTGGCCGGCCGCCGGCAGGGGCCGTACGCCCTGCGCCGTGTCACCGTGCGCCGCAGCACCGGTCTCGAGGAGTTCGAGCGGCTGATCGAGGGCCGCTCGATCGCCCGCGCCTTCGCCAGGGACCGCGCCCTCACCAAGGGGTACGCGATGGTCCGCAGAGCACGACAGGTCCGCCGGAAGGCCACCAGAACCCGTGTCTGACACGACGACCACAGCACAGGCCGAACCCACCGAGACGCAGACCCCGGAGCAGCAGCCCCGGCGCCGGCTGCGCCTGCCCGGACTCGGCCGGTCGCCGGGAGGCGGTCAGCTGTTCCGCAACGCCTACGCGCTGATGCTCAACACCGGCATCTCCGCCCTCCTGGGCCTCGGCTACTGGCTGGTGGCGGCCCGCTACTACTCCGAGGCGGCGGTCGGCCAGGGCTCGGCCGCGATCGCCGCGATGAAGCTCCTCGCGGGGCTCACCGCGGTGACGCTCACCGGTGCCCTGGCCCGCTTCATCCCGGTCGCGGGCCGCACCACCGGGCGGCTCATCCTCCGTACGTACGCGGGCAGTTCGCTGGTGGTGGCGCTGGCCGCGGGTGTCTTTCTGCTGACGCTGGACGTGTGGGGGCCGTCGTACCGCTTCCTGCACGGGCCGCTGCCCGCCGTCGGGTTCGTGGTGGCCGTCGTCGCGTGGAACCTGCTCACCCTGCAGGACGGTGTGCTGACCGGACTGCGCAGCGCGCTGTGGGTGCCGGTGGGCAACACCGTGTTCTCCGCGGTGAAGCTGGGGCTGCTGGTCGCGTTCGCGGTGGCGATCCCGATGACCGGCGTCTTCGTGTCCTGGGTCGCGGCGATCGCCACCTCCGTGCTGCCGCTCGGCTGGCTGGTGTTCCGGCGGCTGGTGCCCCGGCATGTGAAGGCGACCGAGGAGCAGGCGACCCCGCCGACGCTCGGGGAGGTCGGCAGGTTCCTGGCCGGTGACTACACCGGGTCGCTGTTCTCGCTCGCCGTGGTCTATCTCGTGCCGGTGATCGTGGCCGCGCAGGTCAGCTCCGAGGACAACGCGTACTTCTACATCACCGCCACCATCGGCGGCACGGTCAACCTGCTCGCCATCAACATGGGCGCCTCGCTGACCGTCGAGGGCTCGCACGACCCGGGCCGCCTCGCCGCCAACACCCGTGCCGCGCTGAAGCGGATGGCGCGGATCATGCTGCCGGTCGCCGCCCTGCTGTTCTTCGGCGCCCCGTGGATCCTCGGTGTCTTCGGTGCCGGCTACGCGGACGCGGCGACGCCGCTGCTGCGCTGGTTCGCACTCGGCGCGGTGCTGCGGGTCGTGATGGAGACGTACCTGGCGGTGCTGCGCGCGCAGAGCCGCACCGCCGGACTCGCCTGGCTGCAGGGCCTGTTGTGCGTGCTGGTGCTCGGGCTGACGCTGCTGCTGCTCCCCCGCATGGGGCTGACCGGCGCGGGCGTCGCGGAGATCGCCAGCCTCGCGGTGATCGTGGCGATCGCCGCGCCCAGGCTGTACAAGATCGTCAGGGCTCCGTCCGTCGACGTCGTCGAGAGCACGGCACCCGACGGGGACCTCGCCGACCTGGGGGCGCGCGAGGTCCCGGCGGCGCCCGGGCCGGCGCGCAAGCGCGGGCCGGCCTGGGCGCTCGACGGCGACACCCTCGCTCTCGGCATCCATGTCGACTTCGACCACCTCGAACGCCGCCCCGACGTGCGGCCGGGGCCGGGGACACCGCCGACGGGCGTGCCCGTGCTGCCGGAGCCGGAGGTGGACGCACCGTTCTCGCCGGAGGCCGACGTGGGCGAGGCGGTCGTATCAGAACCGGAGCCGGTATCAGTCTCGGAAGCGGATGTTCCCCGTCCGGAGCCCTTGCAGCGCAGCCTGTTCCCCACCCGCCTCGGTGTGATCCTCGGCTGTCTGCTGATCGCCGCCCTCCTCCTGTACTGGGTCCCGGCCCTGCGACTCGGCGAAGCCGACCTGGACCGGATGGGCGGGCTCGGCCTCATCTCCGTGCTGCCGGCCCCGACCCTGGTCGGCGCCGGACTGCTGGTCGTGGTGTTCGCATCACTGCTGTGGCTCGGTCGCGAGCACCGGACGCTGCTGCTGGTCACCCTGCTGGCGACCGTCGTGTCCCTGCACGCGCTGCCCGCGGTGATCGAGACCGAGCCGCGGTTCGCGACGGCCTGGCAGCACCTCGGGTTCCTCGACCACATCGACCGGACCGGCGTCGCGGTGCCCGACCTGGACGCGCGCTGGAGCTGGCCGGGCTTCTTCGCGGCCGCCGCGTTCGTCGCCCAGGCCTGCGGGGTCACGGACCTCACCGAGGTCATCCGCTGGTGGCCGCTGACCATGCAACTGCTCTACCTGGCCCCGCTGTTCCTGCTGACCCGCTCGCTCCGGGCGAGCTGGCGCGCCAAGTGGACCGGTGTCTGGATCTTCGTGCTGAGCGGCTGGGTCGGCCAGGACTACTTCTCCCCGCAGGGCTTCACCTATCTGCTGTACCTCGTCTTCGTGGCGATCCTGCTCGTCTGGTTCCGTGCCCCACGTGTGATCTGGACCAAGGCGCGACCCGGCGAGATGGAGGTCGAGCCGACGAACCGGCGGCAGCGGGCGGTGCTGCTGCTGGTGGTGACCGGTCTGTTCGCGGCGACCGTGCCGGCCCACCAGCTCACCCCGTTCGTGATGCTGGGCGTGCTCGCGGTCCTCGTCCTGATCGGCAGGTCCGAGCTGCGCGGCCTGCCCGTCCTGTGCGGGGTGATGGTCGCCGCCTGGATCGGCTTCCTGGCCGAGCCGTACTGGTCGGGGCACTTCGCCGAGCTGTTCGGCGGGGTCGGCGGCGTCGGCGGCAATGTGTCGTCGTCGGTGTCCGGCCGGATCGAGGGCGGCAGTTCCACCCACAAACTCGTGCTATACGCGCGCGTGGCGCTGGCCGGCGGGGTGATGGCCTTCGCCTGCTGGGGCTGGTGGCGGCGGCGCGAGCACAAGTACCGGGAGCGTTCGCTGCTGGTCCTCGCCTTCGTGCCGTTCCTGGGCTTCGGCATGCAGTCGTACGGCGGTGAAATGGCGCTGCGCGTCTTCATGTTCGCGCTGCCCGGCGCCGCCCTGCTGGCCGGACTTGCCCTGTTCCCGCGGACCGGCGTCACCGCCGAGGAGCGCGACAAGGACCGGGTGAGCCTCGCTCCGCTGGCCGCGCTGATGGCCGGGCTGGTGCTCATGGGCGGCTTCCTGGTGGCCCGTTGGGGCAACGAGACCTTCGAGCGGGTACGGCCCGGTGAGGTCGCCGCGATGGAGTACGTGTACGCCCATGACGACCCGAGCGTCCGGCTGCTGTGGCTCAGCGACGACCCGCTGGAGACCGTGACGCCGGCCATGCCGTGGGGCGCCCGGGACATGGAGAAGGTGCAGTACGTGCCGACGCAGGCGCCGACCGACCCGGTGCTGGTGTCGGGGCTGGTCAAGGCGCTGAAGGACGCGGGGCCGAACTCGTATCTGATGATCAACCGGAGTCAGGTCACCTTCCTGCGCATGGACGTGGGCTACTCGGCGACCTGGGAGCCCCGGCTGCTCCAGAACCTGGACCGGCGGCCGGAGCTGCGGAAGGTGTACGTCAACGAGGACGTCACCATCTACTCCCTGGCCCGGCAGCCCAGGGGTCCCGTGCCGGAGGCGGATCCGGGGTCGGCCGGACCGCTGGTGACCTGGACACCCTGGTCGGTGGTCGGGGCGCTCGCGGCCGTCGCGCTGATCCTGCTGCTGACGGCGCGGGAAGTGGTCCGGGTGGCGGTGCGGCCGAGCGTGCGGCAACTGCGGTGGCTGCAGAGCACCTTCTGGTTCTCGCTGCCACTGCTGGCGGTGCTGCTCGCCTCGCTGGTGCAGCGGTTCCTGACAATGAAGTGAGCGGCCTACCGCTTCAGCCACTTCACCTCGTACGCCTGCAGGTCGAACCGCTTGCCGTCGACCTCGGTGCTGATCGCCCGGTCGAGCGTGTTGACCACCAGGACGGTCCTGTCACTGGCGAGGACACGTACGTCCGCCGGGGCGGACACCGTCTCGTACGCCGTGCCCGGCGGGAACTCGGCGTTGAAGCGGGCGACCAGGTCGTACATGGGCAGTTTGCCGCCCCCGTCGCCGGTGTCGGTCGGCGTCCACAGGCAGCCGGGGCAGTCGGGGCCCGTCTCCTCCTCCGGGTTCCAGTAGAAGCCGGAGGAGGCGCCGCCCTTGACCATGGCAATCATTCCGGCGGCCTGGACGGCACCGCGGCGGGCCTCGGACCAGCCGTGCCGGTCGTCGTTGCCGTCGGACGGCTCGACGTAGTACTCGGCCCACCACAGCGGCAGATCGCCGCCGGTCTGCCGGCGCACCCACTGGCCGACGGCCGTGAACTTGTCCGTCGCGGCGAACTCGTCGGGCAGCAGATCGTCGTCCTTGGTGTAGCTGGAGCCGTCCACGACGACGAAGTCGGCGCCCGCCTTGTGCTCGTTCCAGTAGCTGAAGGCGTCCAGGACCCGCTGGTCCATGGCGCCCCAGGGGCCCTTGAGGGTGCGGGAGGCGTTCTCGGCCTGGCGGGGGTCGACGCTGTCCATCACGAGGTACGGGCCGCCGACCATGATGTCGGCGTCGACCTTCTTCAGGGCCCGGTACACGAGGTTGTACAGCTTGGTGTAGCCCTCGTGGTCCCAGCGGTGCTCCGCGTCGTTCCAGAACCCCTTGAACTCGTTCCAGACGATGAAGTGGCGCACGTCCGGATAGCGCTTGGCGACGGTCGCGGCGAGCGCGGCGAAGTCGTCGTAGTGCTCGGGGTCGGGGGCCGTCTCCAGGGCCGACTGGCTCCAGTCGGTGTTGCCGGCGCCTGCCTCGCCGCCCTTCATCCAGTCCGGGGCGCAGCACAGGGTGATGACCGGTGTGCCCCCGGAGGCGCGGACGAAGTCGACCCGGCGGTCCAGTGCTGCGAAGTCGTAACGCCCCTTCACCGGCTCGGGGTTGTCGGCTCCCCAGCCCATGATGTGCTGGTTCTGCGGCAGGCTTGTGGTCTTGAGCAGGCCTTGGACACGCGCGGTGGCGGCGGCGCTGCCCTCGTCGGCGCTGAACTGGGTGTGGGTGAAGCCCCAGCCGACGTCCGGCTGCGGCTCCTGCGGCGGGGTGGCGGGCGTGCCGTGCACCTTGTCGCCGTCGGGCGAGGTGCCCTCGGTGCTCGCGCCGCCGCCGGGAAGCGTGCTGACCAGGGTCACCACCAAGGCCACGACGGCCGCCGACACACCGAGCAGCGCGGTGAGCCGCCACCGCCGTGCCCCCGAATCCCACCCATGACGTCCCATCGAAGGCAACAGTAACGGCGGGCAGGCGGGTTGGGGCAGATGTCGTGGATGTACGACCTGGTAACAGGACGGAGAGGGACACAGCAGGAGGAGGAGCGTGGAGCCGACACTCCACGCGCACCGCGGAAACCGGGTGCACGCGGCGCCCGTGTGCCCGATCATGGCGGCATGTCTGCGAACCCACACGACGCTCTGCCGATCCGGCTCAACGTCGACGACAGCGACTCGCCGTCCGACGTCGTCGACGCGCTGTTCCTCGGCCGCTTCGCGACGGGCGAGCAGCCGTACTCGCACGCGGCCAACATCGACCGCGTACGGTCCGGGGCGACACTGCTGCCGCCGGACGCCCGGGTGCTGCGCGCGGCCCGCGACGACGACCGCAGCGCCACGCTGGCGGAGGGCGACGGCTGGACGCTGCTCGTCTCCCGCTGGAACCGCGGCGCCGACGTCACGGTGACGGCAACCAGCCCCGAGCTGGCGCAGCAGGTCCTCGACCAGGCCACGGACGGCGCGGCGGACGAACCCGAGCCGCAGCCGGAGAACGTCACGATGGGCTTCTGGTACGTCTCCCCGAGGCGCGGCCCGCACCGTACGACACGGCAGATCTCGGCGGGTACGTGGGACGAGGTCCGGGCCAACTACACGGCGCCGGTCGCGGACGCGATGGACCGCCTGATGAAGACGACCCCGGAGGACATCGCAGGCCGGCTGCTGCTCCTGCACGGCCCGCCCGGCACCGGCAAGACGTCGGCGCTGCGCACGCTGGCCCGCTCGTGGCGGGACTGGTGCCAGGTGGACTGCGTCCTGGACCCGGAACGCCTCTTCTCCGACGTCGGCTACCTCATGGACATCGCGATCGGCGAGGAGGACTCGGCGGGCAAGGGCCGCTGGCGGCTGCTGCTGCTGGAGGACTGCGACGAGCTGATCCGCGGCGAGGCCAAGCACACGGCCGGGCAGGCGCTGTCCCGCCTGCTGAACCTCACCGACGGCCTGCTGGGCCAGGGCCGCAACGTCCTGGTCGGCGTCACCACCAACGAGGACCTCGAGCGCCTCCACCCCGCCGTCGTCCGGCCGGGCCGCTGTCTGGCCCGCATCGAGGTGGGGCCCCTGACCCGGCGGGAGGCGGTCGGCTGGCTGGGCAGCGAGGAGGGCGTGGGCCGCGAGGGCGCGACACTGGCGGAGCTGTACGCGCTGCGCCGGGGCACGTCACCGACGACGCTGCCGGAGCCGCGGGACGGGTCGGATGCGGGACTGTACCTGTAGGGCTGCGGCTTCGGCCGGTGCTTTGATGGATGTATGACCCTGTTCGTCGGCACGTCGGGGTGGCAGTACAAGGACTGGCGGGGGCTGCTCTACCCGGACGGGTGTCCCACACGTCTGTGGCTGGAGGAGTACGCGGAGCGGTTCGCCACCGTGGAGATCAACAACGCGTTCTACCGGCTGCCGACACGGGAGAACTTCGAGGCCTGGCGGGATCGCGTGCCGGGGGATTTCGTCATCGCGGTCAAGGCGAGCCGCTACCTCACCCACATCAAGCGGCTGCGGGACCCCGAGGAACCGGTGAACCGCCTGATGAGCCACGCGGAAGGGCTGGGCGACCGTCTGGGCCCGGTCCTGCTGCAACTCCCACCGACGCTGCGCGCCGATGCCGACCTGCTGGATGCCTGCCTCGCCTGCTTCCCTGCCGGCACGCGCATCGCGGTCGAACCGCGTCACGACTCCTGGTGGACGCCGGAGGTGGAGGCGGTGCTGCGCTCCCGGGGCGCGGCCCTGTGCTGGGCCGACGTCCAGGCCCGCCCGGTGACGCCGCTGTGGCGCACCACCGACTGGGGCTACGTCCGTTTCCACCAGGGCCGCGCTCAGCCGTGGCCGCGCTACGGTCGGCAGTCCCTGCGGACGTGGGTCCAGCGGATCGCGGACACCTGGTCCGACGGGCACGACGTGTACGCGTACTTCAACAACGACCCCGGCGGGGCGGCGGTGGAGGACGCCGTGGTGTTCGGGGAACTGGCGGCGCGGGAGGGGCGGACGGTCACACGGACTCCGGAGCGGCTGGAACGTACTGCGTGACTCCCCCTGGTTCCCGCCGTGGCTACTCGGCGTACGCCGCCCGCAGGGCGTCCCGAACAGCGTCGAGCGCCGCCCCCTCACCGAGCCCGAGCCGTCGGACTCGCTCGGCATAGGCCTGCGCAGCCGACGCCGCCTCCCTCTCGGCCGCCGAGCCCGCGGCGGCGACGAACGTCCCATGCCGGCCCCGCGTCTCGATCACCCCGTCCGTCTCCAGCGCCCGGTACGCCTTGGCGACGGTGTTCGCGGCGAGGCCGAGCGACTCGGCCAGCCCCCGCACGGTCGGCAGCCGATACCCCACGGGCAGCGCACCCGACCGGGCCTGCTCGGAGATCTGCGCCCGCACCTGCTCGTACGGCGGGGCACTGTCGTCGATGTGGATCTTCAAGGTCACGGGCCGATTGTCCCGTACCCGACGGAAAATGAGAGGCATCCCGCACTCGTCCCCACGTAACGTGCGCATCCATGACCGTCACCGTGCGCGACCTCCGCCCGGAGATCCGAGCCGACATCGAGGGCTTCGCCCGCGTCAGGAGTCTCACCACGCCCTTCCTCCTGATGACCCCGGAATCCCTCATGCACGACCTCACCCACATGAGCCCCGAGGCGCACTATCGCCCCCTCGTCGCCGTGGACGACGGCGAGGTGATCGGCACGGCCCAGGTGCACCTGGCCCACGACAGCCCCGAGCCCGGCCAGGGCAACGTCAACGTGTACGTGCACCCGGAGCGGACCCGCCGCGGCGCCGGCGCGCTGCTGGTCCGGGCCGCCGAGGAGCATCTGGCCGCCCACGGCGCGACCAGGCTGTTCACCTGGGTCCTGGACGAACCCGGCAACCGCGCCTTCGCCGCGTCGCACGGCTACGAGGCGAGCCGCTCTGCCCACTTCCTCCGCCTGGACCTGGCGAACGGCACGCTGCCACCGCTGCGGACCCCGCCGCCGGGCGTCGAGTTGCGCACGGCCGCCGACTTCGCGGACGACCCACGCCCGGTGTTCGAACTGGACGCGGAGACGACGTCGGACGAACCGAGCGACGTCGACATCGAGTTCACCGACTACGAGGCCTGGGTCGAGGAGACCTGGAAATGCCCACTGCTGGACCTCGACCTGACCACGGTCGCGGTCGTCGACGGCCGCCCCGCCGCCTTCACCGCGGCGTACACGGACGGCACCTGTCACTACGCCACCTCCATGACCGGAACGGCCCGCGCGTTCCGCGGCCGGGGCCTGGCCAAGCTCGTCAAGAACGACTCCCTGCACCGCGCCCGCGCCGCCGGGTACACGGAGGCGTTCACGGGCAACGACACCGGCAACGGCCCGATGCTCGCTATCAACAAGTGGCTGGGGTACGAGGTCTGCGCGACGGAGGTGCGGTATGTCCGCGAACTCGGCTGAAGTGGACGTCGTCCTCGTCAAGGGCGGCCGCACGAAGATCCGTTACCCCGCGGAGCTGCTCGGCGACGACGGCACCCGCATCACGGTGCGCGCCCCCTGGGCGGGTGAGGGCGTGCGCGACTTCGGCTTCGTGCGCTTCGAACAGGGCGACGTCTTCACGGAGTACTACTGGCGGGACCGCTGGTACTCGGTGAAGGAGGTCCGCACGGCCACGGGCACCCTCAAGGGCTGGTACTGCGACATCACCCGCCCGGCCGTGCTCACCGGCACGGAGCTGGTCGTCGAGGACCTCGACCTGGACCTGTGGCGCTCCGCCGACGGCACGGACGTACGCCGCCTGGACGAGGACGAGTTCGCGGAGAGCGGCCTGCCGGAAACGGACCCGCCGGCGGCCGCCACCGCCCTCGCAACCCTCGACGAACTGGAAACCCTGGCCCACGGCACCGACTTCGACGCGCTGCTCAGGTAGCGGCAGCCGGCCTGACAGCTCTCACACCAGGCACACGACCGCGTACCGCTCGTCCTCCACGCGTCTCCCCCACAGCCCGGCGTCCTCCGACAACCGCTCCACCCGCACCCGCCCGCCGAGCGGCACGAGCAGCGCGCGAAGCCGCTCGGCAGGTATGCCGACCGGGCTGGTCCTCCCCCACACGCCCTCGACCAGCACGAGCCTTCCTCCGGGCCGCACCAGCCCCCGCCAGTGCCGCAGGACGCGGCCGGGGTCGGGCAGCGTCCACAGGACGTGTCGTACGAGGACGACATCGAATCGCTGCGCCCCCACCGGCGGTGCCGCCGCGTCACCGATGAGAAATGCGGCGTCACGTCCGGCGAGCTTCGCGCGGGCCCGGTCCACCATGGCCGGGGACAGATCGACGCCGGTGACGCGATGTCCCTGCTCGGCGGCGAGGAGCGACAGGCTGCCGGTGCCGCAGCCGAGGTCGAGGATGTCGCAGGGGGCGTCGGGCAGCCAGGAGCGGAGCCGCTCCGCCCAGGCGTCCCGGACGTCGGGATCGCGCAGTCCGTGGTCCGGCTCGTCGTCGAAGGTGGCGGCCGACGCGTCCCAGTCCACGTCATTCGCCGAGGTCGTTCCGTCCCGGTCATCCGTCATGCGCCCAAGAGTGACAGCCGCCACTGACAGTCGAATCGTGACAGCCGCCACTGACAGACCCGTACCGATGAGGAACTCTCGCCGAAAGGGTCTACCTCCGTGAGATCGCGGAAATGCGGTAGGCACTGAAGGAGGCAGCCATGCGCCGAGTCACAGTGCACAAGCCCCCGCGGAAGACGGACACCCGCCGGGTCCGTGAGGAGGCCGAGGAGCGGCCCGCCGAGCGCCCGGAGGTGCGGAAGGACATCGCACGGACGTGGTGGCCGGACGGGTGACCGGGCCGGGTACCGGCGTACGGCGCCTCGCAGGCGCGGCGAACCGTGCCTACCTCAGCGCAGCATGAGCACTCCCTTAAAGGGACCATAAGGATCTCCATCACCCGCCTCCAGCAGGCGATTTCACGGTTTCTTGGGGCTAGCTTCTGATCAGCCCCCACGGGATCCCCCCGGGATTCACCCCAGTGACCGTTACGAGGAGCTCCCCCATGCCCGCACGCCGCAAGGCCGCCGCCGTCACCACCCTCGGCCTGGCCCCACTCGCTCTGACCGCGCTCGCCGCCGCACCCGCATCCGCGCACGGCTCGATGGGCGACCCGGTCAGCCGGGTCTCGCAGTGTTACGCCGAGGGCCCCGAGAGCCCCCGGTCGGACGCCTGCAAGGCGGCGGTCGCGGCCGGCGGCACCCAGGCGCTCTACGACTGGAACGGCATACGCATCGGCGACGCGAACGGCCGCCACCAGGAGCTGATCCCCGACGGCAAGCTGTGCAGCGCGAACAACGACGAGTTCAAGGGCCTCGACCTGGCCCGCGCCGACTGGCCGGCGACGAGCGTCAGCAGCGGCTCGTACACCTTCAAGTACCGCGTGACGGCCCCGCACAAGGGCACCTTCAAGGTGTATGTCACCAAGCCGGGTTACGACCCGTCCCAGCCGCTCGCCTGGGACGACCTGGACCTGGCCGACCCGGTGGCGACGGCCACCGACCCGGCCCCCGTGGGCGGCTTCTACACGTTCTCCGGCACACTCCCCGAGCGTTCCGGCAAGCATCTGCTGTACGCCGTCTGGCAGCGCTCGGACAGCCCGGAGGCGTTCTACTCCTGCTCGGACGTCACCTTCGGCGGCAGCAGCAGCGAGGAGAGCGGCTCCGACCCCTCCCCGGCGCCCACCGCGTCCGCCCCCTCCGAGGGGCAGATCGAGGCCGGTACCGACAAGTCGACCGTCGAGAACCACGGCCACGGCGACAACGACGCCCGTACGTCGGCGGAGCCGGTCGCGGCGGCCGGCACGCCCGCGGCCAACCAGCCCAAGGCCGCCGGTGCCACCGAGAACCTCGCCGAGACCGGCGGCGACAGCAGCACGCCGTACATCGCCGTCGCCGGCGCGGCCGCGCTGGCGCTCGGCTCGGCGGCCCTGTTCGCGTCGGTACGACGGCGGGCGGTGGGCGGCGGCCGGACCGGCCGCTGAACCGGACTCCGGGGCCTGACCGGCGGCTCAGGCCGGTCAGGCCCCGGCGATGGCCGGGCGCGGCTCAACTGAACACCGACGCGCAGGTGGTGGGCTTCGTCCGTGCAGGATCCAGGGAGTTGGCCACCTCATGGAAGGCGATCCGGTCGAACAGGCCGATCGCCAGGTGCTCGGAGAGGTCGACCGGGCACAGGTCCTGGAGCAGGACGTTGCGCACGTTCGCCCCGTCCAGGTACTGGCTGCGGTACGGCGTGGCCACCTGGTCGTACTTGGTGGCGATGACCGTGTACCGGACGCCGGGCACGGTGTCACCGCCCTCGTTGAGCTTGGTGAGGAAGGCGGAACCGGGGATCTGGTCGGCGAGGCCGGGGGTCGCGGTGGAGAGCAGGTCCTCGGCGCCCGGGAAGTACGGCAGCAGATGGGTGAGCCCACTGAGGGTGGCCCCGTGATTGTCGGGCGCGAGGCCTATGAGGGCGTTCACCTCGGCTGCTCCGCCGAGGAACTTCAGGTAGTAGCGGGGCATCATGCCGCCCTGCGAGTGACCGACGAGGTCGACCTCGGCGGCACCGGTCGCGGCGAGCACCTTGTCGACGAACGCGTCGAGTTGCTCTGCCGACTTGTCGATCGGACCGAGGCCGTGGAAGAACGGGACGCCCGGCAGTTGGCCGTAGTCGAGTGAGAAGACGCAGTAGCCGCGCTGGGTCAGATACGGGGCGAGGCCCAGCCAGTTGTCGACGGAGTTGCCGAAGGTGCCGTGCACCAGGACGACGGGGCGGGGGTGGGCGGCGGACGGCTTGCAGGAGTAGTCGTTCCAGCCACTGTCCGAGGTCACAGTGGCGTCGGCCGCATGAGCGGCGGTGGCGGCGGGGAGGGTGGCGACCGCGGCGGTCAGCAGCAGCGCGGCCGCCGATCTGAGCACGCGTTTCCAGGGCAGCATCGGGTGATCTCCTTGCGGCTCAAGGGAGGTGCGATGGCCTTACGCCCTGTGATCCGGATCACGAGGATGCTGTTCACTCGTCAAGTTACGGACGAGTAGTTCAAGTGGGAAGTTACGCGTCAGTAAAAACTTCAGTGACAACCAGTCACCAGGAGGGCCGGATGGGCCCGTGGGGCGCGATACGCAGCAACTGACCATGCAGAGTACGCAGTTCACCCTCTCCCACCAGCCCACTCCACTCCCGCACGACATCCGCAGCCGCCTCTTCCGCGGCCCGCGTACAGGCCCACCCGCGCCCGGTCAGCACGACGAGCCGAGCACGCGCATCCTCCGGATGCGGCCGCCGCTCGACATACCCCTTGCGCACGAGCTCGTCCACGAGCTGGCTGGCGGCCTGCTTGGTGACCCCGAGATGAGCGGCGACGTCGGTGACCGTCGCGTCGCCCCGAGCGAGCCGGGTGAAGGCGAAGCCGTGCGCGGGCCGCAGCCCCTCGAACCCACGGGCGACGACACCGTCATGGATGCGCTGCGTGAGCTCACCCGCGGCGGCCAGCAGGGCGGTGGACAGGGACAGGGCTTCGGAGTTCTGCACGCCCGCATTGAAACACTCTTGACGCATTGGTCAAGCAGCTTGACCATAGAGAGGCATAGTCAAGGAGCTTGACCAGCTGCAGGCCGGAGGCCCCATGCCCGTCATCCGCCCGTCCGACACCGTCACCCACGAGATCCACGGCGCCCGCTTCATCTCGTACGCCGCTCCCCGCACCGGCAGCAGGGAACTGTGCGCCTGGCGCGGCGAGGTCCCGCCCGGCACCAGGGCCCCCGCCCACACCGTCAACCGTGAGGAGATCCTCCACCTCCTCACCGGCGAGCTCCTGATCACCCTCGACGACGAGTCCACCCGCATCACCGTCGGCGACACGGTGATCATCAACCCGGGCGCCACACTCACCGTCGAGAACCCCACCGACCGGCCCGCGACCACCTGGGTCACCACCTCCATCGGCCTGGAGGCGGAGCTGGCCGACGGCACGCGCATCGTGCCGCCGTGGGCCAACTGAACTGCCGATCGGGGGGAGTTACGCCGCCAACGACCCCGGAGTCACCACCCACGGCCCGAACTTGGCTCGCGCGCGGTCCGCGACCTCCTCGATGCGGCGGACCTTTTCGTCCACGGAGTCGAAGGTGAGCTGATGGGAGGCCTGTTCGGCGGGGATGAGGCCCTCGGCGCGCAGGGCGACGGCGCGGACGCGGGCGCACTGGAGGCCGAGGGACTCGTACATGCGGTATGCGGCCGGGGTGAGGTCCGCCGAGTGTGCGGTCGGTTCACAGACCCGGACCGCGGGGACATGACAGACCCCGCACGGCACGAGACGCCGGGCATGCGAAAGTCCCGCCCCTCGCGCGCGGGGCGGGACTTCGCAGGAACGGAGTGGATCAGCCGATCTCGGTACCGGTCGCCGACAGGGCCTCCGTCACCGGCTGGAAGAAGGTCTCCCCACCGGAGGTGCAGTCGCCGCTGCCGCCGGAGGTGAGGCCGACCGCGTTGCTGCCGGAGAACAGCGAGCCTCCGCTGTCACCGGGCTCGGCGCAGACGTCGGTCTGGATGAGGCCGTTGACGATGTCGCCGTTGCCGTAGTTCACGGTGGCGTCCAGGCCGGTGACCGTGCCGGAGTGCACCTGCGTGGTCGAGCCGCTGCGGGTGACCTCCATGCCGACCGTGGCCTCGGCCGCGCCCGAGATCGCCTGCGCGGAACCGTCGTAGAGGTTGACCTCGCTCGGGTGGTCGACCTCGGCGGTGTACTTGACGAGGCCGTAGTCGTCGCCCGGGAAGCTGGAGGCCTCGTTCTCGCCGATGACGTTGCCGGACGAGTCCGACCAGGTGGAGATCCCCTCGGTGCAGTGACCCGCGGTGAGGAAGAACGGCTCCCCGCCCTTGACCACGTTGAAGCCGAGCGAGCAGCGCCCGCCGTCGCCGGTGATGGCGTCGCCGCCGGCGATGAAGGGCTTGAACTCGCCCTTGGTGCGCTGGAGTTCGGCCGTGCCGCCAAGCTCCTCGACGACCGCGGTCAGCTTCTTCCACTCGGCCGCGGAGACCGTGCGGTCGGCGGTCACGACGACCTTGTTGGTGGTCGGGTCGGTTACCCAGGAGGTGCCGGGGATGGTCGCGTCCTGCTTCAGGGTCGTACGGGCGCTCTTCAGTTCGGCGAGGGAGTTCTCGACGATTCTGGCCTTGGCGCCTGCCTGCTCGACCGTCTGTGCCGCGGCCTCGTCGAGCACGTTCACCACGAGGCTCTTGGCCTTCGCGTCGTAGTACGTTCCCGCCGCGTCCGCGCCGAGGTCACGGTCGAGCGTCGAGGCGAGTTTTCCGGCCGCCAGGGCCGACAGCGTCTTGAGCGCGGGCGCCTCCGGGGTCTCACTGGCGTTCGCACTCTGCAAGGTGACTCCCGCGGCGACCAGTGCGGCGATGCCCGCACCTGCCACGGCGGCCCGCCGCCTGGGTATGCGTCGGTGCTTCAACTCACGTCCTCCTGTGGGGGGTTGGTCCGGGAGGCTGTGGGGGCCTCACGAACCAGAAGGTGTGTGGACTGGGCGCCCACTATTCCGACATCCACAGGGAGCACACAAGGTCGACTTCAGGACGCGCGTACGACAACTGGCGTGCGCCCCATACGCCTTGTGCAACTTGAACGTCCACGGTCACGCCAGCGCGATTCGCAGTGCAAACACTACGCGCGAGTAACCGGTATGCGTTGAGTGAGGTCTAGTCCTGTCCGAAACTCGACCCTTCGGAGACTGGGACAAGGGCGAGCCCCCGCACGCGAGTTGCGTGCGGGGGCTCGCTTGCTGCCGGCTGCAGATCAGGTCGTACAGGTACCGATGGCCTGCTGACCGTCAGTAGACGCTGACGCCGTAGGCGCTCAGGGCCTCCGTGACGGGCTGGAAGAAGGTTGTACCACCGGAGGAGCAGTTGCCGCTGCCGCCGGAGGTCAGACCGTACGCGGTGCCGTTGCTGCCGTAGAGCGGGCCGCCGGAGTCGCCGGGCTCGGCGCAGACGTTGGTCTGGATCATGCCGTAGACGACGTCACCACCGCCGTAGTTGACGGTGGCGTTGAGGGCGGTGACCCGGCCGCTGTGCGTGCCGGTGGTGGAGCCGTCGCGGATGACGGTGGTGCCCACGCTCGGCGTGGCCGCGCGGGTGATGTCCACGCCGTTCGCGGTGCCGGGCCTGCTGACGGACCCGGAGTACCGCACGATGCCGTAGTCGTTGCCCGGGAAGCTGGAGCCGGTGGTCGAGCCGATGACCGTGGTGCGGCCGGAGTTGGAGTACCAGGTGCCGGCGCCGTCGGTGCAGTGACCGGCAGTCAGGAAGTACTGGGTGCCGCTGCTGTTCTGGACGTTGAAGCCGAGGGAGCAGCGCCAGCTACTCGCATAGATGGCGTCGCCGCCCTGGATCAGCTTGTTGAACTTGCCGGGGGTGCGCTTGATCGTCAGGGCGTCGGCGTTGGCGCCGGCCGCCTTCTTGATCTTCGCGATCTCGGCCGCGGAGACCGTGCTGTCGACGGTGAGCAGCACGCGGTTGGTCTTGCTGTCGACAGCCCAGGCGGTGCCCGGGACGTCGGCCTTGAGCACCGAGTTGCCGGCGCTCTTGAGCTCGGTGGCGCTGAACGTGGCGGTGTCGGACGCGTTCGCGCTGGGGACCGCGATCGCGGCGGCGGCCACAAGTCCGGTGGAAACGGCGATCAGCCGGGTCCGTCTCGTTATGCCGCTGCGGGGGGTGGTGCGCTTGATCCTCACTTTTCGTTCCTCCACATGGGAAGTAGGGGGCCCGCGTGGGGTCGGGGCCCGTGAGGCGCAGCCAGCGGCGCGCGTGCCCGGATTCCGAACACGCCGTGCCCCTGACAAGCGCTGAGGGGGAGTATTCGGGGGCACGACCGACGGGCGCAAGAGCGCCTTTCAGCCGTCAACCTTTGAACAAGTTACGAAAATTGGCCACCGCTGCCCCACCGTCGGAGCACAGCAACCCTTCAGCAGCCGTCGCAGGGGCAGCAGCAGTCGCAGCCGTCGCAGTTGCAGTCGCAGTCACGGCAGCAACCCTCGCGCTTCTTGCGGGACCAGGGGCCCTCGTACTCCTTCGCGCAGCACAGCTTGCAGGTGCAGCACAGCAGCCAGAACATCCCGCAGCCGGCCCAGAACCCACGCCGCCCCTTCGGCGGCTGGGCGGCCGGCCCGCCGCCGAACCCGCCGAAGTCACCACCGCCACCACCACCGGGCGCTCCCCCACCGCCCGCATAAGGGTTCCCGCCCACGTACGGATTTCCGCCCGCGTACGGATTCTGCGGCGCCCCGTACGGCCCCTGCTGTGGCGGCTGACCATAGGGCCCGGGCTGGTGGGACGCGCAGGCGGGCACCGTGCCGAACGCCCGGTCCACCGAGCGCCGCAGCTCGTGCACGAGCAGCAGATGCGCCAGCCGGCCGTCCACGAACTCCACCTCCCGCAGCGCCAGCCGCACCCCGTGCACGGCGTCGTCCGCGAGCCGCCGCGCCTCGGCGAGCGAGGTCCCCGTGGCCGTCAACGGGTTCCAGGCACCCGACGCGGCGTCAGTCTCCTGGTCCTCCACGGCGTCCAGCAGATGCGCCAGCCGTCCGAAGAGCCGGCCGGCCTCGGCGAGCGGTGCGGCGTTGCCCGGCCGGCCCGCCAGGATCGCGGTGTGCGCGAAGGCCGCGGCGGTGGCGGTCTCGGTCGGCTCGGTGACGGTCAGGATCGACGTCCCGGGCCCGGCGAGCGCCTCGATGCCGACCTGCCGGTCCACGGCGTCGACCAGCACCGCCGTATCGAACCCGACCACCGCTGCGCCACGAGCCCCCGCACGCCCCCACCCGTCGGCGACCCGGCGCGCGGCGAGCGCCACCGGCCGACGGCCCAGCAGTCCGTCTCCGTCGGCGACATGGTCGCGCACCTTGGCCGACGCGAGCACCAGCGAGACGGCGGCCGCGAGCCCGGCCCCCTCACCCTGGGCGACGGACGCGGTCCGCATCCCGCGCAGCGGACACGGCCCCGCCGTACGCCGCCACCCGCCGGCGTCGGTCCGCTCGGCCTGAGCCTCCGTCAATACGGAGATGAGAAGCCCGTCGTAGTTCGTCACCACCCGGGCGAACTGTCCGTGGTCACTGCGCAGCGCGAGACACAGTCCGCACAGATGTGCCATCCACTGCGTCTTGAGTCGTTCCCCGAGCCGGTGGCTGCACGGCCTGACGATTCCGAACACGACGATCCCCCGTGATGCGTGCGACATTGAGCAGCCGCATCGTATCGACCGATTTTCACATCGGATCGACCGCCTTGGTTCACCCGTACGCCCCGCCCCTCACCCGTGCGCCATGAAGAATCATATTTCACTCACAGTCAGCAGCTGGGCACGGCAGGACCCTTGGGGCACCCGGGCTCTCGACGGATTCGCTGTGCACCAGTACCGTCACAAACCCCCCGCGCGGCGTCTATCCACTTGGCGCACCGTCCGCATCATGGATGACCATAGGGATGCGGAAAGCGAGAAAGCCCGCTGTGAGAGGAGGCGTCCATGGGATCGGTGCGCAAGGCGAGTGCGTGGCTCGGCCTCGTCGACGACAACGATGACGAGCGTTACTACGACGACGAGTACTCCGAGGGGACCGAGTCCGGGGACGCCTGGGTCACGGACCCCCGGGTGAAGGTGGCCACGGACACGGCCGAGGAGCGGGGCCGCCGGATCGGCACGGTCACCCCGGACAGCTTCCGGGACGCCCGCGCCATCGGCGAGCTGTTCCGGGAGGGCGTCCCGGTGATCATGAATCTGACGGCCATGGAGCCCGCCGACGCCAAGCGCGTGGTGGACTTCGCGGCGGGCCTGATCTTCGGGCTGCGTGGTTCGATCGACCGCGTGTCCAACCGTGTGTTCCTGCTGAGCCCCGCCGACACGGAGATCATCAGCGGGGAGCCCGCCGCCCACCGGGCGGACGGCTTCTTCAACCAGAGCTGAGGCAAGGCCGCTCACCGGCCCTGCCCTTTCCGGTGCGACGGATCACCGGAAGGCATCGACTCCGGTGAGCGCCTTGCCCAGCACGAGTTGGTGCATCTCGACGGTGCCCTCGTAGGTGAGCACCGATTCCAGGTTGGTCGCATGCCGCATCACCGGGTACTCCAGTGAGATCCCGTTGGCCCCGAGGATCGTCCGGGCCGTACGGCAGATGTCGATGGCCTCTCGTACGTTGTTGAGCTTGCCGAAGCTGACCTGTTCGGGTCGCAGCCGGCCGGCATCCATACGCCGCCCCAGGTGATGGGCGAGCAGAATCCCCTTGTGCAGTTCGACCGCCATGTCGGCGAGTTTGGCCTGGGTGAGCTGGAATCCGCCGATGGGCCGCCCGAACTGCTCCCGCGTCTTCGCATACTCGACGGCGGTCTCGAAGCAGGTCCGCGCCGCACCCATGGCACCCCAGACGATGCCGTACCGGGCATGGGAGAGACAGCTGAGCGGACCGCGCAGTCCGGTCACGTCCGGCAGCACGGCATCCGCGGGCAGCCGTACGCCGTCGAGAACCAGCTCGCTGGTGACGCTGGCCCGCAGCGACCACTTGTGCCGGATCTCGGGCGCGGAGAACCCAGGGGCGTCGGTGGGCACGACGAACCCGCGGATACCCTCCTCGGTCTGCGCCCACACGACCGCGACCCCGGCGACGGACCCGTTGGTGATCCACATCTTGCGTCCGTCGAGGACCCAGTCGCCGCCGTCCCGCTTGGCATACGTCCGCATCGAGGCGGGGTCGGACCCGTGATCGGGTTCGGTGAGCCCGAAGCAGCCGATCACGTCACCGGCGGCCATGCCGGGCAGCCACCGCTGCTTCTGCTCCTCGGAGCCGAACCGGTGAATGGCGTACATGGCGAGCGATCCCTGCACCGACACCAAGGACCGGATCCCGGAGTCGGCGGCCTCGAGCTCCAGACAGGCGAGCCCGTACTGCACCGCACTGGCCCCGGCGCACCCGTACCCGCTGAGCGACATCCCGAGCGCCCCGATACCCCCGAGTTCCTTGGCGAGCTCCCGGATCCCCGGCAGCTCGCCCGCCTCGAACCACTCGGCGATGTGCGGCAGCACCCGGTCCGCGGCCCACCGCCGCACGGTCTCCCGCACGGCCAGATCCTCCGGGCTCAGCAGATCATCGATCCCCAGCGGATCACCGGGATCAAAGGCGGGCAACTTCGAGGACGAGGACACGAAACACCCTCCGGCAGCTCAAAACTAGCATCGCTAGTCACGGATGAATGCCGACGCTACGACGCAATGTCCCGTTGCCGCAATCCCACCGCAACGGCACACCCGCAAGCCGCCGGCCGAAGAGTCCCGGGTGGTGCGTGGGTGGGAGAGTCGACGGTCACACCGAGACGCGGGACTCCGCAACTTCCCGAGGCGCAGGAACCTCCACAGCCCCACCATCCTCACACTGCATGACCCGCGGCAACCGCAACGCCATCACCGCCCCGAGCAGCAACAGCCCCGCACTCACCAGCAGCGTCACATGCAGCCCATGCACAAAACAGTCCCGAGCCGCCTCCCGCAGGGCATCCCCCGCCGGTCCCCCGAGCCGCCCGGCAACGTCATACGCCTCCCCCAGCGAATGCCCCGCCGCAGCCGAGGCCGACGCCGGAACCCCCGGCACGGACGCCAGCCCAGGCGTGTACGCCGCATTCATCACGCTCCCGAGAAGCGCAATCCCGATCCCCGCTCCCAGCTGGTACGACGTCTCTCCGATCGCCGCTGCGCCCCCCGCCTGCTCCGGCGGAGCCTCGCTCAGCATGGACTCGTACGCCCCGAACAGCGTGGTCTCCAGCCCGAACCCGAGCAGCACGAACCCGGCCAGCAGCAGCCCGGGGTTGTCCTGCCGCCCCATCGCGGTCAGCAGCACCACGGCGAAGGCCGTGAGACAGAACCCGGAGGACACCATCCGCCGCGGCCCGAACCGCCGCAGCATCCGCGCCCCGAACAGCCCCGCAGCCATCGCCGCGAACGTCAGCGGCACCAACCGCAGCCCGGTCTCCAGCGGCGACAGGTCCAGCACCAGTTGCAGATACTGGGCCGCGATCAGCTCCAGCCCCACCAGCGCGAGCATCGCCAGCACAATGCACCCGACCGACGTGCTGAACGCCGGACGGGCGAACATCCGCAGGTCGACCAGCGGATGCTTGCGCCGCCGCTGCCGCCGTACGAACAGGACGACCAGCGCGGCCCCCACCACCAGCGGCACCACGGTGAACGCGCTGTCCACCGGCTCACCGCCACCGAGCCGCTTGACCCCCAGCACCATCCCGAACAACCCGGCCGCCGCCATCAGCGCACCGACCACGTCCCAGGGCCCGTCCCCCGCTCCCGTCGACTCGGGCAGCAGAAGTCGCCCCACCGGCAGACTGACCAGCATCAACGGGATGTTGACCAGGAACACCGACCCCCACCAGAAGTGCTCGAGGAGGAAGCCGCCGAGAAGGGGCCCGACCGCCGCGCCGACCGCGGCCACCGCACTCCAGACGCCGATCGCGAGCGCCCGCTCGCGCCGGTCGGGGAAGACCTGCCGCAGGATCGACAGCGTCGCGGGCATGATCATCGCGCCGCCGACGCCGAGCAGTGCCCGCGCCACGATCAGGACCTGCGCGGTGTCGGCGACGGCCGCCATGGCGGAGGCGACGCCGAACAGGGCGTAGCCGAGGAGCAGGATCCGTCTGCGGCCCACCCGGTCGCCGAGCGTGCCGAAGAGGATCAGCAGCGAGGCGCAGACGAGCGGGTAGGTGTCGACGATCCAGAGCAGTTCTATCGCGCTGGGCTTGAGGTCCTCGGTGACGGCGGGCACCGCCACGTGCAGCACGGTCGCGTCGACCGCGACCAGCAGCAGGCTGGTGCAGAGGACCACGAGGACGACCCAGCGGTTGGCACCGGCCCCGGCCGCCCGACGGCGCAGCCCGACGGCAGCCGTGGTCGTCCCGGACATGTACGTACCTCCCAGATGTTCCCTCGCTTCGGCGGGCTCACGGGAGTGGGGACTCCCCCGTGACTCGGCCGGAGAGGAGCGGTGGTCTCCGGCCCGCGCAACGATCGGCGAGTGACACGTCAGCGTACGCGAGTCCGTGCCGTGAACTAGTGGCGGACCTCTCATACATATGGCGGAACAGTGTGGCGTACGCCACTACCGTCGCCCGCCTTCGCCCGTCATCACGTCGCCGCCGTCCGAGCGGTTGCGTGAGCCGTCGATAATCGAGCCCGTGACCGATCTTGAAACGCCTGCGGCACGCCGCGGCTCCGCGGCCCTGCGCCGAGCGGCCCCGGCCCTTCTCGGGTACGCGGCCGTCCGTGCGCTGGGACTGCTCGCGCTGGCCGGATGGAGCGCGGCGCGGGACAAGAGCGCGTACACGCTGCTGACCGCCCGCTGGGACGCGCTCTGGTACACCCGGGTCGCCGAACTGGGCTACGGCTACGAGGTGCGTCTGCCGAACGGCGACGTGCACTCCAACCTGGCCTTCTTCCCCCTCCTCCCCTGGCTGGAGCGGCTGCTGCACGCGGTGACCCCGCTGTCGTACGCCGACGCCGGCTTCGTCGTCAGCCTGCTCACCTCGCTCGCGGCGGCGTGGGGGATCTTCGCGGTCGCCGAGCATGTGTACGGCCAGAAAGAAGAAGGCGCGAAGCGCGGCCTTGGAAGGGTGGTGGCGGGAGACGGGCGGGCCGGGGTCTGTGCGGTGCTGCTGTGGGCGGTACTGCCGGTCGGGATCGTGCAGTCGATGGCGTACAGCGAGTCACTGTTCACGGCGCTGGCCGCCTGGTCGCTGTACGCGGTCCTGACCGGTCGCTGGCTCACGGCGGGCTCACTGGCCCTGCTGGCGGGACTGACCCGGCCGGTAGGGCTCGCCGTGGTCGCGGCGGTGTGGGCGGCCGGGATCGCCTCGTTCGTACGAGCACGAGACCAGGACCTTGCTCCATCCGTGCGGTACCGCAGCGCGGCGCCCGATGCCGGCGCACATGCCCTGTCGCGCGCCGCCTCCCCCTCCGGCGGCGCGGGCATCGAGGGCGCGTCGGCCGGCCGACGCGCCCTCGGCATGCTCCTCGCGCCGCTCGGCGCCGCCGGATACGTCCTGTGGGTCGGCCACCACACCGGCAAGGGTCCGCTCGGCTATCTCGACGTCCAGGCGGGCTGGCGCAACGGCTTCGACGGCGGGTACGCCTTCGCCCGCTTCGTCGCCGAAAAGTTCACGTCGTTTCCGTCGGCCCTGGCCGGCCTGGGGCTGGTCGTCGGGGTCGGGCTGGTGGTCTGGCTGTACGTCGTCTGTGTCCGGCAGCGCCAGCCGCTTCCGCTGCTGGTGTACGCGGGGGCGGTCACCGCGCTCGCCCTGTGCGCGTCCAGCTACTTCGGCTCGAAACCGCGCCTGTTGCTGCCGGCGTTCCCGCTGCTGCTGCCCCTCGCGCTCACCCTGGCCAGACTGCGCACCGCTGCTGCCGCGCTGGTCGTGGGCGGGGTCGCGGCGGCGTCGGCGGTGTACGGGGCCTTCTGGCTGAACGGCTCCGGTCCGCCCTGACCTGCTTAGATCGCCTGTTTTATTTCCGGGTTATTGCCAGGTTATCGACCGGAAAAGTTCTCCCCATGGCCCGGTTAACGGTTTCACAAGCAGGCTAAAACACTGCACCACGGGGCGATCAAAGGAATTGAAGGGAAGGGTTGCGAGGGATTGCAGAATCCCCGGAAATAAACCCCTTCCTGAGAGAAATCCCACATCACATCGTCATTACAAACCCGGTGATTGGGCGGGGAACTGAGCTCACTCGCTGTAACGTCGATTGTGTGCGTACCGAACCAACGCTGACCCGGCTCGACCGGATCTTCGCCCGACTGGACCGTGAACCCGTGCGGCCGGTCCTCGACGTGCCGCGAATGACCCGGCACCGGGTGGTGCTCTTCGGCGCGACTCTCACCTTCTACCTGACGATCGTCCTCGCCGTGGTGACCACTTCATGGCTGGTCCGGTTCGACTGGCAGGCGATGCTGTTCCGGCCCTACCAGCAGTGGTCCGGGATCCACGCCTTCCTGGACTACTGGGTGGTCCTCGGGCAGCGCGGCCCCACGGCCGTCATGGTCGCCGCCTGGCTGGGCTGGCGCTGCTGGCGGCAGCACACACTGCGGCCGCTGCTGGCGTTCGGCGCGGCACTGCTGTTGCTGAACGTGACCGTGGGTGCGGTGAAGTACGGTCTGGGCCGCTCGGGCCCGCACTACGCGACCGAGGTCGGCTCCAACGAGATGTGGCACTGGTTCCAGGCCGGAAGCGACATATTTCCCTCGGGACACACCGCGAACGCCGTCGTGACCTGGGGCATCCTCGCCTATCTGGCCACCTCGCCACGCGCCCGGCGCTGGCTGTCCGCGCTGTCGGCGGTGCTGTCGCTCAGTGTCGGCCTCACCACCGTCTACCTGGGTACGCACTGGCTGAGCGATGTGCTGCTGGGCTGGGCCGCGGGTCTGCTCATCCTGCTGGCGCTGCCGTGGTTCGAGCCGCTGATCGCCCACGCCGAGGCCCGGCTCCTGGGCCTGCGCGGCCGCTGGCTCGCCGGTGTGCGGCGTACGGCTCCGCAGACCGCGCCCGTCCCGGCCGAGGCTCCCGCGGTGCTCACCCCGTGCCCGGTCGCCGAGGAGGAGACGGCACCGGTGCGCGAGACCCTCTCCCCGTCGGCGGCCCGCACCACCCGGGCGCCGGTCTATCTGGCCCCGGGCCCGCACAGCACCCGCGCGGAGCGCACTCCGGTCACCCCGGCGGGCAGCCGCCGGCCCCCGCATCCCGACCGTCTCCCGCGCGGCCCGGCCTCGACGGCGCGCCCGGTCACGGGCGGCTGACCGGCCCGACGGTACGCACGGCGAAGGCCCCGGTTCCTCGTGGAGGACACCGGGGCCTTTCGTCATGCACGGTCGGCCGTCAGCCCTTCCAGGAGCGCGCCACCACGCCGTCCTTGACCTCGAAGTTCAGCCGGCCCACGCGGTACTCCATCGTGATGATCGCCCCCGGCGGCAGCGAGCGCACCGTCGACCAGCCGCGCTCGCGCGCGAGCCGCTCGGCCGCGGCCTCTTCGAGGCCGATGTATGCCTCGGGACTGTCGTCGGGTTCCGCGGGAGGTGTGGGAATGGGTGCCATGCCGCCACGCTAGGCGCTGCACGGCGGCCGGGGAAGTCGGCCAGGGAAGTGGAACCGTGCACCGTGGGTCACTGATCCCCCTGCGGTCACACTTCTGTCACAAGATCACGACACGCGTTTCGATGGAACTCCATCACCCGAACGGACGGATCCGTACGCCTTACGGCGGCATCCGAACACAATTCCCGCGTGTCTCCACAACTCCTCGAATTGCCCGGCGGAGAGTTTCTGAAAGACCGTCCCCGGATTCCATTCCATTCCAGTTTCGGGCGAGCCCGCGGGGAGTCGGCACACCACAGGAAATACCCGGTTCCGACACAGACTCCCCGTACGTCCCCTGTCGCGGCACCCGGCTGCGCGAGCATCATGGCGTGGGCTCGCGGGTACGCGTGGCGCGGGCTCGGCGGGCCCGGGCGCGACGAGCGAAGGGGCGAGCGAGGCATGGGGACGGAGACCGTACCGGCAGCGGCAGGACCCGTACGGACCAGGGCGCGCGGCGAGGTGATCGTCGACTGGCTGACCACCACCGACCACAAGAAGATCGGCCACCTCTACCTGATCACGTCGTTCGCGTTCTTCCTGATCGGCGGGGCGATGGCGCTGGTGATGCGCGCCGAGCTGGGCCGGCCGGGGCTGCAGATCGTGAGCAACAACGAGTTCAACCAGTTGTTCACGATGCACGGCACGATCATGCTGCTGCTGTTCGCGACGCCCAGCTTCGCCGGATTCGCCAACGAGCTGATGCCGTTGCAGATCGGCGCCCCGGACGTCGCCTTTCCACGGCTGAACATGCTGTCGTACTGGCTGTTCCTGTTCGGCGGGCTGATCGTGCTCGGCTCGCTGCTGGTGCCCGACGGGCCCGCCAACTTCGGCTGGTTCGCCTACGCACCGCTGAACAGCATGGAACGCTCGCCCGGCGTCGGGCCCGATCTGTGGATCATGGGGCTGGCGCTGGCCGGCTTCGGCACGATCCTCGGCGCGGTCAACTTCATCACCACCATCATCGCCATGCGCGCCCCCGGCATGACGATGTTCCGGATGCCGATCTTCACCTGGAACACGCTGTTCACGTCGATCCTGATCCTGATGGCGTTCCCGGTGCTGGCGGCCGCACTGCTGTGTCTGGAGGCGGACCGGCGGTTCGGCTCGCACATCTTCGACGCGGCCAACGGCGGGGCGCTGCTGTGGCAGCACCTGTTCTGGTTCTTCGGGCATCCCGAGGTGTACATCATCGCGCTGCCGTTCTTCGGCATCGTCACGGAGATCATTCCGGTCTTCAGCCGCAAGCCGATCTTCGGCTACACGGCGCTGATCGGCGCGACGATGGCGATCACCGGTCTGTCCGTGGTCGTGTGGGCGCACCACATGTTCGCCACCGGGGCGGTGCTGCTGCCGTTCTTCTCCTTCATGAGCTTCCTCATCGCCGTGCCGACAGGCGTGAAGTTCTTCAACTGGACCGGGACGATGCTCAAGGGCTCGCTGTCCTTCGAGACGCCGATGCTGTGGTCGGTCGGTTTCCTGGTGACGTTCCTGTTCGGCGGTCTGACCGGGGTGATCCTGGCATCGCCGCCGATGGACTTCCACGTCACGGACTCGTACTTCGTGGTGGCGCACTTCCACTACGTCGTCTTCGGCACGGTCGTCTTCGCGATCTTCGCCGGCTTCTACTTCTGGTGGCCGAAGTTCACCGGGAAGATGCTCGACGAGCGGCTCGGCAAGATCCAGTTCTGGACGCTGTTCATCGGCTTCCACACCACGTTCCTGGTGCAGCACTGGCTGGGTGCGGAGGGCATGCCGCGCCGCTACTCCGACTACCTCGCCGCGGACGGCTTCACCGCCCTGAACACCGTGTCGACGATCGGCGCCTTCCTGCTCGGCCTGTCGACGCTGCCGTTCCTCTACAACGTCTGGAAGACCACCAGGTACGGCAGGAAGGTCGACGTGGACGACCCCTGGGGCTACGGCCGCTCCCTGGAGTGGGCGACCTCCTGCCCGCCGCCGCGCCACAACTTCACGACGCTGCCGAAGATCCGCTCCGACTCCCCGGCGTTCGACCTGCACCACCCTCAGTACGCCGATCTCGAGCAGCACCCCCACCCCGTTCAAGAGCCCGGCTCAGGCGGTCCCGTGCCGTCCTGATCGCCTCCGTCAGCCCGTCCGGTTCCAGCACCTCGAACTCGAATCCCATCAGCATCACATGAATGACCATCACGTCGAGGCTCGCGGCCCCGGTGCGCAGGATGCAGGCGTCGTCGCCGTCGGCCTGAAGCGTCCCGGCGGACGGCGAGATGTGCTCGGCGGCCACCTCGACGGGCACCAGCAGCCGGACGGCGGCATGCGTGGCGTACGCGCGCGTGGAGACACCTTTCGAGACGTACGCGGCCAGGTCCTCGGCGGGCGGGGTGCGCGGGGCGAAGCGCGGGCCGTGCGGCGGCTTCGGGGTGATGCGGTCGACGCGGAAGGTGCGCCAGTCGTCCCGGTCGAGGTCCCAGGCGACCAGGTACCAGCGGCGCTCGGTGCACACCAGGCGGTGCGGTTCGACACTGCGGCGGGTGGGGGTGCCCTCGTGGTCGAGGTACTCGAAGCGCAGCCGCTCCCCATCCCGGCACAGGCCGGCCAGCTCGGTCAGGACGGCCGGGTCGACGGCGGCCGGCTGCGGGCCCCTCAGCATCGGCACGGTGAAGGCGTTGAGGGCGCCCACGCGTCGGCGCAGCCGGTTCGGCAGGACCTGCTCCAGCTTGGCGAGGGCCCGCACGGAGGTCTCGCCGATGCCGTCGATGCCCTGTCCGGCGGCCGTGCGCAGCCCGACGGCGACCGCGACGGCCTCGTCGTCGTCCAGCAGCAGGGGCGGCAGCTCGGCACCCGCGCCCAGTGTGTAGCCGCCGCCGGTGCCGGGGCTGGCGTTGACCGGGTAGCCGAGCTCGCGCAGTCGGTCGACGTCCCGGCGGACGGTGCGCGAGGTGACGCCGAGGCGGTCGGCCAGTTCGGCGCCGGACCATTCGCGGTGGGCCTGGAGCAGCGAGAGCAGGCGCAGGAGGCGGGCGGAGGTTTCCAGCATGGGTCGAGTCTGTCAGCCGTTGCGGACAGGTGCGGTCCTGAAGCATCACGGCTCGTACGACAGCAGCGGCACGTCGAAGCAGGTGCTGTTCATGTCCCCCTGGGAGACCCAGCCCCGGCCGTCCTGCCAGCGGACCACCGACAGACAGTTCCTGCGGGTCTGCGGCGGCTCGGGCAGCGGCCGGAAGGTGACGGGGAGCAGCAGGCCGTCCGCGGTGTAGCCGTCGCTGCGGTGCACGAAACCGTCGATGCACGCGCGCGTGATGCCGGTTCGGGAGCAGGACCGCGCCGCGTCCGTGAACCACTTGGCCGCCGCCCAGCCCTCCAACTGCCACTGAGAGTGCGTCGGCAGCGCTTCGGTGGCGTCCCGGAACTCCCGTACGGCCTCGTCGCCGGTGTCCTGGTGGTTGCGGCTGGACCCGGTCGCCCACAGGGCGTTGCGGCAGCGCGGGGCGTCCCTGTAGTCCTCGGGGACGGTGGACGTCCAGTTCTGCACGTTGGTGACCTTGGCGGTGACCTCGGCGCCGACGTCGTCCATCGCCTTGCACAGGCGGGCGTTGCCGTGGCTGTCGATGGCGTCGAAGACGAGGTCGGCGCCCTGCTGCTTCAGGTCGGCGGCGACGGCACGGAAGTTGGGCAGCGCGAAGTCGACCTGCTCGGTGACGACCTGGTAGCCCTCGGCCTTCAGGCCCCGTTCGACCAGCCGCGCGTAGGCGGCGGAGGAGGCCTGGTTGTACGAGACGACGGCGGCCGTGCGTGCCCCGTGCTCGCGTTTGAAGTAGCGGTAGACCTCCGTACCGCCGTACAGCTTCCCGTCCCACCCCGGCGTCCCGTCGCGGGGTGCCTGGCTGCCGTAGATGCCGTACAGGTGCGGGTAGGTGTCGTAGGCGGTGCCGATGGGCTGGCCGCCGATGTCGGGCACACGCGCGCGGGAGACGCGGGAGGCGCCGGCGTAGTCCAGGGCGGTGGTGGCGACGAGGGCGACGACCCGGTCCTCGTCGATCAGCTGGTGCACGCACTCGTTGTTGCCCACGCCGCTGCCGCCGTCGTCGCACCGGCGCACCTCGACACGGCGGCCGTCGATGCCCCCGCGCGCGTTGAGGCGGTCGAAGTAGGCCTGGGCGCCGTCGCGCGGGCCGGTGAAGGCGTTGCCGCCGACCGGGCTGGTGACGCTGGTGATGATGCCGACGCGCAGGGGCTCACCGGTGGCCGGGGCCGGTGTATGCCTGTCGTGCTCGAAGTCGCTCTCCGGAAGCCGGCTGCCGCAGGCCGTGCCCAGCAGGACCAGCAGGACCGCGACGGCGGCCTCAGCAGCCCGGTACGGGCGTCGCATTGCCGGTCTGGTTCAGCGCGACGAGTCCGCACAGGGTCCTGACCGACACCTTCCAGGTGCCCTGCTGCTCCACGGCGGTACCGGCGGCGTCCGGCAGGGCGGTGGCGCCCTGGAGGGTCAGCGTGTACGTCACGTTCGCCTCGGTCGCCGAGGTGAACTCGACCTTGTCGACCTTCGCCTGCACCTGGGAGCCGCGTTCGTCGCCGCTGAAGGCCTGCAGCACCGGGGCCATCCGGTCGCCGTTCTCCAGGAAGTTCTGCTTGTCCTCCAGGGAGGTGGCCGGGTCGAAGAACTGCTCCCAGTTCTGCCGGATCTCCCGCTCGGCCGCGGCCGTGTCGGCGGGCGCGCTCGCCGCCTGACCGGTCGGTTGCGTCTGCTCCACGGTCGGCGTCGGAGGGGGACTGTCGCTGCCGCCGCCCTCGTCGTCGCTGCACGCCGCGAGGGCCGGGGCGAGGAAGAGGAGCAGGGCGGCCGCCAGTGCCGCACGCCGTCGCGCGTTCCCCCGCCTGAGGTCGCTCCCGAGAACCATCTGGCTCACCACCGGGTGTCGGTCCGGGCCGTGCACGCCGCTTTCAGGGTCAGCTTCCGGAAGGCATAGTGCAAGTCCGTTGGCAGACTTGGACATACAGCCAGACACACCCAGACACACGACGTGTGGGAGCCGGCCATGAGGACAGCCCGACTGCGGACCGTGCACCCCGTCCTGTGGGCCGGCTGGGCGGCGCTCGCGGCCGGCGCGGTGCTGTGCGTCCTGGGCTGGTACGGCGTCTCCGGTGAGCGGTTCGCCGAGCGGCAGCTGCCCTATCTGGCCTCCTGCACGGTCCCCGGCGCCGCGCTGATCGTCGCCGGGGCGGTACTGCTCACCCACGGCCGCACCGCGCTCGCCGCCGCGCGCGTGGAGGAGCTGTACGCCCTGCTGGTGGCCGCCGAGCCCGCCGACGCGGACGAGTCGGGCCAGGCAGCCGCCGCGCCGGTCGCGGTCAGCGCGGACCTGTTGATGGTGCAGGGCGGCACACTGTTCCACCGCGCGGACTGCCCGCTGGTGGCCGGGAAGGCGGAGGCCGTGCCGGTGGACGGGAAGCTGGTGGCGGGCGGCGAGCTGGGCCCGTGTCCGATCTGCGAGCCCGCCGGGACGACGGGCTGATGTCGTCCCTCACGTATGACCTGACACTCGCCGGCCTGTCGGTGGGCAGCGCCGCCGCGCTCACCGGGATCGGGCTGATCGTGACGTACCGCGCGACGGGCGTGCTGAACTTCGCGCACGGCGCGATCGCGATGGTGTGCGCGTACGCGCTGCGGCAGTGTGTCGTCGAATGGGGCTGGCCGCTGTGGCCGGCCGCGGCGGTGACGCTGGTGGTGCTGGCGCCGGGCCTCGGCGTGGTCCTGGAGCGGTGGGTCTTCCGCCCCCTGTCGGTCCTGGGCAGTGATCCGGCGCAGACGTTGGTGGCGTCCATCGGGGTGTTCGTGCTGCTGGTGGGCGGGGCGGCGCTGCTGTGGGGGCAGGGGGCACGGGACGACGCCCCCGTGCTGGTGTCGGACGAGCCGTGGGGGCAGTTGGCCGTCGTGCTCGTGCTGGCCGCCGCGGTGGCGGCCGTGATCAGATGGACGCGTTTCGGGCGGGAGCTGCGGGCGGTCGTGGACGACCGGCAGCTGGCCGTGCTCGGCGGGATCGACGCGGACCGGGTGGCCGCGGCCGGCTGGGCGTTCGGCTCGTTCACGGCGGGGCTGACCGGCGTGCTGCTGGCGCCGTACGTCCGTCTGGACCCGTACGGGATGCCGCTGCTGGTCATGGAGGTGGTGGCGGTCGCGGTGGCCGCGCGGATGCGCAGTCTGCCGGTCGCCGTGCTGGCGGCGCTGGGCATCGGGGTCGCACAGAGTCAGTTGACGCGGCTTCATCCGGCGGGCTGGGGCGAGCCGTTGCTGCAGGCCGTCGGCGCGAACCTGTTCGTGGTGGCGTTGCTGGTCGCCGCCCTGGTGCTGCCCGGCATCGGCACACGGGACGCGCTGCCGCACACGGCGACTTCCCCCACTCTCGAACCTGCTCGAGCGGGGGGACCCCCATGGGTGCCGACCCCGCCGGGCGCCTGGATCGTCGCCGTGGTCCTGTTCCTGCTGCCGCTGGGCTTCGCCGGACGGGACCTGCACACATCGGTGCAGGTGCCCGCGCTGGGCGTGGTGCTGCTGTCGCTGGTGGTGGTCACCGGACGCGGCGGCCAGATCTCGCTCGGGCAGGCGGCGTACGCGGGTCTGGGCGCCCTGTTCACGGCCCTGCTGGCGGCCGGGCGGTTCCCGGGCCTGCCCCGCCTGCCGGAGCTGGCCGCCCTCGCCGTCGCCGTCCTCCTGGTCGCCCCGCTCGGTCTGCTGACCGGCTGGCCGGCGATCAGCCGCCAGGGCCTGGCCCTCGCGCTGGCCACGTTCGCGGTGGGCGTCGGGGTGAGCCGGTTCGTCTTCGCCCAGCCGTACGCCACGTCCGGGCTGTCGCTCGACCGCCCGGCGGGCTTCGCCGGGGACCGCGCGTACTACCTGCTGGAGCTGGCCCTCCTGGCCGGCGCGCTGCTCGCCACGCACGCGCTGCGCCGGGGCCGTACGGGCCGGGCCCTGGCGGCGATGCGGGACCACGAGTCGGGGGCGTCGGCGGCGGGCGTCCAGGTGCCGGCCCTGAAACTGCTGGCGTTCGTGTCCGGCGCCGCGCTGGCGGCGCTGGGCGGCGGCATGCTCGGCATGGGCCTGCGGGCCTTCGACCCCGCCGCCTACGACCCCGTGCGCGGCCTGCTGTGGTTCGCGGCGATCGTCGTCCTGGGCGCCGACAGCACACTCGGCGCCCTGGCCGCGGCGGCACTGCTGGTCGGCCTCGACGCGGGCACCCGGGGCGGGTTGGCGGCGGCGCTGATCGGGCTGCTGGCGGTACTGGTGGGCCGCTTGCCCGGGGGGCCGTACGAGGCGCTGCGGACGGCGGCGGGGAGGCTGCGGTCCCGGCGGGCGGCGAGGTTGACCGCGGTGGGGGCACAGACGCGGAGGCGACTGCGACCGGCGGAGCAGCGGGCTGCGCGCCGACCGGCGCCGGCGGGGGTGACCGCGGTGGTACGCACCGGGGTGACACACGGGGCACCCGCGGCCGCCGACGGCGCTGAGCCCCCACAGGGGCCACCCGCACCCGACAACGATGCCCGCACGGCTGGTGCGGGTGGGAACCCGAACGCGGCCGAAGGCCGCGTGCCCACCCACAAACCCGCACCCGCACCCACCCTCACCACCCGCCACCTCCTCGCCCGCTACGGCCGCTTCACCGCCCTCGACGGCGTCGACCTCGACGTCCCGCCCGGCCGGATCACCGCCCTCGTCGGCCCCAACGGCGCCGGAAAGAGCACCCTGTTCCACTGCCTGGCCGGAACCGTGCGCCCCGCGCGCGGGCAGGTGCTGTTCGGCGGACGGGACATCACCCGGCTGCCCGCCCCCGCCCGCACCCGGCTCGGCATCGCACGGACCTTCCAACAGCTGGCCGTGTTCCCCTCGTTGACGGTGGCCGACAACGTCCGGGTCGGCGCCGAGCAGGGGCGGATCGCTGATCCGGGTGCCGTGGAGCGGGCGCTGCGGCTGTTCGGGCTGGACGGCCCGGTACGGGCACTGCCCGCCGCCGGGCTGCCCACCGGCACGCTGCGCCGCGTCGAGCTGGCCCGGGCCCTCGCAGGTGGCCCGCGTGTGCTGCTCCTGGACGAGCCCGCGGCCGGCCTCGACACCGCCGAAGCAGCGGCGCTGGCCCGGGTCCTGAAGGCGCTCGCCGCGGACGGAACCGCCCTGCTCGTCGTCGAGCACGACCTCGACCTGGTCGCCGACCTCGCCGACGTCGTGCACGTCATGGCAGCGGGCCGGATCATCGCGTCCGGCCCGCCCGGTCGCGTCCTCGACGCCCTCGCCGCGCGGGAGGCCACGCCGTGACCATCGCCCTGCGCCACGCGCGCGTGCGCTACGGCCCCCTGGAAGCCCTGCACGGCATCACCCTCGCCGCCCCCTCCCCCGGCCTGACCGTTCTGCTCGGCCGCAACGGCTCCGGCCGTACGACCGCCCTGCGCGCGCTGGCCGGAACCGTGCCGCTGTCGGGCGGCGCGGTGCTGTGGGACGGCGTCGACGTGACCCGCATGCCCGCCTACGAGCGGGCCCGGCGCGGACTGTGCCTGGTACCGGAGCGGCAGGCCGTGTTCGGCTCCCTCACCGTGCGGGAGAACCTGGAACTCGCGGCGCCGCGCCACGACCCCGCCCTCGCCGCCTATCCGCAACTGCAGCCGCTCCTCCCGCGCCGCGCAGGCACCCTCTCCGGCGGCGAGCAGCGCATGCTCGCCCTCGCCCGGGCGCTGCTGGCACGCGCGCGCGTGGTGCTCGTCGACGAACCCGCGCAGGGCATGTCGCCGGCGGTCGCGGCCCGCACGTACGACCTGCTGGGCTCGCTGGACGCCTGCGTGGTCCTGGCGGAGCAGCGGCTGCCGCCCGACCTGCACGGCCGGGCTGCCCTCGTGTACGAACTGCGCCGCGGTGCGGTCGTCTTCAGCGGAGAAGCGGGCGAGTTGCGGGCGCGGGAAGCGGCGGACCGCACACCGCGGGGGCGTGCTCCGGGCCCTGCGCGCGGGCCGAACCCCCCGGGATGAGCAGCATCATGCCGTGCCTGCGGGCGACGTCGCCCGCTGCGCCAGGGGCCCCGCCCCGGCGGGGGTCCCGGGGGGGCCCCCGGCACCGGGCCAGGGGGGCGGCGCAGAGCGCGAGGGGCGGCCCCGGCCCCATAACGGCGGGGTCACCCCCCCAGACC